>JAPPKD010000191.1 GCA_028820215.1 Spirochaetaceae bacterium | reverse complement strand
TGGCGCAAACCAGTCGGAGCAATCCGGCCATCGGCGGCGCCGTTCCTACCCAACTCTACCCCACCCCGCCGCGCGTGGTCGACCACGTCCGTTCGCTGCTGTTCGCGCCCGTTCGCTACGGCCGCAACCGCGACCAGATCGTCAGGGTTCTCGACCCCTGTTGCGGACCAGGCGACGCGCTGCGCCAGCTGGCGGACTCGATGAACCGTCACGTGACAGTCGAGACCTACGGCGTCGAACTGCACACGGAGCGGGCGCAAGAAGCGGCCGAACAACTCGACCACGCGCTGGCCAGCGACCTCTTCCGCTGCTCGATCGCCAACCGCACGTTCAACCTGCTCTGGCTCAACCCACCCTACGACTGGGACCGGGAAGACAAGCGGGTGGAGCAGGCGTTTCTCACGCAGTGCTCGAGGTATCTGGAGCCGGACGGGGTGCTGGTCTACATCATCCCGCGCTCGCAGCTCCCGACCTCGGCCCGCTTCCTGACGACCAACTACCGGCGCGTCCGGGCCTGGTCGTTCCCTGAGCCCGAGGTCGAGGCGTTCGACCAGGTCGTCGTCATCGGCGTACGCAAGCCGCAGCCGCGGCCCGACGCGCGGGCGATGCGCGACCTTGTCGCCGGCATCGACGACTTGCCGTCGCTGAGTCGCGCCCTGACGCCTGAATACGACATCGGTATGTCGCCGCCCGGCCCCGTGATGTTCACGACCCGGGTGATCGATTTCGCGAAGGCGGTCGCCGAAGCCCGCCAGCGCGGGCTCTGGACCCAGGACGAGATCACCGAGGCGTTCTGGCCGCCGACCGACGCGACCGCGCGCCCGCTGATGCCGCTGCGCAAGGGACACCTGGCGATGCTCGTCGCGGCCGGCTTCCTCGACAACCTCGAACTGGAGACCCCGGAATCGCGCGTGCTGGTCAAAGGCCAGACCAAGAAGGAGATGGTCCTGGTCGAGGAGGGCGAGACGCACGACGTCTACCGCGAGCAGCTGCGCACCAGCGTGGTCACGCTCGACCTCGACTCGGGCCGGATCGAACGAATCGAGGCCTAGCAGGCACGTGCCTCACTAAGCCCCCCACACCGTGCGGCCCATCGCCGCTGAGAGAGAACCTGAAAGGAACCCGTGACCACCGAGACCACCACCTGCCCCGACTACCAGCCCTACACGGACTGGCACTGCGATCACCACCGGGACGAGACCTACGCGGGTCCCATCCTCTACGTCCTCATCGACGAGAGCGAGACGACCGCGACCGCGCTCTGCACGGACTGCGTTCAGAGCCTGCTGCTCAGGTTCGCGGCGCAGCAGGAGACGGAGGCCGACCAGCGCCCCCGTTCGCTCGAAGTACTCACCATCGCCGCCTACATGGAGGCACTCAGAGGCCTTCCGCCGATCGGTTGCAGCTGGCCCGGCTACGGCGAGGATGAGACCGGAGCATTGGCGCCCTCGGGAGACGAGCAGTGCGACCACCACTTCACTCTTCCCGCGCGTCCGACCCGCGAGCAGCTCGCCTCGCTGGTCGAGGACGCGATGGGCCACGCCTGCGCACACCCGCGCGAGCACCGCGAATTTTAATCATCCGCCCGGGTACGCCCAGGCAGGAACAGGAGATCCACTATGCCCCGACTCAGAGTCCACTACGCCTGCGACCGCTGCGGGCACACGTCCACGGACGAGTACTTCGACTACCGCTACCACGAGACCGAGGTCGTCCGCATGCCCTGCGACGGCTGCGGCTACATGACCGAACACACGCCCCAGAGCGCCGAGCGGATTCCGGACGACGACCGATGAGCGAACCAGCTTCCCACGGAACCACGCAAGCGGGCGAGGGGCGTAATCCCTCGCCCGCTCTCGTCAGATACGGAGACCTGACATGACCCAGACTACCCAGTGCGGCTTCTGCCGCGAGACCTACGAGGTCGGAGACCAGACCTACACACCCGACGCCGACGCACTGCCGCTCAACCAGTGCGCGACCTGCGCCCGCCGGGAGGCCCACGGCAGCCGCGAGCGCGACTACCCGATGTTCGACCAGCAGACCGCCGAACGCGCGGCGGTGGGGCGGCAGGTGCTGGCCGAGAGCACGGCCCCGGACGGCCGCTACGTCAAGCACTGCCGGCCCGAGGATCGAGTCGAGCTGGTCGCCTGGCAGCCCGACGATCGGGTCTGGCTGGTCAGCGATGCCTGAGCCGGCTCGAACCCTGCCCGACCTCGACGCCTACGTCAGGGTCGGCGATGTCATCTCGGAGCTGTTCGAACTCGAACTGCTGCACATGGACGACGTGATTGACCGCAACACCGCCCGGCTGCTGGCCGAGCGACTCGCCGGCGCCGCCCCTGAGCGCCAGCTGCCGCTGCGGCTCACCGCCTAGACCCCACATCGATCTTCCTATCGCCCGACCCGCCGACCGCGCGGGCCGGGCTGGAACGGATCCCGACCTATGAACCCCTGGCTGAACCGCGAGGGCTGCCACATCTACTTCGACCGGATCACCCCGATCGACGAGCACGGCCAAGACGCCTCAGAGACCACCTACCGCTACTGGTGCGCCAGCTGCGGCCGCGACCACGACGAGTACGAGGACCTGGCCGACTGCGTCGCGGGCGCCCGGCGTCACATCGAGGAGTAACCCCACATGACCGACTGGAGCAACAAGCACGGCTGCGAGATCTTCTTCGAGGAACTCGTCGCCCCAGGCGAACACGGCAACAGGACCGCGGGCAGCACTTTCAGCTGGTGGTGCCGCTGCGGTCTCAACCGCGACGAATACGAGCGACTGGCCGACTGCGTCCAAGCGGCGCGGGCCCACATCGAGGAGCAACCGCAACCATGAACCTGTCCGAGTTCATCGACACCTACCGCGAGGCAATCACGAAGCGGATCGTCCACAGCTATCCACCCCGCTACCGGCCCCAGGCCGACCAGCGCCCGTTGCCGCAACTCAAGCGACAACCGATGGGCGCCCAGGAGACCATCATCCGCGGCGCGGCGCTCAGCCTGACCGAGCAGCGCGGCACGACCGTGGTCGGCGAGATGGGCGTGGGCAAGACGTTCATCGCCATCGCCGCCGCCCAGCTGGCCGGCTTCAAGTGCGTGCTGGTGCTCTGCCCGCCCCATTTGGTCGGCAAGTGGCAGCGCGAGATCGAGGAGACGATCCCCCTGGTCCGCACCGGGATCGCCGACTCGATCACCGACCTGGAGCAGCTCAGGCGGCAGGAGGGTACGGGGCCGCAGTACGTGGTCATGTCCCATTCACGCGCCAAGCTGGGCCACCGCTTTCGCCCCGCCTACTGGACGCGCCGGCTCAAGGACGAGGACGGCAACCCGGTCCGCGACGAGGAGACCTCGGAGTTCATCATGATCCCGGCCTGCCCCGACTGCACCCAGCAGATCGTGGACGCCGAAGGCGTCCCCGTCACGCACCGGCAGCTGGACAAGAAGCGTCACAACTGCCCCAGGTGCGGGACGCCCCTCTGGACGGCCGAGGCGCGCCCGGTCGAGACCGAGACGCCCGGCCACAACGCCGGCCTCGTGGCCCGCCGCACGCCCGGGCAGGGCCCGCGCAAGTACCCGCTGGCCGACTACGTCAAGCAGCACATGCGCGGCTACTTCGACCTCTTGATCGTGGACGAGGTCCATGAAATGAAGGCGCGAGGTTCCGCCCAGGGCCTCTCGGCCGGCATCCTGGCCGACGCCTGCGGCAAGTCACTGAGCCTGAGTGGAACTCTGATGGGAGGGTATGCGAGTACGCTCTTCCACCTGCTCTATAGGTTCTCACCCGAGATCCGCTCGGAGTTCGGCCGCTCGGATGAGCGCAAGTGGGTCGAACGCTACGGCTTCCTCGAACAGCGCGTGCGCAACGACCGCGACGACGACCCGACCGAGGACGGTTCGGTCTCGCGCCGGCGCCACTACCGCAAGCAGGAGAAGGAGCGGCCGGGGATGGCGCCGGCGGCGCTGTTCCACCTGATTGGCCATTCCTTGTTCCTCAGGCTCGCCGATGTCGCTTCGGAGCTGCCGCCCTACGAGGAGCAGATCCAGGTGGCCAGCATGGACACCGAGGAGGGCATCCACGGCCTCTCGCAGGCCTCGGCCTACCGCATCCTCGCCACCGACCTCAAGCGCGCCCTGCTCAAGGCGATCGAGCGCGGTTCGGCGCGGCTGCTCTCGACCTACCTGCAGGCGCTCCTGGCCTATCCCGAGGGCTGCACCAGAGGCGAGTCCGTGTTCGATCCGGACACGGGCGACCTCATTGTCCAGCTGCCGCCGCTCGATGCCGAGCGCGTCTATCCCAAGGAGCAGCAGCTCATAGACCTGGTTGCCGCCGAACGCCTGGCCGGACGGCGGGTGCTGGTCTACGCCACCCACACCGGGACGCGCGACATCACCGGGCGGCTGGAGACCCTGCTCACCCGGCACGGGTTCAAGACGGCGGTGATGAAGGCCGATAGGGTCCAGCCGAAGCAGCGCGAGGCCTGGGTCGCGAAGCGGGTCGAGGAGGGCATTGACGTGCTCATCTGTCACCCGCGCCTGGTCCAGACCGGCCTCGACCTGATCCAGTTCCCGACCGTGTGCTGGTACGAGACCGACTACTCGGTCTACACCATGCGCCAGGCTTCGCGCCGCTCCTGGCGAATCGGTCAGCACCGGCCGGTCAAGGTCGTGTTCATGGCCTACCGCTCGACGCTGCAGGCCGACGCGCTCAAGCTGGTCGCGCAGAAGCTGCAGTCTTCGCTTGCGGTCGAGGGCGACCTGCCCGAGGACGGCCTCGCCGCCTACGGCGATACCGGCGACGATCTGATGATGGCCCTGGCCCGCAAGCTGGTCTCGGGCGAGACCGACGACGGGGAGGTCGAGGACATCTTCCGGCAAGCGCAGCAGGTGGCGGCCGAGGCGGACCACTTGCTGGTCGACGCCGACTGGGAGCGGATGGAGCCGGCAGCGGAGCCGCTGGTCCTTCCAGCTCCTTCGGACGCCGCCGACCAACCAGTGGTCGACCTGGTTCCCTGCGCAAGCCACCACGGCCAGGGCGAGCAGCAGACGCTGTTCAGCTGGGCCGAGTTCCTGGCCGACGGGCCCGACGAACCGAAGCCCCGCGGTCGCAGCACGCGACCTTCTGGTCCTTCGCTGTTCGACTGGGCGCTGGAACGCGAGCAGGAGGCAGGACTGGCCGCCGCCGGCGGCTGAGCGGACCGCGCCTAGGGAGGAGGTCATCGTCGCCTGGGCGATGACCTCCTCCGGCCCTCTTTGTGCGGGCCTCTCTGCGTTTAACGGACGGCTCAGAACCTATGGCCATCGCTCCACCGAAGGCGACGCGGTCCCGCTCAGCTCAACCAGCGCAGCTCGTAGCGGCCCGGCTCGTCCTTGAGCGCCTCGTACTCGGCCAGCTCGAACTCCGGCAGACCCTCGCCGTCGGGCAGCCAGACGAAAGGGATCGGCACCTCGCCCAGGGGCCGGCGGGGACAGCCGTGCTCCCGCAGCCAGCCCTCGGAGACCCACCAGGGCATCGAGCCTTCCCCGCCTGGTCCCGCCGAGGGCAGGTGGAACTGGCGGCAGCGCGGACAGCGGCGCGCGAACCCGCCGCAGGACTCGCAGCACCGGATCAGATCCTGGTCCCGCCCGCCCGCGTGCCCGACCTCAGCGGGCTCCTCCCAGATGTGCCGGCAGGAATCCGGCCGCTCGCGCCGCTCGGGTGGGCGGGGCAGGACGCTCGTCGCTGGCACCCGCCGGGCCCGGCGTTCCGTCGCTTCGCGTGCCGCTCGGCGCTTGCGGACGCCGCGGCGCTGTCTCGCGCGGGTCATCTGCCTGACCTTGCCGTCTCTGTGTGCACCGAGCGTCCAGGTGCGCGGCCCTCGGCATCACCGTACGCGGTTCAGCCGGCGTACCACAACCAGACGGTTCCCGTCCGACGGCCCGCCGCTCGATGCTCCCCGCACTGCCCAGCCCCGGGTGCGGAAGGCGCTCAGCAGCGACGCTGGCGGCGACGGGACGCTGTGGCGACCCGCCGTTGAGCCCCCCACAGGTCGGTACTCTCGCCCGGACGGAGACGGCATGGCCCGGAGGGGAGGTCATCAAACACTGGCGGCTCGATTCGAAGCCTCGATCTCAGTCGGCGGTCGGATCTGCACCCTGGCGAACGATCCGCCGCCGCGGCATTGCCGCGGCGGCCAGGCGGAGTCATCGACAGCGAGCCCGCAGCCAGCGTCGGAGGGTCGCAAGCCCACCTGCTTGCAGCGCGGCCGGCGGC
>JAPPKD010000087.1 GCA_028820215.1 Spirochaetaceae bacterium | reverse complement strand
GCCGCCCCATGATCCCTCCCTGCCTCAGACCGTCCGCCACGGCTGAATAGTTACATTAATTGCGTCTCTCGCCCCGTGGCAGGAGGACGCGAAGCATGGAGATGAGCATGGACCCAGGGCCGGACCCCGCGGCCCGTAGAGCGGGCTGGTGGCTGCTGCTGACGGCGGCCGCGACCGTGGTGGCGGTTGCCGGCCGGGTGGCCGCGGGCGCCGACCTGCCGACGCTGGCGGAGTCGCTGGCCGCAATCGGCGCCGCCCGGGGCAGCTACGGGGTCGGCGGGGCGGCGCGTCTACTGTCGGGCATCACGCTGGCCGTCGGTGCCCGTTACCTGCTGCGGACCTGGATCATGCGCGAGCGGCTGGGCACGCGTGCGGTGCCGCTCCTGCTGGCCGGCTCCGGCATCGTGACCGGTCTTTCCGGTTCCTGCGCGGTGGTGCTGGCGCTGGTGGCGCCGAATCCGTTGGAGGCCGCTGCGCTCGATGCGATCGCTCCGGCGATGGCGATCCTGGACAGCCTGCACGGCGTTGCCGGCAGGGCCGGGTTCAGCCTGGCAGGCCTTGCGTTGATCGCCGCCGCCTACCGGATGTGGCGGATCGGCGACGTGCTGCGTTTCATCGCGCCCGGCTCGGCGATCGTCGGCGTGGCCATGCAGTTGGTGTGGATCCACGCCGTGATCGTCGTGCACCGGGTCTCCGGCGCCGCGTTCGTGGTATGGCTGACGCTCATCGGCTTCATGCTGGTGACCGGCCGGGTGGAGCGGATCTTCGCGTCCCGGGCGCGCGGCGCATAGCGAGCGGCCCATACCGTCCGGGCGGATCGTCGGCGTGCCGGCTTCGGGCACCGGCTTGATCCCACATGAACAGCCTGCATATGCTGTATATCAGTCCATACAGGAATGATGTATGAAAGCTATACAGGTCACTATCGACGAGGAGCTTCTGTCTGCGCTGGATGCCGATGAAGAGGTCCGGAGAGAGGGCAGATCCGCTGTCCTGCGCCGCGCTGCGGCCGCATACCTCCGCCGCAAGCGCGCCGAGGAGATAGCACGCCGCTATCGGGAGGGTTACGCGCGGGGCGTCGCTGCGGACGAGCTGCACGGCTGGGCGGACCGTGGGGCATGGCCGGACGACGGTTGATGGCCAGCCGGGTGAACCGCGGAGAGGTATGGATGCACGAGTTCCGCAAGCCGGACAAGCGCCGCCCGGTGGTGGTGCTGAGCCGCCAGGAGGTGATCCCGATGCTCAGTACCGTCATCGTGGCGCCGATCACGTCCACGATTCACGGCGTCCCCAGCGAGGTTCGGGTCGGCGTCGAGGAAGGCCTCAAGCGGGAATCGGCGGTCAACCTGGACCACGTACAGACCGTCGAGCGGTCGCACCTGCGCGGCTACGTCGGCGCGCTGGACGATCGCAAGATGCGACTGGTGTGCGCGGCGCTCGCCGTAGCGACGGCGTGCGACTGACGGAGCGGCTACATCGGGCCGATGCGTTCCTCACCCACGTCGACGGCGGCGCGCATCGAGGCGTCGAAGCTGCGCAGCAGCAGATCGGACTTGACGCCGGCCGCGGCCGGCTCGTCCCAGAGGTTGTCGAACTCGCCCGGATCGGCCTCCAGGTCGTAGAGCTCGCCGAGCGCGTGGCCATGGTAGACGACCAGCTTGTGCGTCCGCGTGCGGTACATGGTCGCGTAGCTGCCGTCCGGGCCGTCGACGGCATCGAAGTACTCGCTGCGCACCGCCTCGCGGCCGGCTCTGCCGTCCAGCAGGGAGCTGCCCTGCATCCAGGGCGGCGCGGGCTGTCCTGCGGCCGCCAGCAGCGTGGGTGCCAGATCGGTCAGCTCGACCAGCCCGTCGGTGATCCGATCTGACTCGATCCGGCCGGGCCAGCGCAGGATCAGCGGCACCCGCACCAGTCCCTCGTAGAATCGGCAGCCCTTGCAGATCAAACCGTGGTCGCCGAGCGTCTCGCCGTGGTCGCTGGTGAAGATCACCAGCGTGTCCTCCGTCTGGCCGGACTCCTCCAGCGCGTCCAGCATGCGCCCGACCTGATCGTCGATGAGCTCGACCATCGCGTAGTAGGCGGCCTGCAACGTCTTCGCGTCGCGGGCGAACGTCGCGGCGTCGGCCTCCTGCGCGGAGTCGCGGCCGGGGTAGTACGGCAGCACCGGATGGGCGATGTCGAGCGGGCCGGACGGGTCGCGCGCCTCGCTCTGGAAGTCGACAGCGCGCAGCCGCCGTTGCTGCTCCAGGTCGCTCGGGCGAAAGAGCGGGCCGGGCATCCGTTCCGGGTCGAAGCGGGCGCGGTACGCTGCCGGCGGGTTGAACGGCTCGTGCGGGTCGTAGATGTTGACCGTGGCCAGCCACGGCGTGTCGGCGCCGCGCCGCTCGCGCATGAAGTCGATCGTCTGTTCCGCGCACCAGGTGGTCTGGTGCAGTTCCGCCGGTACGCCCGCCGGGTCCTTGATCAGCTCGCCCAGGTCGTGGCCCTGCGCCCTCACCCAGTCGGCATAGGCGTGGCCGGACGGCCAGCCGTCGCGGGGCGCGTGGCTCCAGCGCCAGTAGCGGTAGCCGTCGTCGCCGCGCGGCTCGGGCCGCTCGTACGCGCCGGCCAGGTGCAGCTTGCCGATCAGGCCGCAGTCGTAGCCGGCGCCGGCCAGCAGCCGGGTGACCAGCGGGTAGCGGCCGCGGTAGTGCGCGTTGCCGTTGCGGGTGTTCTGGCAGGTGCTGGGGTAGGTCCCGGTCAGGAAGCTGGCGCGGCTCGGCGTGCAGATCGGGCTCTGGCAGAACGCGTGCGTCCACGCGGTGCCTTCACGCCACAGGCGGTCCAGCCGCGGCGTGCGGACGTGCGGGTTGCCGCCGGCGCCGATCGTGTCGTAGCGCTGCTGGTCGGTGCAGATCCAGAGGATGTTGGGTGGCATGGACGACCGCGTACCTCGGCGGAGGCGATAGTATAGGGAACGGTTACTGCACCGCGAGCGTCGCCCAATGTGGCTGCAGGCGGAGTGTGCACTCCTGACGGATACCGGCGTTGCTCCTGCCGCACGGGGGATTGACGGCCCCTCCCGGTCACGTTAGGAGTACGTGTGGCCGCGACGCCAGAACGACCGCCGGCGGCGCCGTCCCCGCAGGAGGCGCTGTCCTCACTGCTCTGCGACGTTCTGCCTCCCCAGGGCGCGTGGAGTGACCGGGAGTACCTGTGGCTCACCGACCACACCAACCGCCTGATTGAGCTCGCCGACGGTGACGTCGAGGAGTTGCCCATGCCCACCGATACGCATCAGGCGGTACTCCTGTTCCTGTACCTGCAGTTCCGCGACTACCTTGAGCCGCGGGGCGGGGTTGCCCGAGTCGCCGCGCTGCGCATGCGCGTCCGCGAGGGGTTGTTCCGCGAACCCGACGTGCTGCTCCTCCGCGACCGCTCCGATCCGCGCCGTCAGGACCGCTTCTGGTTGGGTGCGGACCTGGTGGTGGAGGTCGTCAGCCCGGATGACCCGGATCGGGATCTCGTGGAGAAGCGCGCCGACTACGCGGCGGCCGGCATCCCGGAGTACTGGATCGCCGACCCGCGCGACGAGACCATCACCGTGCTTGCGCTGGCAGGCGATACCTACGTGGAGCACGGCGCGTTCGCGCGCGGCGAGGCTGCCACGTCGCCGTCGCTGACAGGGTTCGCCACCGATGTCGACGCCGTGTTCGACGCTCCGCAATCGGGCGCCTGAACGGCCGTCCCACCCGCATGCGCGTCACCGTCCGCCGGCGCGAGCTGGCGCTGGACGAGCTCGGCTATCGCGACTGGCGCGTCGTGGAGCGGCCGGTGGATCTGCGTCCGGCGCGGACGGCGCTCCTGCTGTGCGACGTGTGGGACCGCCACTGGTGCCGCGGCGCCCAGGAGCGGTTGGAGCCCCTCGTGCCGCGTATCGACCGCACCGCCCGCGTTGCCCGCGAGCGTGGCATGCTGGTCGTGCACGCGCCCTCCGGCATGATGCCGTTCTACGCCGGCCATCCGGCGCGGGTGCGGATGCTGCAGGCGCCGCCGGTAGCATCCGCACCGGCCGAACGCGCGCACCCCGATCCGACGCTGCCCATCGACGGCAGCGATTCCTCCGACACCGCCGGCGATCCGGCTGCCGAGGGCACCCGCTGCTGGAGCCGCCAGCACGCCGGGGTGTGGATCGACGGCGAACGCGACGCCATCGGCGATGACGGCCTGGAGTTGCTGGCGCTGTACCGGCAGCGCGGCATCGACACGGTGCTGATCGCCGGCGTGCACACCAACATGTGCGTGCTGAATCGCAGCTTCGCCATCAAGCAATTGGTGGGCTGGGGGATTCCGGTCTTCCTGGTCCGCGATCTCACCGATTGCATGTACAACCCGGCGCGCGTCCCCTACGTCAGCCACGAAGAAGCGACGGAGCTGGTGGTACGCTATATTGAACAGTTCTGGTGCCCGAGTGTGACCAGCGGGGACCTGTGCTCGGGGCTCGCTGAGTAGGCTCACGGCGGGCGCTTTGCCAATCCGGAGACAGGGCGCGTAGACTCGGCTCCCGTGGCAGCTTCCGACCATCCCAACATCATCGTCCTGATCACCGACACGTTCCGGCGCGACAACCTCGGCAGCCGCGCCGCGCGGCCGGTGCGCACGCCCGCGCTCGACCGCTTCGCCGACGACCGCGCGACCGAGCTCACCGGGCTCACCATGGGCAGCTTCCCCACCATCCCGCACCGCACCGACTTCGCCAGCGGGCGCGCCGGCTGGCCGCACTACGGCTGGCAGCCGATCAGCCACAGCACCGGCAACCACATCGCCACGCTGCTGACCGAGCAGGGCTACTTCACGCAGCTCATCTGCGACACGCCGCACCTGTTCAAGGCGGGCTTGCAGGTGGGCTTTCACGGCAGCTACCAGCACCGCGGCCAGGAGGGGGACCTCACCCTGCTGCACATGAACGACCCGGTCGGCCCGGCGATGCCGCGCGCCAAGACGCGCCGTCTCCCGGAGACCTTCGGCGGCTCGCTGGTCGATCTGCACGAGTGGACGAACGCCATCCGCACCGAGGCCGACACCTTCTGCGCCCGAACCGCCGCGACCACCGCCACCTGGCTGGAGCGCAACTACCGCGCCGGGCCGTTCTTCCTGTGGGTCGATTTCTTCGATCCGCACGAGCCGTGGGACCCGCCCGAGTACCTGGTGCGGCGCTACGACCCCGACTACGACGGGCCGCCGATGCTGCATCCCAACTACGGGCCTGCCGACCACTACACCCCCGCCGAGCTGCGCAACCTGTGGTCCCACTACGCCGCCGAGGCGGAGCTGGTCGACCGCCACATCGGGCGCGTCCTTGCGAAGGTCGACGACCTCGATCTGTGGCGCAACTCGCTGGTCGTGGTGATGGCCGACCACGGCATGGCGATCGGCGAGCACGGCTGCTGCGGCAAGAGCAGCCACGTCGACGAGGACGCGCGGTTCTGGCCGCTCTATCCGGTGCTGAGCGACGAGCTGTGCCTGATCGCCGGCCGGGCCCAGGCCGGCCCGGTGCCGGCGGGTGCGCGGCTCGACCTGCTGGCGCAGCCGTTCGATCTGCTGCCCACCCTGTGCGAGCTGGCCGGCGTGGAGATCGCCCCGCCCGAGCCGCTGCACGGCAGATCGTTCGCCGCCGAGGTGCTCGCCGGTTCGGGTTCGCTGCGCGACCACGTGATCACCGCGGCGCACATCCGGCCGGCAGCCGAGACCCCGGATCTGATTCCGGCCCGTGCCAGCACCCCGTTCCTGCGCGCCCGCACGCCGTTGCCCGGCGGCGGCACCTGGGGTTACGCGCCGGTCGGCCCAAGTGGGGCGCCGCAACTCTTCGACCTGGCGGCCGATCCGCGTGCCGAGCGGGACGTCGCCGAGGCGAACCGCGGCACGGTAGCCGAGATGCACGAGCTCCTGCTCGCGTCCCTCGAGGAGTATGGCGCCGGTGACGCCGTTCAGGCGCTGTGGCGGTCTCCCGGCAGCGGCGCCGCCGGCGGGAGCTGGGCGCGCGACTACCTGGAACGGTAGCGGGACGGGACCTGTATCTTCTTTGGACGGCTTCGCCGCACGGCTCGGAATAGGTGCGTGCCACCTGCATTTCCTGACCTCGCGGCATCTGTTCACGCTCCCATGGATGTGCTTGGCGTGGGTGCCGGCTGCGCATCCGTACGAGACACCCAGAGTCGCGGTGAAGCCCCCGCCTAGTGGCCGCGGCTCGACTTCAGCCCACGGACCTCATATTAGCCCGG
>JAPPKD010000095.1:3325-6266 GCA_028820215.1 Spirochaetaceae bacterium | reverse complement strand
GTGAAGCCCTGGCCGGTGGTGCGCCACTCCACCTGCTCCGGGAAGCGGCTGAAGAAGCGCCGCTCGCCGGTCTGCCACTGGCCCTTGATGAACTGCACGATTGCGACCCGCTGTCCCCATCCGAGGGCGCGCGCGGCCACGCCGAAGGCGGCGCTCGACTTGCCCTTGCCGTCGCCGGTATGCACCAGCACCAGCCCGCGCTCCGGATTTACGGCACGCGCCACCTTGGCGCGCTGCTCGGCCTGCAGCCGGCGCATGCGCTCGGCGTGCTCGCGGTCGGCGGCGCCGGCGCCCGGCGACTCGCGCGCCTCTGCGCTGTCATTGCGGTCGGTCATCACTCCAAATCTCCTTTCGCGGGCGGTTTGATCTGCAGCGGCAAGCCCGCCACCATCAGGCACACCTCGCCGGCCCGCGCGGCGACCGCCTGGTTCACCCGGCCGAGCGCATCGCGGTAGGCGCGACCGAGCGGCGATGGCGGCACCACGCCCAGCCCGACCTCGTTGCTGACCACGATCCAGTGCGCGCGCGAACCCGCGCAGACGTCCAGCAACTCTCTTGTAGAGATCAAGATACGCTCCTCCAGATCGCCCCCGGAAGCGGTGCCCGGCTGGCGATCGAGCAACAGGTTGCTGACCCACAGGGTGAGGCAGTCGATCAACACGGTGTCGTAGCGGTGGTGAACGGACCGCAACGCGCCCGCCAGGTGGAGCGGTTCCTCCAGCGTGTCCCAGTGGTCCGGGCGGGCGGCCCGGTGAGCGGCGATGCGGCTTCGCATCTCCTCGTCCCGCCCCTCGGCCGTGGCGACGTACAGCACCCGCCCGCCGCGCGCCGCGAGCTGCTCGGCACGCGCGCTTTTCCCGGAGCGAGCACCGCCGACGATGAAGGTCAGTGCGCCGCGCATGACCGCAGGTGGCCGGTGTCGTTGAACAGGTCCAGCGTCGCGGCGCCGTCGTCGAACACCGTGACCTGCGACAGGCCGCAATTGGCAATTCTGAACCGCCAGATCGCGCGCGCCTGCAACCCCAGCAGGGACACGATCAGCGCACACAGCGAGCCGCCGTGTCCCACTATGAGGACGTTCTCATCGCGCCCGCCGTGCTCGTCGCGCAGCCGGCGCGCGACTCCCGACACCCGCCCCAACATCTGCAGGTCGCTCTCCCCGCCCGGCGGCGCGGTATCCTCGTCGTAGGTGGGTGCGCGAAAGATGCGGCGGTAGTGCTCCGGATCCCGCGCCTCCGCTTCCCGGTAGGTCAGGCCCTCCCACTCGCCGAAGCCCTTCTCGCGCAACTCGGCCAACTCGGTTACCCGCAACGCGCGGCCGCGCGCGACGGCCGCCGCCGTCTGCGTGACGCGGCCCAGGTCGCTCGCGTACGCCGCGGCGAACGAAACCGCCGCCAGGCGCTTCGCAACCGCCCGCGCCTGCGTCCGTCCGGCGTCGTTCAGCGGCGGATCCGCCTGCCCCTGGAACCGCGACTCCCGGTTCCAGGCGGTCTCGCCGTGCCGAACCAGGTACCACCTGCTTGCTTCCATCATCCCGCTCCGTCAAACCAGCCGGCGACCGGCGACCGCAAGGCGCCGGAACCCCCGGCCGTGATCGCCGCCGCTGCAACGAGCACCGCCACCTCCGCGATCTCGTTCACCGCGCCGTAGATATCGCCGGTCATGCCACCGATCAGGCGGCGTGCGACCGCCGCCACCGCCCAGGCGGCCGCGCCGGCCAGCGCCAGCAACGCCACCGCCCACCAGCCGGCCAAGGCCAGCCCCGCCACCACGGCCGTGCCGCTGCCGGCGATCAGCGCCCCTCGGCCGCGGCGGTCGGCGAACGGGGTGCCCGCGCCCCGTTCGCGCACGTACGGGAATATCTCCATCGCCAGCAGCATCGCCCAGCGCGACAGGCACGGGAACAGCAGCAGGACCGCGGACCGGCTCGCGGCCGGCAGCGCGGCGAGCGCGCTGACCTTGATCAGCAGCAGGCACGCCAGACCCACTACGGCGAACGCGCCGACGCGGGAATCGCGCAGGATCTCCAGGCGGCGGGCGCGGCTGAATCCGCCCGGCAGCGCGTCGCAGGTGTCCATGAAGCCGTCCAGGTGCAGGGCGCGAGTCAGCACCGCCAGCGCGCTGACCAGCAGCGCGGCGGCCAGCAGGGAGAGAGCCCCGCACGCCGCGGCACGCGCCGCGGCGCACGCTTCGGAAGCGGGCCGCAGGCCGGCCACGCCGAACAGCAGGTCGAGCGCGGCGACAATCGCACCGAGCAGCAGCCCGACGCACGGGAACCAGGCGGGCGCGGCAGCCAGCGCGCGCGTGCCGCCGGCGCTGTTGCCGGCGCCGGCGGGCAGGATGGTGAGAAAGGTCAGCGCCGCGCGCAGGCCGTTCATGGCCCGTCGCGGCCGGACACGCCCGCCTCGGCGAACGTCGCCATCTCCGCCAGGCAGGCCGCGGCCGCCTCGATGATCGGCATCGCCAGCACCGCGCCACTGCCCTCGCCCAGGCGCAGTTCCAGGTCCAGCAGCGGTCGCAGGCCGAGGTGCGCCAGCACCACGCGGTGCCCCGGTTCGGCCGAGCGGTGCGCGGCGACCAGGTACCCGCCGGCATGGGGACTCAGGAGGACGGCTGCCAGCGCCGCCGCGCCGGCAATGAAGCCGTCCAGCACCACGACGCGGCGCAGGCTCGCTACGCCCAGAATGACGCCGGCCAGCACACCGATCTCGAAGCCGCCCACCTTGGCCAGAACGTCGAGCGCATCGCCGCCATCGGGCATGTTGCACGCGAGCGCGCGTTCCACCACGGCGATCTTGTTGCGCAACTGGTCATCGCTGCGCCCCGTCCCGCGCCCCGTCGTCACTTCCGGAGGACGGCCGGTCACCGCGGCGGTGATTGCGCTCGCGGCGGTGGTGTTGCCGATTCCCATGTCGCCGGTGGCGATCAGGTCGGCCCCGGC
>JAPPKD010000095.1:0-3225 GCA_028820215.1 Spirochaetaceae bacterium | reverse complement strand
TCGCCGGCCGCCACGATCACCGCCTTGCCGCCGATCCGCGGGCGCGCGTCGCCGAACATGCCGGCCAGCCGCACCGCCAACTCCTCCAGCCGTCCCAGGCTGCCGGGCGGCTTGGTAAGCACGCGCTGCCGCGCCTCGGCGCGGCGCATCGCGTCCGCGTCCGGCGGCCCGATGCGTGCCAACGCGGCGGCCAGATTCGCGCAGTGACGGTGCAGGCTCAGGTCAGTCGAGGCCATCGAGCCCCTCCGCGCCCGTGCGCTCGCTCGGGCCGACCAGCCATACCCGCGGCTGTCCGGTTTCCGCGTCCCGCGATACCAGCGCCTCCACCCCGAACACCGCCCTGAACTGCTCCGGTATCAGCACCTCGCCGGGGCTGCCGCTGCCCGCCACCCGCCCTGCCGCCAGCAGCACCAGCCGGTCGCAATAGCGGCCGGCCAGTTCCACGTCATGCAGCGCCACCACCACTGCCGCGCCGCCCGCCGCCTCCCGCCGCAGGGTCGCCATCACCGCCAGCCGGTGGCGCAGGTCGAGACTCGCCAGCGGTTCGTCGAGCACCAGCACGCCCGCCTGCTGGGCCAGCGCGCGCGCCAGCAGCACGCGCTGCCGCTCGCCGCCCGACAGGCGGTCGAGGCCGCGCGCTTCGAACCGCCGGCTCTCGGTGCGCGCCAGCGCGGCACGCGCGATCTGCCGGTCGCGGCGCCCCTCCAGTTGAAACCGCCGCAGGTAGGGGTAGCGGCCCATGAGCACCGTCTCCAGCGCGGTGAACGGCTGCGCGGCGTCCTGCTGCGGCAGGTAGGCGATGCGCTGCGCACGGAGCCGGGCGGCCAGGCCGTTCAGGTCTGCCGCTCCGAGTCGCACCGACCCCGACTCCGCGGCCAGCACGCCTGCCAGCACGCGCAGCAGCGTGCTCTTGCCGGCCCCGTTGGGTCCGATCACCCCGGTCACCTCGCCCGCTCGCGCAGTCACCGACACCGAGCGCAGCACCGGCGCGCCGCCGAGGCGCACCGACACCCCGCGGGCGGCCAGGTCGTTGCCGGCCGGCGGCGCGGTCACGGCCCGGCTGCCGGAGTCCGTCGAGGTCTCCGACCGGCACTTGGTGGCGACTCTCCGGCTGCATTCGAGCGGCGATCCATCCCGGCTGGCTGTCAGTAAGGGGCGAAGTCGGAAAACTCCACCCCCGCGAATCGATCCGGATACAGCAAGCGGGCGGTTTCCTCGATGCCGCGCACGTTCCAGTGCGACAGCGTGGTGTAGTAGCGCGGCGCTACCACCAGCACGCGTTCTTCGGCGACCGCGGGGACGGCTGCCAGCGCCGGCGCCGCGAGCAGCTCGTCACGCAGCGCCGTGCCGCCCATCTCGGCCGGCTGGGTGATCAGGATCACCTCCGGAGCCAACGCCGCCAGCGACTCGATGCTCACCGTTTGATGCCCGTCGATACCGCCGCGCGCGGCCGCGTTGACGCCGCCGGCCGCCTCGACGATGCCGCCTTCGGTGGTGCCGCCGCCGGCCGCGTAGATGGTGTCCGAGAAGCGCGCGATCGCCAGCACTGCCGGCATGGCCGGATCGCCGGACGCCGGCACCCGTTCCGCCACCGCCGCGATGCGGCCCTCGATTTCCGCGACCAGCTCCAGCGCGCGCTCCTCGGCGCCGAGCAGGTACCCGAGCAGCAGAATGTTGGGAATGTTGCCCGCCGCGGAGTTCTCCAGCGCGGTACGCAGTACCGGCACGCCGGTCTCCCTGACCAGCTCCACGAGGTCCGCCTTGGTGTAGCGCGACACCACGACCAGGTCGGGACGCAGGGCCAGTATCCCCTCCGGGTCGCCGGAGGGCAGGGTGTCGAGCCCATCAACCTGGCCGGCGACGTTGGAATAGGTGGTGTCGGCCGCGAACGGTCCGACGCCGGCCAGCCGCTCCCGCCCGACCAGCGCGAGCAGCATCTCGTCGTGGCCGAGCGACAGCGCCAGGATGCGCTGCGGCGGCGCCTCCAGGCGCACGCGGCCCTCGCCGCTGTCCACCTCGCGCGGCCAGCCGCGGTTGCTCACATCCACGATGCCCGAGACCGCCGGATACCCGTCGGCAAACGCGGCCGTCGCCGCACCCCACAACAGGGCGCCGGCAAACAATCCGCCAACGACCCGGAAGAGTCCTCGTAACTGAGTCATAACTAATTCCTCCAAAGTAAGTTACATAGCTCCAGCCCGCGCCTTATGGCGAGCCAGCAGCAGGATGAAGAACGGCGCTCCCACGAGCGACGTGATAATGCCGACGCGCATCTCCGCCGGGGCGATGACCAGCCGTGCCAGGGTGTCGGCGGCGAGCAGAAACAGCGCCCCGCCGAGCGCGCTCAGCGGCACCAGCACGCGGTGGTCGGCGCCGGCCAGCAGGCGCAGCGCGTGCGGCACGATGAGCCCGACGAACGCGATCGTGCCGGAAAACGCCACCGCGGTGCCGGTGACCAGCGAAGCGGCGAGCAGCAGGACGGTGCGGGTAATGCCGACGCGCACGCCCAGCGCGCGCGCCTCCTCCTCGCTCAGGGTGAGCAGGTTGAGGTCGCGCGCCAGCAGCACCGCCGCCGCCAGCCCCGCCAGGATGAACGGCGCCGCCAGCCGTACGTGCGTCCAGCGCGACGCGTCGAGGCCGCCGGCGAGCCAGAAAATCATCTCGCGCTGCGCACCCAGATCCTCGGTGAACAGCACGATGGCGGAGATGATGGCGGCCAGGAACAAGCTCACCGCCACTCCCGCCAACAGCAGCGCGGCCATCGAGAAGCGTCCGCCCACCGATGCCACCGCGAATACCAGCGCCAGGGCGCCGGCGGCTCCCGCGAACGCCATCGCCGGCAGCGCCAGCGCGAACGCCGCCTGCGCACCGACGGCAATGGCGATCACCGCGCCCAGTGCGCCGCCGGTGGAGACGCCGATAATCCCCGGATCGGCCATCGGGTTGCGGAACAGCCCCTGCATCACCGCCCCGGCCGTGCCGAGCGCGGCGCCCACCAGCAGCGCCAGCACAATGCGCGGCAGCCGGATCGTCGCCACGATCGCCCGCTCGGTGTCACCGGCGGCACCAGCCCGCAGACCCACCAGGTCGAGCAGGACCGTTGCGGTTTCCGACAGGGGAATTGCGTACGACCCGAGCGCCGCCGCGGTCACCACCAGCAGCACGCCGGCGCCGGCCAGCAGCACCGTGCCGCGGGCAAGGCGCAACACGACCGGCGACCCGGAC
>JAPPKD010000005.1 GCA_028820215.1 Spirochaetaceae bacterium | reverse complement strand
CGTACGTACGGTGGTGTGGGGGGACGGCGGGGGTGACCCCGCCTCCTACCCGGTAGCGACCGCCTGCGGCGTACCGTGACGGCGTGATCAAGACTGCGGAGACCGTCCTTGCCGACGTGCTTCGCCTGGACTCGAAGGGCCGTGCTGAGGTTGCCAGGGAGCTCCTTGCAAGTCTCGATGGCTTGGCGGATACGGATGCTGCGTCGGCCTGGGCCGATGAGATCAGACGACGCGTCGCGGCTCTCGAGTCAGGCTCCGCGGAGCTTGAGTCTTGGGATGACGCCGTGGGACGGATCGAGCGTGACATCCTTGGCCGGTGAGCCGTCGGGTTCGCAACCTTTCGGCGGCTCGCCAAGAATTCGCTGCTGACGTCAAGCAGGCGTGCTCATGGCAGACCATGCCATGTGTCTGCGGAGCTTAGGACCCGTTCCTCCCCACTGCGGATGCGTTCCAGGATTGCGGCACCGAGGTGGGCGTCTTCCATCTCTTCGAGCTTCTCGACGATGGCCTGTCGTCCGCTAATGTACGGTGGCAACGGAATGAGGGGCACTACGGCAACCGGCGGCGCGGCGCCGGTGTTGCACTGGTCGTTCGATCAGAGTCACTCGCAGCAGCAACCCGGCTTCGGGGCCGATCTGGTGGCCACGCTGCGGGACTACTACCGGCAGGCTGCGCCGGCGCCGGAGGCCGTCACCGTCTACCGAGTGCTGCCCAACTTCTGGAGCGGGTACCAGCCCGCGCCGGTAACCCGTCTGGCGATCGGCAGCGTCGAGGTGAACCGCGCCCGCGGGTCCGCCACGGGTGAGACCGACTATCGCGTAACCGCTCGCAACACCACGAGCGGCGAGCACGCCACCTATGCGTTCCGCGCCGCCGACGACCGCTGGCGCAGCCTCATCGGAGACTGGCAGATCGAGATACGCAACGACGCCGGCGGCTCCTATCGTCGTCACCGTGCCACGGGCGTGCTGGGAGCGCCCGGGCGGGACGCCGCGCGGCCGATCCGGCTGAACGTGAACGGCGTCACCCTGGCGGCGGCAACCTGGAGCGGCACCCGGCCGCTGACCACGCCGTGGGCACTTCTCGACATCCTCCCGAGCTTGCGGGAGGGCTGCGAGCTGGCCCTGCTGGAGGAGCTGGACCGGCTGCGCGAGCCGGTGCGGCTGACCCCTATCGGGGTCTGGCAGTGGCCGCCGCCCGACGCGGATCTGGGCGCCTTCACCGGGTGGTGCGCGCACGGCCGCGGTCTGCCGCCCACCTACTACTGGGTGGACGGCCGCGGCACGGTGGCCGTGGCATCGGGTCTGTTCCAGACCTGGGTGGCAAGCGCCGCATCCAAGGGGGGTGTGGCGTGAGCTCGCCTCCCAACATCATTTTCCTGCACACCGATCAACACACGTGGGATGCCATCTCCGCGTACGGCAACGGCGATCTCGCCACGCCCAACATCGACCGCCTGCAGCGCAACGGCCTGTCCTTCATGCGCGCCTATTGCACGGACCCGGTCTGCGCGCCGGCGCGCTCGAGCTGGATGACCGGGCGGTACTCCTCGGAGACCGGCGTGCCGCACAACCGGGGCGTGCTGCACGACGACCTCCCCGACCTGGGAGCGCATCTGAACGCCCACGGCTTCCTCGCCTACCACGCCGGCAAGTGGCATATCGCCGGCCGCGACGTCACGGAGAGCTTCCGTACCCTCTACGTCGGCAAGCGCCGGATCGGGGCCGGCGGGGGCGAGTACTACGACGGTGCGACCACCCGCTCGGTGGTGGAGTTCCTCACCGGGCGCGGCAGTCAGGAGCCCTTCTTCCTGCAGATCGGCATGGTCAACCCGCACGATGTGTGCGAGTACGGGCACGACTTCGAGGAGACGCCGATTCCCGACCCGGTGGCGCAGGGAATCCTGAGCGCCGGCGAGCTGCCGCCGCTGCCGGCGAATTTCCACTACGACGAGCCGGAAACCATGACCCACCGCGTGGTGCGCCGCGACGACGATTGCCTCATCCACTGGCCGATCCTGCGCCGTACGCGCCGCTGGTCGGAGCTGCAGTGGCGCGCCCTGGCGTGGAACCTGTACCGCTTCGTGGAGAAGGTGGACGCGGAGGTCGGCATGGTGCTGGCCGCGCTGGAGGCCACGGGCCGCGCCGACGACACCCTGATCCTGTTCACGGCCGACCATGGCGAGGCCGCCGGCCGGCATCAGATGTTCCAGAAGTTCACCCTGTACGAGGAGAGCATCCGGGTGCCGTTCATCGCCGCCTGTCTCGGCGCGGGCGTGACGATTCCCAAGGGAGGCTACGACCGGGAGCACTTCATCTCCGGCGTGGACGTGTTTCCCACCGTGTGCGACTACGCCGGCGTCGCGCCGCCGCCGGGGCTGCCGGGCCGCAGCATCCGTCCTCTGCTGGAGGGCGGAGGCGTTGACTGGCGCCGGCACGCCTTCATCGAGAGCAACTACTGGGCGCGCGCCATCGTTACCCCCCGCTACAAGTACGTCACCGAGTACCGCCCGGCCGAGGTCGAGGACTATCTGCCTCCCGGACCCGGCGCCGAGCGGGGAGTGGAGCAGCTTTTCGACCTGGAGCGGGACCCGGGCGAGACCCGCAACCTGGCGGGCGATCCGGCCCTGGCCGGCGTGATCGCCGACTGCCGGCAGCGGCTGGCGGAGACCGAGCGCTCCCTGCAGCGCCGGCCGCTCGGCCCCGGCACGCCGCGCGACCTGCTGGACCGCTGGGGCGAACGGCTGCGGCAGCGCTGGCAACAGGCGGAGTGAAGCCAGAAACGGGTACGCTGAGCCATGCTGCTGTCTTCGTCACGGCTCATCCTTCGAACTCGGCAGAGCCGTAGCCCCGACGGGGCGGTTTCAGAGGAGATGGTGCTCGGGATGTCGATAGGCTACCGGGTGATGATGGCGGGGATCGGCGTGATGCTGATCGTCGGCATGGTCGTGGCGACCGCCGACGGCGGCCGTCCGGTCACGCTGCCGGCGGACGCGGTTCCGCTGGGGATCATCGCGCTGTGCCTGTTCGGCGCGGCCTACCGCGACTGCTGGATCTTCAAGCCGGCCGCCGGCACCTGCGAACGGCAGATCGGCCTGGCGTTCCTCTTCAAGCGCACCGGCATCGCGCTGTCGTCGATCCGGTGCGTCGAGGTCAGCGAGTATCTGCGGGGAGGCCCGGTCGACAGCGCGCCGCTGGACCCGTCGCGGTACGCCCCCAGCCGCCTGCCGCTCGGCCGCAGCAAGCCGCGCAGCTTCGTGACTCTGAGCCTGATCGACGCCGACGAGCGGACCATCCGCATCGACCACTCGGGCGGCGCCACCGCCGACCGCATGGTGACGATAGGCAGGGAGCTGGCCACCTTCATCGGCGCGGATCTGGTCGACCGCACCGCTGGCGCCGCGCCGCCGCCTCGATCGTGAGACGAAGGGAGCGGACCACGGGCAGGAAGCGCCCCAACGTCGTCTTCGTCCTGACCGACGACCAGGGCTACGGAGACCTGGGGTGCCATGGAAACGACGTGATTCGTACCCCCATCCTCGACCGTCACCACGCGGACGCGGTCCGATTCACGGACTTCCACGTCGGCACCACCTGCGCGCCGACCCGGGCGGGTCTCCTCACCGGCCACGACTGCAACAGCGCGGGCGTCTGGCACACGATCGGCGGGCGTTCGCTGCTGCGGGAGGACGAGTGGACGCTGGCGGACGCGCTGCGCGAGGCCGGCTACCGCACCGGCCACTTCGGCAAGTGGCACCTGGGCGACAGCCAGCCGTTCCGGCCGCACGAGCGCGGCTTCGAGCGGTCGGTCTACCACGCCGGCGGCGGCATCGGGAACACCGGCGACCCGTGGGGGAACGACTACTTCGACGACACCTACTACGTGAACGGCCGGCCGGAGCGCTTCGCCGGCTACTGCACGGACGTGTTCTTCCGCGAGGGGCTGCGTTTCATCGAGGAGCACCGCGACGAGCCGTTTTTCTGCTACATCGCCACCAACGCCCCGCACACCCCGCTCAACGTGGAGCCCCGCTACGTGGATCTGTACCGCGACGCCGTTCCGCACGAGAACCGGGCGCGGTTCTACGGCATGATCACCAACATCGACGGGAACTTCGGCACGCTGACGCGCGCTCTGCAGGAGCTCGGACTGGCCGAGGACACCATCGTCATGTTCATGACCGACAACGGCACCGCCGGCGGCGTGGAGCTCGACGCGGACGAGCACCCGCGCGAGGGGACGGGCAGCTTCAACGCCGGCATGCGCGGCAGGAAGGGCTCACCCTACGAGGGCGGCCACCGCGTGCCGTTCCTGCTGCGCTACCCGGCCGGGGGCGCGGACGGCGGACGCGACGTCGACACGCTCACCAGCTACGTCGACTTCATGCCGACGGTCCTGGATCTGTGTGGCCTGGACGTGCCGGCCGGCCGCTCCTTCCACGGCCGCAGCCTCGTGCCCCTGATCCGTGGCGAGACGGACACCGCATGGTCGGAGCGCATCGTGGTGAGCGACACCCAGCGGATCGCCCGCCCCATGAAGTGGCGCAAGAGCGCGGTGATGCGCGGCCGGTGGCGGCTGGTGAACGGCACCGAGCTGTACGACCTGGAGCGCGATCCCGGCCAGCGCAGCGACGTCGCCGCCGCCAACCCCACCCTGGTGGCCGAGTTGCGCGCCGGCTACGACCGCTGGTGGGAGCGGGTCTCCGAGCAGCTCGACCGCGACGCCGCCATTGTCGTGGGGGCCGACGTGGAGCCGGTCCGGCTCACCACCCATGACCTGCGCAACGAGGCGTGCCATACCGCGTGGAACCAGCGGCAGGTGCGCGCAGGACTGGCCGTCAGCGGCTTCTGGGCCATCGACGTGCGCCGCGCCGGCCGCTACCGGGTGGAGTTGCGGCGCTGGCCGGAAGAGGCCGGCCACGCGCTGGACGCGGGCATCGACGGCGACGACGTGGTGTGGCGCAGGGAAGCCATCCGGGAGGACGACGCACCGCATTACACCGGAGGCGTCGCCCTGGACATCGGCTGGGCGCAGCTTACCGCGGGCGGCAGGTCCCACCAGGTCGAGACGGCCGCGGGCGACTCGCTGGCGGCGTTCGAGGTGGAGCTGGATGCCGGCCCGGACGAGCTGTACGCATCGTTTCACGACCGTCAGGAGCGCACCATCGCCCCCTACTACGTCACGATCCGCCCGGCCTGATGCCGTCAATGCTTGACACCGAATCCGGCCGAGCGCTACCGTCGTGCCAGTGCCGACCACCCGTGCTCACAGGACCGTGAGCATGGCCAGGGAGATCAAATAGCCTAACGAAACCGGTAGATAGCGCGACGACAGGAGGATCCTTTCGAGGAACACGGCGTGAAGAACACAGAGCCCGGCGAAGTATCATCCGCCCTTGCGGACGCTGCTGCCGACGGCAGACTGGGCAATTTCTTCCGAACGTGCGTCCGCCAGCGACACCTGCTGTACCTCGCCGCGCCGGCGTTTCTGGTCGTGTTCGTCTTCACCTACATCCCCATGTACGGCGTGGTCGTCTCGTTTCAGAACTTCCACTTCGTGCGCGGCGTGTTCGGCAGCCCCTGGGTGGGGCTGCGCTGGTTCGAGTCGTTTTTCGCCAGTCCGTACGCATTCCGAATCATCAGGAACCAGTTTCTGTTGGGGGTCCTCAACTTCGCGATCGGTTTCCCGGCGCCGATCCTGCTCGCGCTGTTGCTGAACGAGCTGCGATCGACAGGGTTCAAGCGGTCCATACAGACGCTGTCGTATTTCCCGAGCTTCATTTCGGCGGTCATCATCGTGGGGATTCTGAAAGAGATGGCCGGTCTGGAAGGGCCGGTAAACGCGCTGATGGCCCGGATCGGAATCGAGCCCGTGCACTTCTTCGCCCTGCCGGAGTGGTTTCGGAGCCTCTATATCGGTTCCGACATGTGGCAGAGCATGGGGGTGGGGACGATCATCTACCTGGCCGCCCTGACCCAGTTGAATCCCGAGCTGTACGAAGCGTCCGTCATCGACGGCGCCAATCGGCTGCAGAAGATCAGGCACGTCACCATACCGGGCATCGCTCCGACGGTCATCATCCTCATGATCCTTGCCGTCGGGCAGATGATACGCAACGCGGACACCGAGAAGGTGCTGCTCATGTACAACCCGCAGACCTACGAGACCGCGGACATCATCGGCACCTACGTCTATCGACAAGGCATACTGGGCGCGAATTTCAGCTACGCGGCCGCCGTGGGGCTGCTGATGAGCGTCGTGTCGTTCATGTTCCTCTACGTCACCAACCTGGTGAGCAGACGGATCTCGGACACCAGCCTGTGGTAACGGCATGGCGATGATCGAAGACCGCACCTGGGGGTCGGTGCTCTTCAACGTGGTCAACCACGCGTTCCTGGTCGTGATGGGCGTCGTGTGGCTGTATCCCATGGCCAGGGTCATCGCCCTTTCGCTGAGCGATCCCACGATGATCCTGCTCGGGGAGGTCAATTGGTATCCGAAGAGGCCGACCCTGAAGGGGTACACCTACATCCTCAGCTATCGCCTGCTGTGGCGGGCCTATGCCAATACCGTTCTGTATGCCGGCGTCGGCACGTTCGTGACCATCACGTTGACGTCGATGATCGCCTACTCGCTGTCGATCAAGACGTTCGTGTTGCGGAAGTTCCTGACGGTCTACCTGGCGATTACCATGTTCTTCTCGGGCGGCTTGATACCGACCTTCCTGTTGATCAAGACCCTGGGCGGGATGGACACGTTCTGGGTGATGGTGATACCGGGGTCGGTCGCCGCGTTTACGGTCATCGTCTTCAGGACGTTCTTTCAGAACCACCCGGAATCGCTGCGGGAATCCGCGTACATCGACGGGGCGAACGACTTCACCATTCTCTTTCGCATCGTGCTGCCGATGTCGACGGCGCTGCTGGCGACGTTTGCGTTGTTCACGATCGTCAGCCACTGGAACCGGTGGTTCGAGGCGCTGATATACCTGACCGATCCGGAGCGGCATCCGTTGCAGATGATCCTGCGGCGGCTGGTCGTGATGGAGGACACGCTGCACCATCTGTTCGATGCCCAAGACCCACGCATACTGGCGATGATGGAGGGTGTCATTCATCCGAAGAACATACAGTTCGCGGCGGTCGTCGTCGTCTTGGTGCCGATCGTGATCATGTTTCCCTATGCGCAACGGTATTTCATGAAAGGGCTGATCGTGGGATCGCTCAAGGGTTGACGAGCGTGCCGTGGCAGGGAGGTGCGATGGAAGGAAGCTGAACGAATGATGTTTTCAAATCAGGAGATCGGAGCGGACGGCGTCGCACGCGTCCGCCGACACACACGAAGCGAGGTGTAAACGTGACGAAGCTGAACAAGCACATGGTGCTGGGAGTGACATTCCTGTGCCTCTCGGCCCTGATCGCGGGCGCGAGCGCGAGCGAGGAAATGGCGGAAGGCATGCCCGAGGTGTTGCAGTTCTCCAGCTACATGGGAGAGCCAGGGGCGGAAGTCCATATCTCGGAGTGGCCGTCGCAGATGGCGATCGTAGCGGCCGCAGAGAAATACCTGGGCATGCCGATCGAGATCGAGTGGGTGCTGCTGCCGCCGGGAGATCACCGCGACCGGCAGGCCGTCTACCTTGCCAGCGGTGATCTGCATGACGTCTTCAGCGCGAGTGGGAACGTGGAGACCATAAACAACCTCGGCGAGCTGGGCCAGATCATCAACATCCTGGACTACGAAGACGAGCTGCTCTACTACAAGCAGTGGCTTGGAGATGAGAACTACAACCTGGAGCGGGCCGGATTCGACACCGGCAAGGTGTGGGGGTTCGCCTACGGGCAGGCTTCCCCGGACGAAGGATCGCAGTGGGTTTGGGCGGCCCGGATGGACACCTACGAGAAGCACGATCTGCAGGTACCGGAGACGCTCGATGAGCTGCACGAGGTGCTCGCGGCGTTGAAGGGCGAGTATCCGGACTCGTATCCGATGGAGTCCTACGTCGCGCCGCAGTGGTACGGTATCCCGCGGGTCATCATGCTGATCAACAGGGTGGACTTCGGGGTCTACTACGACGGCAGCAAGTACATCTACGGTCCCATCGATCAGGAAGAGCGGTTCAGGCAGAGTATCGAGTACGTGGCCAAGCTCTACGAAGAGGGGCTCCTGCAGCCGGAGTTCTTCACGCAGAACCCGGACGACCTGCCGGCCAAGTCGCTGCAGGACCGGACCTTCATGATCCCCAACCAGTTCGCCCTCAACGTGTCCAACCGGCACAACAATCCGGAATACCCCGAGGTCGTATGGGGGGTGATGCCGAGGCCCAAGGGATTCGACGGACAGCCGGGTTGGAAGCCCAACATCAACAAGAAGGGCAACAACTTCATCAGGGTGAACGCCCACATCAACGCCGACTTCGAGCATCCGAGCCTGCTGGTCAAGCTGCTGGACTTTGCCTTCTCGCAGGAGGTGATCGACTATGCCAACTGGGGCATCGAAGGCGAGACCTACACCGTGGACGGCGACGGAAAGAAGAGCTGGGCGCCGGTGATCATGGACCTGACGGGTGCGGACCGCTCCATCAAGCTGGCGGAGTGGGGAGCCATCGGCTCCGGATTCGGCTACCCGATGCTGTCGCTGCCGACGATTCTCGACTGGGAGCCGCGCGGCCAGCTCTGGGAGACGCCCGTGGCGTACGGTAACGGGGAGTTCTTCAAGCCGGCGAGCGTCTTCGCGTGGAGCGACGAGTTCGACGGCGCTCCGCGGTCACACGAGTACGCGCCGCCCATCAATCTCACCCAGGACGAGTTGGCTACCGTGCGAGAGATACGGGGTGCCGTGGACACCGCGGTGGAAGAGGGCATGACCAAGCTGATCACGGGGCAGATGAGCTTCGACGACTGGGATGCCTACATCCAGGGAGTCAAGGACACCGCGGACTACCAACGCGTGGTGGACATCCACAACGCCCATCTGAACTAGCAGGGAGCGGTACTTCCTGTAGCAGAGACGGTCGTATGCGGGGGGCACGGCACGAGATAGCCGTGCTCCCCTGTGATTCTGCCGCGAGGCACGTGCACGGAGGCGAGGCACGGGAGGTTGGATGTGAGCACGGAGGAACGGGGAAAAAGCGTGGTTGACATCGGCTCGAGGCTCGAGCCGTTCGTCGACGATTGGCTGATCGAATCGATGCGAGGCGTGGATCTCAAGCTCCATCCGCCCGAGCGGTGCGAGACGGCGCTCGCGTTCGACGCGCCGTGGGAGGGGTCGGGAAGCGCCTACGTGACGGTGTTCAAGGACGGCGAGCGCTATCGGATGTACTACCGCGGCTCGTCCGCCGACGGTGCGCGGCGGGAGGTCACCTGCTGCGCGGAGAGCGATGACGGCATCCACTGGCACAGACCCTCGTTCGGCGCCTGCGAGTTCGATGGCTCGCGCGACAACAACATCGTCTGGACCGAAGCGGGATCCCACAATTTCATGCCCTTCCGGGATGCCAACCCGCGGGCGTCCGAGGCGGAGCGCTACAAGGCGATCGGCGGCGGTTACCATGGCTTCGTCTCCCCCGACGGCATCCACTGGAAGAAGATCCGCGATGAGAAGATCATCGACCCGTTCGCCAAGTGCGTCGGGGACGGTGACTGGATCGGCCAGGCCTTCTGGGATGCCGGGCAGGAGCACTACGTGGCGTACGTCCGCGGCTGGCGCGGGTCGGACCCGATCCGGTTCCAGCACGAGTTGCCTGCCGAGCACGACGGCACGCTCTATCCGCTCTGTCACGTGCCCGACACCTACCGGCAGGTGCTGCGCTGCACCTCGTCGGACTTCATCGACTGGACGGAACCGGAGTTCATCAACTTCGGCGGCACTCCGCCGGAGCACTTCTACACGAACGCCGTTACCCCCTACTTCCGGGCTCCGCACGTGTACCTGTCGTTCCCGAAGCGGTTCGCCCCGGAGCGCAAGAAGGTGGAAGAGCACGACAAGGACGGCGTCTCCGACGCGGTGTTCCTGAGCAGCCGCGACGGCATGAACTTCGATCGACGGTTCATGGAGGCGTTCATTCGTCCCGGCCGCGACCGGCTGAACTGGACGCAGCGGAGCAACATGCCGGCGTGGGGCGTCGTCCCGACCGGTCCCGACGAGATCTCCATCTACTTCAGCGAGAACTACGACCATCCGACCGGCCGTATGCGCCGCGCCAGGCTGCGGACCGACGGGTTCGTGTCCGTGCATGCGGACTATCGGGGAGGCGAGCTCGTGACCAGGCCCATCGTCTTTCGAGGCGGCGCCCTGATCCTGAATTACGCGACCTCCGCGGTCGGCAGCGTCCGGGCCGAGATTCGGGACGGTGACGGTCAACCCGTACCGGGATATACGCTTGCGGACTCGGCGGAGATCTACGGGGACGAGATCGAGCACGCGGTCGCATGGAAGGGGGGATCGGATCTGGCCCGCCTGAGCGGCCGGCCGGTCCGCCTGCGGTTCGTGATGAAGGACGCCGACCTGTACTCGATCAGGTTCCGCTGACGCGCTCCGTGCCGTACGGGCTCAGGGAGGCCATGTGAGCGACGACTGGAGGCAACCGTTCGAGCCGGACGAGCACACGGTTGCGCTTTACCACTTCGACGAAGGCTCCGGCGACGAGGCCCACGACGCCTGCGGCGATCCGGAGCTGACCCTGCGGGCCTACAAGACGGCGCTGTGGGGCACCCGGCCGGGCTTCGGCGCGACCGTGCGCTTCGACCGGCAGAACGGCCACCTGCTGGTCGGACCGGCGGACAACGACAAGCTGGAGCTGCGGACCTGCACGCGGGAGTGGACGATCGAAGCGTGGGTTCGCTACACCGGTCCCGGCGGCCGGGACCGTGCCCGGAACTGGCCCGCGGGCCAGGGATATGTCTTCGCCAACATCTGCGGCTCCGACGAGGAAGGATGCGCCCTGGCGGACGGGTACCGGCAGGGCTGGATCTTCTACCTGCGGACGGCCGAGACGGGTCCCCACTCGACGCGTTCCGACGGGCTCCTCCCCGGTGCCCGGTTCCTCGGTGCGCACCGGGGCAGGGACCCGAACAACGACGTGGGCACCGCGTTCTGGCCCGGGACCGGGCACGGCTGGCTGCAGGAGGATCGGGGGCGCTTCCGGGACAGCGGCTGGCATCACGTGGCCTGGCAGTTCCGCTACCGGGACCAGACCGGTTTCCTGTATGTCGACGGCCGAATGATCCGGAAGGTGCCGCTTCCGGCTCCCGGGCGCGCTTCGACTCGGATCGTCGTCAATGACGCCGACCGGTGCGACATCCCCTTTCAGGTAGGGGGCTTCCTCCGTCCAGAGCATCGCGACGGCTGGGTCCCCGGTGACTTCGGCATGACCATGTACAACCTGGAAGGCGAGATCGACGAGCTTCGCATCTCGGACGTCATGCGCTACCCGGTGGCGGACAGGCTGAGCATCATCCGCCAGAAGCTCCCTGAAGCCGGCCTGAACCTGCCGTATCGGGTCGCGCTGGGCACGGATGCGGCGGCCGGGAGGGTCTCCTGGGAGCTGGCGGCGGGCCGCCCGCCTGCGGGATTGACTCTGGACGCACGTGACGGGACGATTCGGGGCACCCCGGAGAGCACGGTGACGGAGCACGAGTTTACCATTCGGGCGCGCGACGAGTCGGGATCTACCGACGAGCACACCTTCAGCCTTGCGGTGAAGCGCGGCCGGCTGGTCACGGAGTCACTCCCGCCGGCCATCGCGGGTGCTGCCTACAGCGCTGCGTTGACCACCGAGCACATGGCCCGGCCGCTGTCGTGGGAAGTCGTCTCGGGGACCCTTCCGGAGGGCGTGAGCCTGGACGGGCAGACGGGGCATCTGACCGGGACCGCCGCCGAGGAAGGATGCTCGAAGCTGGCGGTGCGGGTGACCGACGCCGCCGGGGTGCCGGATCGCGCGGAGCTCACGCTCAAGGTGCTGCCGGCGGCGCTGCGCGTCCTCGATGCCGACGAGCACACCGTGGCGCTCTACGACTGGCAGGGTCCGAGCGGACGTCTGATCCCGGAACGGGTAAGCGGCGATCCGGAGCTGGCGCTCACCTACACCAACATGGGCGGCGATCGGCGCGTGTGCTGGCCGGGCCGGGAAGGGAGGTTTCCGCAGGAGACCGGGCACGGCGAGCACGGCTACGCGGTCGTCGGCCAGGGGCAGGAGAGCTATCCCAGATTCGACGGCAGCCACCGGCCGGATCCCCGGCTCGATCTGAAGACCTGCGGCGATGCATGGACGGTGGAAGCCTGGGTGCGCCGCGGCGGTCCGTGGCAGGCGTTCGACGACGTGCCCCTGAAGCGGTTCGACTACGGCCACGTCTGCGGGACCTACGACACCACCGAGAGCGGGGTGTGGGAGCTGTACCTGTCGGATCTCAACGCTCCCGGAGGCGCGATGGCGCCGGGCGTGCACTTTCAGAGCCGCGACCACACGTGGAAGCACCTGGATCCGTGGATGCGGCCGAAGGGCTTGGTGGCCCCGCGGGAGGAGGCGGGGATAGACGACACGGAGTGGCACCACGTGGCCTGGCAGTACGGCTACGCCGAGGATCTGCACCAGCTCTTCCTGGACGGCCGGCCGATCTGGGAGATGCGCAACCCGGACGGCCGCAGGCTGGTCAATGATCGGGAGCACCAGGCGCAGTTCAGCGTGTTCAGCCGCCTGACCGGGTACACTCGCTACGGCGGCGGGTTCAACTACCTGGGCTGGGGCAACTTCTTCGGTCAGATCGGTGAGATCCGCATTTCCGACGTCCGGCGATACTGATGAGCTCCGACTGGGCCGGCCGTTTCGAGCCGGATCGGCACACCGTCGCGCTCTACCGGTTCGACGAAGGGGACGGCTGCGAGGCGCACGACGCCTGCGGTGACGCGGCGCTGACGCTGAGGGCCAGGCACGCGCTCTGGGGCCGGGCGCCGAACGGCGGCGCCGCGGCTCGCTTCGAGTCCATCGACGATGACGCCAACGTGTTCGTCGGTCCGCTCAACCACCCCAAGCTGATGTTGAAGCCCTGCACGCGGGAATGGACGGTGGAGGCCTGGATTCGCTATACGGGGCCATGGGGCGGATTCGGCAGGTACGACGCCACCTACGCACACCTCTGCGGGTCCTCCGAGGAGGGCTACCATCTCTCGCACATCGGGGTCCGCGGCGGGTTTCAGTTTCTGCTGGAAGGTGGCAACGCTCCCGACGCCGGGCATGGATTGCTGCCGACCTCACGCTACGAGGGGAACTTCGCCGGGAAGGACCCCAACTACGACGTGCACTACATGGCCGACCTGGAGCCGGCCCTTGCGGCAAGGGACGCGGACGGGATACGCGACGACCGGTGGCATCACGTGGCCTGGCAGTTCCGCTTCCGCGACCAGGTGCACGTCCTGTTCGTCGACGGCACACCGGTGCGACGCATCCAGCCCTATCGGAAGATCTTCAACGACACCGACGAGCACGTCGGCGTGCCGTTCATGGTGGGTGGGATCCTCTGCTGGAGCGATCCGCCGTGGCCCGGACGGGGCAACTTCGTCGGGGAGATGTACGACCTGCGGATCTCCGACGTCATGCGCTACCCGGTCGCGGACCGGCTCTCCATCGTCGGTGGGCCCGGGTTCTCGCCCTGTGACGTCTACGCCGACGAGTCCCTCCGCGCCGGCTTCCGCTTCGGCACCGAAGCGCTGCCGTTCGCCGTCCCGGACGTTCCGTACCGCGTTGAGCTCGCCGCGGACGGTGCGGACGGGAGCGTCAGGTGGGAGCTCTCCGACGGCCGTCTTCCGAACGGGCTGGAGCTGCGGGAAGACGGCATCGTCGAAGGCACGGTACGCGGGTACGTCGACCGGGACGCCCATTTCACGGTCAACGCCACCGACCAGGCAGGGCAGTGCGACAGCCATACCTTCGCCATCGGCATCCGCACGGTCACGATCACGACCGCGGCCCTGCCGCCCGCCTTCGTCGGGACCGAATACCGACACCTGCTGGAGAGCAGACATGCGGTGAAGCCCGTCACGTGGGAGGTGACCTCAGGAACGCCTCCCGATGGGATCGTCCTGGAGGAAGCCTCCGGAGCACTGACGGGCGTGCCGGCCGAGCGCGGCACCTGCCAGTTCCGGGTGGCGGCCGCGGACTCCGCGGGTGCCGGGGCGACACGATCTCTGGGAATGCGGGTGCTTCCCCGGGAGTTGCATCGCATCGAGGCCGATGCCGACACCGTGTTCCTGTACGGCTGGCAGGACGAAGACCCGCTGTACGCCAGGGACGCCCTGGGAGACGAGGAGCTGACCCTGACCTGTGTCGGCCGGCACTCGGACCGGCGGGTCGCGTGGCCCGGCCGGGAGGGACGGTTTCCGCAGGATACCGGTCATGGCGAGCACGGCTGGGTGAGCCTCAAGACCGACGACGACAAGCACAATCTGCGGACCTGCCGTGAGGCGTGGACGGTCGAGGCATGGATCCGGCCGGGTGGCCCGGTGCAGGGGTTCGGCGCCTCGCGCCCGTTCGACTTCGGACACGTCTGCGGCACGTATGACACGTCGGAAAGCGGCGTGTGGGAGCTTTTCATCTCCAACCTCGACTCGCCGGACGGGAGCTGGGCGCCCGGCGTGCACTTCGCATGCGGGCCGGATCTGGTGCTCAAGGACCTGCATCCGTGGAAGCGGCCGGCAGGCGTCGTGGGCAGTCACGAAGATGCGGGAATACGGGACGATCAGTGGCATCACGTGGCCTGGCAGTACGGCTGCTCGGACGACCTGCACCAGTTGTTCCTCGACGGTGCGCTGATCTGGCAGATGCATCAGCCGGACGGCATCAGGCTGGTCAACGAGCGCCGGCACACGGGGCAGTTCAGCGTCGGCACCAGGATCGACCGCTACGCCTACTGGTGCACGGACAAGGACGGCCGCCACCACCACCCGAACTACCTGGGCTGGGGCAACTTCTTCGGGCAGATCGGCGAGATACGCGTGTCTGGCATCAGGCGGTACTGATCACGCGGGAGGGATCGGCATGAGCTCCGACTGGACCCGGCCGTTCGAGCCGGATGAGCACACGGTGGCGCTCTACCACTTCGACGAAGGCTCCGGCGACCAGGCGCATGATGCCTGCGGCGATCCGGAATTGACCCTGCGGGCCTACCGGAAGGCACTGTGGGGAAGGCGGCCGGGCTTCGGGGCCACGGCGCGGTTCGACCGGCAGAACGCCCACCTGCTGATCGGCCCGGCGAACAACGACAAGCTGGAGCTGCGGACCTGCACGCGCGAGTGGACGGTCGAAGCCTGGGTGCGATACACGGGCCCCGGCGGGAAGGACCGCGCCCGGAGCTGGCCCCCCGGCAAGGCATATACCTGCGGCTTCATCTGCGCCACCGACGAGGAAGGCTGTGCGTTGGCGGATGGGTATCGGCAAGGCTGGTCGTTCCACCTGCACCAGACGAAGGCCGAGGGGTTGAAGTGGACCCGCGAGGACGGGCTCATTCCCGGAGCCAGATTCATTGGATCGCTCCGCGGAAGAGACCCGAACCATGACACGAGCAACGCCCTCATGCCCGAGACCCCGTTCGGCTGGCTGCACGAGGACCGGGGACGCTTCCGCGACACGGAGTGGCATCACGTGGCGTGGCAGTTCCGCTACCGGGATCAGACGAATTTCCTCTTCGTCGACGGAACGCTCGTCAGGAGAGCGCAGCTCCCGGCGCCGGGCTGCGCTTCGACCCGGATCATCGCGGGCGATGCCGAGCGCTGCGACATCCCGTTTCAGGTGGGAGGCTTTCTCCGTCCGGAGCATCGGGACGGCTGGGTCCCCGGGGACTTCGGCATGACCATGTTCAACCTGGAAGGGGAGATCGACGAGCTCCGTATCTCGAAAGTCATGCGCTACGCGGTGGCCGACGGGCTGACCATCATCCGCCAGAAGCTGCCCGACGCGGGCCTGAACCTGCCCTATCAGGTTCGGCTGGGCGCGGATGCGGCCGCCGGCAGGGTCTCGTGGGAGCCGGCGGCAGGCAGCCTGCCCGCGGGAATGAGCCTGGACCCGTCCGAGGGGGTGATTCGCGGCACGCCGGAGGAGCCGGTGGCGAAGCAGGAGCTCACGGTCCGGGCGTGCGACGAGGCGGGAGCGGCAGACGAGCACGCCTTCAGCCTTGCGGTGGTGCGCGGGCGGTTGGTCACGGAGTCGCTGCCCGCGGCCTTCGCGGGTGCGGCCTACCGCGCCACGTTGACCGCCGCGCACATGGCCCGGCCGCTTGAGTGGGAGGTCGTCTCGGGAACCCTTCCGGAAGGGGTGAGCCTGGACGCGAAAACGGGGCGCCTGGCCGGGACCGCGGTCGAGGAAGGGTGGTCGAGAGTGGCGGTACGGGTGACCGACGCGAATGGGCTGCAGGATCGCGTGGAGCTCACGCTCAGGGTGCTGCCGGCGGCGCTGCGCGTGCTCGACGTCGACGAGCACGCCGTGGCGCTGTACGACTGGCAGGGACCGGGCGGCCGGCTGATCCCGGAACGGGTGAGTGGCGATCCCGAGCTGGCGCTCACCTACACCAACATGGGCGCGGATCGCCGGGTGGCATGGCCTGGCCGGGAGGGGCGGTTCCCGCAGGAGACCGGGCACGGCGAGCACGGCTACGCCGTCATGGGCCAGGAGCAGGAGAGCTATCCCCGGTTCGAAGGCCGCCACCGGCCGGATCCCCGGCTCGATATGAAGACCTGCGCCGAGGAGTGGACGGTGGAAGCCTGGGTGCGCCGCGGCGGTCCGTGGCAGGGGTTCGACGACCCTCCCCTGAAGCGGTTCGACTACGGCCACGTCTGCGGTACGTACGACAGCAGGGAGCAGGGCGTCTGGGAGCTGTATCTGTCCGAGCTGAACTCGCCCGATGCCGGCATGGCGCCGGGCGTGCACTTCCAGAGCCGTGACTACACCTGGAGGAACCTGCATCCGTGGATGCGCCCGGGTGGCATCGTGGCCGGGCGGGAGGAGATCGGGATCAGCGACACGGAGTGGCACCACGTGGCGTGGCAGTACAGCTACGCCGAGGATCGGCACCAGCTCTTCCTGGACGGCAGGCCGATCTGGGAGATGGACAATCCCGACGGCCGCGCTCTGGTCAACGACCGCGAGCACGACTGCCAGTTCAGCGTGTTCAGCCGCCTGACCGGTTACACCCGATACGGGGGCGGCTTCAACTACGTGGGCTGGGGCAACTTCTTCGGTCAGATCGGTGAGATCCGCATTTCCGATGTCCGGCGGTACGGTGGGAGGTAAGGGAATGAGCTCGGACTGGACCAGGCGCTTGGAGCCGGATCGGCACACGGTGGCGCTGTACCGTTTCGACGAGGGGGAGGGCCGCGAGGCGCACGACGCCTGCGGTGACGCTGCGCTGACGCTGACGGCCAGGCAGGCGCTCTGGGGCCGCGCACCGGACGGCGGCGCCGCGGCTCGCTTCGCATCCGTCGACGATGACGCCAACGTGTTCGTCGGCCCGCTCAACCACCCCAAGCTGATGCTGAAGCCCTGTACGCGGGAATGGACGGTGGAAGCCTGGATTCGCTACACCGGACCATGGGGAGGGTTCGCCCGGAACACCACGTACGCGCACCTCTGCGGGTCCTCCGAGGAGGGCTACCATCTCTCGCACATCGGCGTCCGCGCCGGCTTTCAGCTTCTGCTGGAAGGGGGGAGCGCTCCCGACGCCGGGCACGGATTGCTGCCCACCTCCCGCTACGAGGGGAACTTCGCGGGCAAGGACCCCAACCATGACGTGCACTATGGCGTCGGCAGCGAGCCGGCCCTTGCGGGAGCGGATGTGGCCGGGATACGCGACGAGCGGTGGCATCACGTGGCCTGGCAGTTCCGCTTCCGCGACCAGGTGCACGTCCTGTTCGTCGACGGCACACCGGTGCGACGCATCCAGCCCTATCGGAAGATCTTCAACGACACCGACGAGCACGTCGGCGTGCCGTTCATGGTGGGTGGGATCCTCTGCTGGAGCGATCCGCCGTGGCCCGGACGGGGCAACTTCGTCGGGGAGATGTACGACCTGCGGATCTCCGACGTCATGCGCTACCCGGTCGCGGACCGGCTCGCCATCGTCGGTGGGCCCGGGTTCTCGCCCTGTGACGTCTACGACGACGAGTGGCTGCGCGCCGGCTACCGGTTCGGCACCGAAGCGCTCCCGTTCGCCGTCCCGGACGTTCCTTACCGCGTGGAGCTCGCGGCGGACGGCGCGGATGGGGGCGTCAGGTGGGAGCTCTCCGACGGCCGTCTTCCGAACGGGCTGGAGTTGCGGGACGACGGCATCGTCGAAGGGACGGTACGTGGGCAGGTCAACCGAAACGCACGTTTCACGGTCAGCGCAACCGACGAGGGCGGTCACCGCGACCGCCATGGCTTCGTCATCGGCATCCGCAGCGGCACGATCGCGACCGAAGCGCTGCCGCCTGCCTTCGTGGGGACGGAGTACCGGCACCGGTTGGAGAGCCGCTACGCCGTGGAGCCCGTCAGGTGGGAGGTGAATGCGGGAGGGCCGCCACCCGGCATCGCGCTGGACCCAACCTCGGGTGAGCTGAGGGGCGTGCCGGTCGACCGCGGCATCGGCGAGTTCCGGGTGGCGGCCATGGACTCCGCGGGTGCCGGGTCGACACGAGACCTGGCGATTCGGGTGCTTCCCGCCGAGCTGCGCCGCATCGACGCCGATGCGGACACCGTGTTCCTGTACGACTGGCAGGACGAGGACCGGCTGTACGCCAGGGACGCCCTGGGGGACGAGGGGTTGACGCTGACCTGTGCCGGCCGGGCCGCGGACCGAAGGGCTGCGTGGCCCGGCCGGGAGGGACGGTTCCCGCAGGACACCGGTCACGGCGAGCACGGCTGGGTGAGCCTGAAGACCGACGACGACAGGCACAATCTCAGGACGTGCCGTGAGGCATGGACGGTCGAGGCATGGATCCGCCCCGGTGGCCCGGTGGAAGCGTTCGGCGCCTCACGGCCGTTCGACTTCGGACACGTCTGCGGCACCTATGACACCTCCGAGAGCGGGGTCTGGGAGCTGTACCTCTCCAACCTCGATTCGCCGGACGGGAGCTGGGCGCCCGGCGTGCACTTCGCATGCGGACCGGACCGCGTTCTGAAGGACCTGCATCCGTGGAAACGGCCGGGGGGCATCGTGGGCGATCGCCAAGCTGCGGGGATTCGGGACGATCAGTGGCACCACGTGGCCTGGCAGTACGGCCGCTCGGACGACCTGCACCAGTTGTTCCTCGACGGTGCGCTGATCTGGCAGATGCGCCAGCCGGACGGCATCACCCTGGTCAACGAGCGCCGGCACAAGGCGCAGTTCAGCGTCGCGACCCGTATCGCCCGCTACGCCTACTGGTGCACGGACGAGAACGGCGGCCACCACCATCCCAACTATCTGGGCTGGGGCAACTTCTTCGGGCAGATCGGCGAGATACGCGTGTCGGGCATCAGGCGTTACTGATCGGACGGGAGGCATCGGCATGAGCTCCGACTGGACCCGGCCGTTCGAGCCGGACGAGCACACCGTGGCGCTCTATCACTTCGACGAGGGGGAGGGCGATCTGGCCCACGATGCCTGTGGCGATGGCGAACTGACGCTGCGCGCGCACGGGAAGGCGCTGTGGGGCAGCCGCCCCGGCTTCGGCGCCACCGCTCGCTTCACCGGGAGCGACGACGATGCCGAGATCCTGGTCGGCCCCGTGGACGACGACAAGCTGGAGCTGCGCGGCTGTACCAGGGAGTGGACGATCGAGGCATGGCTTCGACTCGCCGCGCGGCCCGGCGAACGGCGGGACGAAGCATGGGCGGGAGCGTCCGGCTACCTGAACATCTGTGGTACCGACGACGAGGGGTTCGGCATGCCCGAAGGCGTGCGTGCGGGCTGGAACTTCTACCTGCTCTGGCCGCATTGGCCCATCCTCAAGAAGCTGCGCCATCACGACTTGTGGATCAACGGGAACGGGCTCGCCCCGCAGGGCCGCTACATCGGCTCATATGAGCGGGCTCCCCACAACGACGTGAACGAGGTCGGCGCGTTCGCCACGGCGCCGGCCATCGACGACGACCGCTGGCACCATGTCGCCTGGCAGTTCCGCTACGAAGACCAGATGCATTTCATGTTCCTCGACGGGAAGCTGATCTACCGGGAGAGCCGGCCCGGGGGGCGAGCCGTGGCCAACGACGCATCACGGTGCGATCTGCCGTTCGTGGTCGGCGGGTTCCTGCACTCCCAGCACGACCCTTCGGACGATGCCCTGAGCAAGGACAACTTCGGGGTCTACCTGGGCCGGGGAGCGTGCAACTTCGAGGGGGAGATCGACGAGTTGCGGATCTCCGACGTCATGCGCTACCCCGCGGCCGACCGGCTGGCGGTGGTTCGCCGCGAGCTGCCCGACGCGGGCGTGAACGTGCCCTATGCGGAGTCGCTGTCGGCGGATGCGGCGCAGGGAGCGGTGACCTGGAAGGTAGCCGCGGGCCGGCTGCCGGCGGGACTGCGGCTCGATGAGGCCGGCGGCACGATCGAGGGCACTCCCACGGCAGCCGCGGAAGAAACGGAGATCACGGTTCGAGCGGCTGACGCCGCCGGGCACACGGATGAGCACACGTTCGGGCTGTGCGTGCGCCCGGGCCGTATCGTCGAAGAGTCGTTGCCGGTCGCCTTCGCGGGTCAGGCATATCGCGAACGATTGACGGTCCGGCACATGGCCGGGCCCGTGCGGTGGGAGATACGGGACGGTGCCCTGCCGGCCGGGATCGCGTTCGACGGCGCCAAGGGAGAGTTCGGCGGCATCCCGAGTGCTACGGGTCGGGCGGACGTGCGTGTGGAGGCCAGGGACGCCGGCGGTCAGACCGATCGCCGGGACCTGGTGCTGGCGGTGCTGCCGGGCGCGTTGCGCTACATCGAGCTGGATCGGCACACGGTGGCGCTCTGGGACTGGCAGGGGGCCAGCGGCAAGCTGATACCGGATCTCGCCGGCGACGAGGAGTTGACCCTCACCTGGACCAACGTGAAGGGAGACACGCGTCTGCCGCGGCCCGGCTGGGGGCGGTATCCCTCCTTCATCGGCGGCGGGGAAGGGGGGTTCGTCGGACCGCAGCACAACGACAAGATCGATCTGCGCACCTGTGCGGCCGAGTGGACGGTGGAAGCCTGGCTGCGGCGCGGCGGGCCGGTGGACGGCTATGGGCGGGAGTTCCACTTCGGGCACGTCTTCGGGACCTACGACAACACCGAGCGCGGGGTGTGGGAGCTGTACCTGTCCGACCACGACGCGCTGGATGGGAGCATGGCCCCCGGCGTCCACTTCCTGGGCGCCGAACCGGAGCACGCGCTGCTGAACCTCCACCCGTGGTCACGTCCGGACGGCATCGTCGCGGAACGGGAAGCGGTCGGCATACGCGACACGGAGTGGCACCACGTCGCCTGGCAGTACTCGCATGCCGATGAGGTCCATCAGCTCTTTCTGGACGGAACCCGCATCTGGCAGATGTACCGCCCGGACGGGCGCCGGCTGGTCAACGACCGCCGGCACGACGCCCAGTTCAGCATCTCGTCCAGGCTGCAGGGCTACTCCCGCTACGGGGGAGCGTTCAACTGGCTGGGGTGGGGCAACTTCTTCGGCCAGATCGGGGAGATACGCCTGTCGAGCATCCGGAGGTACTGACCGATGGGAGATGAGAACATGAGTTCCGATTGGACCAGGCCGTTCGAGCCGGACGCGCACACCGTGGCGCTCTACCACTTCGACGAAGGCTCAGGCGACGAAGCCCACGATGCGTGCGGCGATCCCGAGCTGACGTTGCGTTCCCGCGGGCGGGCGCTATGGGGCAGCCGGCCGGGATTCGGGTCCACGGCGCGCTTCGAGCGCAGCGACAGCAACATCCGCATGGGTCCCGTGAACCACGACAAGCTGCAGTTGCGGACCTGCACGGAGGAGTGGACGGTCGAAGCGTGGGTTCGCTACACCGGCCCCGGCGGCAGGGACCGGGTCGAGTGGGCCCGGTTCGGCGGAGATGACGCCCTGCTGGGCCGCTACACCTACGCGTTCCTGTGCGGCACGGACGAGGAAGGCTTCAGCCTGCCCAGCGGAATGCGTGGCGGCTGGAGCTTCTACCTCAACTGCTCGGGCGTGCCGGGCACCCTGGAAGACGGACTCATGCCGGGCTCGCGGCTCCTGGGCTGGTCGGGCAGGATGCCCATTCACGGCATCCTGATCACCCCCACGTCCTCGTTCGGCTGGCTGGATGAGGACCGGGGACGGTTCCGCGACACCGGCTGGCACCACGTGGCCTGGCAGTTCCGCTACCGCGATCAGATGAACTGCCTGCTGGTGGACGGCAAGGTCGTCCGGCAGGTGTGGCTTCCCGCCCCCGGCCAGTCCTCGAATCGCATCCTCGTCAACGACGCCGACCGATGCGACATTCCCTTCCTGGTGGGCGGGATCCCTCATTCCCGCGATCCGGTCGTCGTATCGGGCCTGGAGATGGGCAACATGGACGGCGAGATCGACGAGCTGCGCATTTCGAGCGTCATGCGCTACCCGGTGACGGACCGGATGGCCGTCATCCGCGACAAGCTTCCGGAAGCGGGGCTGCGGATCCCGTACGAGGCCCGGCTGGGCACGGAGGCGGCTGCCGGCAGGGTCTCCTGGGCGATGACGGAGGGCACCCTGCCGGCGGGGTTGGCGTTCGACGCCGGCACCGGTGCGATTCGAGGGACACCCGCGGAGACGGCGGAGTCCCGTCAGGTGACCATCGGTGCGCGGGACGAAGCCGGAGCGACCGACGATCATGCGTTTTCACTCACGGTGCGGCGCGGCCGGCTGGTCACCGAGTCGCTGCCGACCGCCTACGTGGGCACGGCCTATCAGGCCGCGCTGAGCACCGAGCATATGGCCAACCCGCTTACATGGGAGGTGGTGTCGGGGGCCATTCCCGCAGGCATGAGCTTCGACGGCACGGCCGGGTGCCTGGCGGGGACTCCGGTCGAGGCGGGACGCTCCCGGCTTGCGGTGCAGGTGACGGACGCCAACGGGCTGAGCGATCGCGCCGAGATGCTCCTCAGGGTGCTTCCGGACCACCTGCGGGTGATGGGCCCGGACGAGCACACGGTGGCGCTCTATGACTGGCAGGGGCCGGACGGCCGGCTGTTCGAGGAACGCGTCAGCCGCGACCGGACGATGACGTTGACCTACACGAACACGGGCGGCGACCACCGGCATTGCTGGCCCGGCCGGGAGGGACGGTTCCCGCTGGACACCGGACACGGCGAGCACGGGTACGCCAACATCGGCGCGGAGTGGGGCTCGCTGCCGAAGGCCAGGGCCGAATACGAATCGGTTCCGGAGCTGGACCTGAAGACCTGCACCCGGGAGTGGACGGTGGAAGCGTGGGTTCGCCGGGGCGGCCCGTGGCAGGGATTCGGCGACCTTCCCCTGAGGCGGTTCGACTACGGTCACATCTGCGGGACCTACGACAGCCGGGAGCAGGGGGTCTGGGAGTTGTACCTGTCCGACCTCAACTCGCCCGATGCCGGCATGGCTCCGGGCGTGCACTTTCAGAGCCGTGACCACACCTGGAAGAACCTGCATCCGTGGATGCGCCCGCGCGGCATCGTGGCCGAGCGGGAGGAGGTCGGGATCACCGACACGGAGTGGCACCACGTGGCGTGGCAGTACAGCTACGGCGAGGACGTGCACGAGCTGTTCCTGGACGGCACGCCGATCTGGCGCATGCAGAACGTGGACGGCCGCCCGCTGGTCAACGACCGGGAGCACGACTGCCAGTTCAGCGTGATCACCCGCCTGACCGGCTACGCCAAGTACGGCGGCGGGTTCAACTACACCGGCTGGGGCAACTTCTTCGGCCAGATCGGCGAGATACGCCTGTCGAGCATCCGGCGGTATTGACCGGAGGGAGATGCGGACATGAGCTCCGATTGGACCAGGCCGTTCGAGCCCGACGGGCACACGGTGGCGCTCTATCACTTCGACGAAGGTGAGGGGAACGAAACGCATGACGCGTGCGGCGATCCGGAGCTGACGCTGCGGTCCGGCGGGCGGTCGCTGTGGGGCAGCCGGCCGGGCTTCGGGTCCACGGCGCGGTTCGAGCGCAGCGACGCGAATCTCCGGATCGGTCCTGCGAACCACGACAAGCTGCAGTTGCGGACCTGCACGGAGGAGTGGACGGTCGAAGCGTGGGTTCGTTACACCGGGCCCGGCGGCAAGGACCGGGGCCAGTGGAGCCGCACGGAGGGGAGGAGGGATCCCGAGGAAGATGGACACACCTACGCCTTCATCTGCGGGACCGACGAGGAAGGCTTCAGCCTTCCACGCGGGATGCGCGGCGGATGGAGCTTCATCCTCCGCAACGGCGCCACCCGTGGTACCCGCGAGGACGGACTCATAGCCGGAGCGCGATTCATGGGCTGGGTGGGCCGAGATCCGAACCACGACACCAGCAGCAGCCTCGGGCCCTCAGCCCCGTTCGGCTGGCTGGATGAGGACCGGGGACGGTTCCGCGACACCGGCTGGCATCACGTGGCCTGGCAGTTCCGCCACCGCGACCAGATGAACTACGTGCTGGTGGACGGCACGCTCGTCCGCCAAGTGCAGCTACCGGCCCCCGGACACGCTTCGAATCGCATCGTCGTCAACGATGCCGAGCGATGCGACATCCCCTTCTGCGTGGGAGGCGTTTCTCACTCGCGGGATCCGGTCATCAGAGCGGGCCTGGAAATGGGCAACATGGACGGCGAGATCGACGAGCTCCGGATCTCGAGCGTCATGCGCTACCCGGTGACGGACCGGCTGACCGTCATCCGCCAGAAGCCGCCCGAAGCGGGACTGGGGATCCCCTACGAGGTTCGGCTGGGCACGGATGCGGCTGCCGGCGCGGTCTCCTGGGAGACGAAGGAGGGGAGCCTGCCGGCAGGGCTGGCGTTCGACACCGGAACCGGCGTGATTCGAGGGACGCCCGCGGAGACGGTGGAGTCCCGCCAGGTGACCATCGGTGCGCGGGACGAAGACGGAGCGACCGACGGCCATGCCTTTTCGTTTACGGTGCGGGGAGGCCGGCTGCTCACCGAATCGCTGCCCACTGCCTGCGTCGGTGCGGCCTACCAGGCCGCGCTGACCACCGAGCACATGGCCGACCCGCTGACGTGGCAGGTTGCGGGGGCCGTTCCGGCAGGCCTGAGCTTCGACGGCAGGGCGGGACACCTCTCGGGGACGCCCGTCGAAGCGGGCCGCTCGCGGCTGTCGGTCCAGGTGACGGACGCGAACGGCTTGAGCGATCGCGGCGAGCTGCTCCTCAGGGTGCTGCCCGAGCACCTGCAGGTCATAGGGTCCGACGAGCACACGGTGGCGCTCTACGACTGGCAGGGGCCGGACGGGCGGCTGTTCGAGGAACGCGTCAAGGGAGACCGGACGATGACGCTGACCTACACGAACATCGGCGGCGACCGGAGGCTGCGCTGGCCGGGCCGCGACGGAAGGTTCCCGCAGGAGACCGGGCACGGCGAGCACGGCTACGTGAACATCGGCAGGGAGTGGGGCTCGCTGCCGGAGGCCAGGGCCGCGTACGAATCGGTTCCGGAGCTCGATCTGAAGACGTGCACCCGGGAGTGGACGGTGGAAGCCTGGGTGCGCCGGGGCGGGCCGTGGCAGGGGTTCGGGGACCGTCCCCTGAAGCGATTCGACTACGGCCACATCTGCGGGACCTACGACACCCGGGAGCAGGGCGTCTGGGAGCTGTACCTGTCCGACCTCAACTCACCCGATGCCGGTATGGCCCCCGGCGTCCACTTTCAGAGCCGTGACCACACCTGGAAGAACCTGCATCCGTGGATGCGCCCGCGCGGCATCGTCGCCGAGCGGGAGGAGGTCGGGATCACCGACACGGAGTGGCACCACGTGGCCTGGCAGTACAGCTATGCCGAGGACGTGCACGAGCTGTTCCTGGACGGCACGCCGATCTGGCGGATGCGGAACGCCGACGGCCGCGCTCTGGTCAACGACCGGGAGCACGATTGCCAGTTCAGCGTGTTCACCCGCCTGACGGGCTACGCCAAGTACGGAGGCGGGTTCAACTACCTGGGCTGGGGCAACTTCTTCGGCCAGATCGGAGAGATCCGCATCTCGGGCGTGCGACGGTATTGAGCGGGCATCTTCACCGGGACAGCAGAGCCGCGACCGCGTGCTCGCCGCGCCGTACCGCGCTCTGGTATGCCGTCTCCTTCCGGGAGTCGCGGGCGCCGAGGTCGGCGCCGGCCTTCAGGAGCGCGTCCACGACCGGTTCGAGATCGTCGATGTCGTCGCGGAGGTGATGGAGGGGCGAGCCCCCGCCCGGAGTCACGCTTGTCGCAAAGCCGGGGTGCTCCGACAGGTAGCGTTGCAGCGCCACGGCCCTGCCGAAGGAGACCAGGTCGAGGCCGTCGGTGCAGTGGTCGAGCAGGTAGTCGCGGATGGCGGCATGGCCGGCGTGGTCGGCCCATCCTGCCGGCGACGATCCGTGATCGGCGTCGCGCAGCGGCCGCGCCCCGTGCGCGACCAGAACCTCGGCGACCTCCCGCCGATCGTTCCACCCGGCGTGGTGCAGCGCGGTCGTGCCGTCCTTCGCGGTGGCGTTCGGATCCGCGCCCAGATTCAGCAGGGACCGCACCGCGTCCACGTTGCCCAGCGAGGCGGCCGTGTGCAACGGCTCGGGGCCGCTCAGGCTCTGCGGCGCAGCGTCGAGAGCGGCGCGCGCGGCATCCTCGTCGCCGCTCATGCAGGCGGCCCGAAAACGGTCTTCCGGGCTCAGCTCCGTCGGCGTGGCGCCGGCGCGCCGCAGCAACGCGGCGACGTCCCCGAAGCCGTGCAACAGCGCGTTCTCGTAATGGGTCCGGCCGTTGTAGTAGCTGCTGCCGCGCGGATCGGCGCCGTGCCGGAGCAACAGCTCGACCCGGTCGGCGAAGCCCCTGGTCGCCGCGTGACCGAGCAGGAAGTCGAGGGTTCCGACCCTGTTCCCGGTCTTCCAGTTGATCCTGTCCCGGGCGGTAAGCCCGCTGTCCAGGAGCAGGTGCAGCCAGCGGTTGTCGGGCCGGAACATGGTGTTGTAGAGCCCCTGGGCGTCGTTGGGATCCGCCCCCGCGTCGAGCAGCAGCTCGGCCAGCTCCCGGGCATGCGGATGCGGCGGCTGGCTGGCGATGCCGCCCTCGCCTTCGCCCATCGCGCCGGTGAGGGCCGTGAACCGGTACGTTCGCCCCCACATGAAGTGGGCGTTGGGGTCGGCGCCGTGCTCGATCAGCAGCCGGGCGGCGCCGATGGCGTCCGCTTCGGGAAGCTGCTCGGTCACGCGCGAGTAGCAGAGGTAGAGCAGCGGCGGCCACCTGCGCGGCCCCCCGCTCGCGGATGCGCGGCGTGCGTCTCCGCCCAGGATCCGTCGCAGTGCCTCCACGTCGCCCGTCGCGGCGGCCGTGTGCGCATCGACCGCCGCCAGCGACGGCCGGTCAGCCAACATCCGCCTGGCGCGATCGACCCTGTCCGTCGAGTCGTTGCCGTAGGTCAGGCATGCCAGATCCAGGAACCGCGCCGCCTCGCCCTGATTCGATTTCATGGTGCGTCGCGAATGTTACTCCGGCTTGCGACGTTGACGCCTGAGGAGTGGGGCATCATGATGCCTGAATGAGAACCACCTTGACGCTCGACTCCGATGTTGCCCGGTTGCTCACGGAAGAGGCGCACCGGCAGCGAAAGCCGTTCAAGCAGGTCGTCAACGAAGCAATTCGCAAGGGTCTGGCGCCTTCGACCGCGGCGGCACGTCAGGGGGTATTCCGCGTCCAGCCTCACAGGACGTCTCTGCGGCCCGGCATCGACGTCGCATCGTTCAACAAGCTGGTCGACGAGCTGGAGGATGATGCGGTGATCGAGAAGCTGCGGGCGAAGCGGTGATCGTCCCCGACGTCAACCTCATGCTGTACGCGGAAATCGACGCATTCCCACAGCACGAGTCGGCGCGCCGCTGGTGGGAGCAGGTGATGAACGGCGAGCGTCAGGTCGGCATTGCCGCCGTGTGTCTGTTCGGGTTCATCCGCCTCGCAACGAACCGCCGGGTGCTCGTCGACCCCTTGTCGGTGGAGGACGCGATCGAACGGGTGCAACGCTGGCTTGGTCGGGCACACGTGATGTTCCTGGTGCCGGGCACCCGCCACCTGGACACGGCGTTCCGGCTGCTGACGACCCTGGGAACCGGCGGGAACCTGACGACGGACGTTCAGATTGCCGCCCACGCCGTGGAGTATGGCGGCGAGGTCTATTCCAACGACGCGGACTTCAGTCGCTTCGCCGGTGTCCGCTGGGTGAATCCGCTCACGTCAGAGTCGCACGCATAGGCGGACATTCAGTCAGGTTGCGACATCATGGTGCTTTCCGCGGCGTGTTCCGCGGCTCCGACAACTCGCGGAGTGTGTAAGCGATCTCGGACTTGCTCATCTCGCCACGCGCCACCGCCATCATGAGTGGATAGAGCGTCCCCTTCGGATCGGTGATTCGAATGCCGTTGAGATCGAGAAACACGAGCGCGGAGGCCAACGCGACGCGCTTGTTGCCATCGACGAACGGATGGTTCTGACACAGGTGAAAAGCGTATGCGGCAGCTAGCCCGAACAGATCTCCGTGGAGAAGGTGACCGCCGAACGAAACCTGGGGTGCCGCTATGGCGGAGCTGGCCAATCCCAGATCGCGGACGCCGAACTCACCTCCGTAGCGCGTTGTCTGGTCCTGCAGAGTCGACAGCACCTCGGCGAGGGTAAGGAACCGGGGAGGGCTCCATCTCATTCGGCAAGCCGCTTCAGCGTTGGTGCGAACCTCTCGTTGATGCGATCCAGAGACGCGCGGAACTCTGCCTCGGAATGCGAGTCCGCCGGCGAGATCACGATGCTCCGCCCGTCGGTCGTGATCTCGGGCAGTCCTTCCTCCCCCAGGATCGCAAGCGTCTGATCGTCGAGTGCCAGACCGTGACCAAACGGGGACGCCAGGACGCTACGGGTGGACAGGCGGCCTGCAGCGATCCGCAGTGACGCGTATCCCTCCGGTCGCATGGCATAGAGGTCCGGATGCGCCCGGCACACCGCGGCCTGCAGCGCTTCCGGGAACATGCCGAGCCCTGCCAGGTAGTGGTGGCCGTTGCGCTCCACGTCGCCGATGCCCAGGACGGCCATCGCGGCCAGGTCGTTGAGCAGCGCCACCGGCCCGACGTTGGCGAGGTCCTCGCCGCTCATGACCCACGGCCCGGCATCCGGCCGGTTGCGCCGGTGCCACTCGATCAGGCAGCGGTTCGCCATGCCCTTGATCACTCCCTTGCAGTTCTTGTGGCTCGTTCCCCGGTACCCCAGCTCCAGCGCGAGGCGCAGCGAATCCAGTTCTGCGTCCGACTCGTCGATGATCATCGGCGGCGCCTCCGGCCAGGACGCCAGCGCCTTGCCGACACCGCCGCTCAGCGCCATGTCGCGGTGCAGCGGCTGCTCCACGAACAGGAGCCGTTCGCCGTCGAACAGCGACCGGAGCGCCGGCTCGTCCCGGTACGCCTCCCAGTGCTCGCGGAAGGTGGCGACGTCCCCGTACTGTTCGTTGCCGTCCAGGGTGAAGCGGAAGCCGGGCGATGCGGCTTCGAGCACCTCGGCCACTGCACGCAGCCGCGGAATGTCCGTCTCCAGCCGCCCGGACACCTTGATCTTGAAGTGCTTCAGCCCGTACGCCGCCGCGGCCTCCGCCAGGGCATGTGGCAATCCGTCGGCGACGCGTTCCTCCTCTGCGATCTGGTCGCGCAGCAAAGGGTCTCCCAGGCCGACCGTGTGACGGGCGACGACCGACGGGAGCGGCGCGGGCAGCCAGTCGGCCGGCCGGCTCCCCGCCAGCTCCGGATGGATCGCGCCGAGCTCGACGGCGAGCAGGTTGTCGTGCACGGCGCGCGCGAAGGTGGTCCCGCTCCCGCGGCAGAAGGCGTCGATCGCCGCCCGTTCCATCAGGCTGGTCCCCAGATGGGCCAGCAGCGGGGGGATCTCCTGCCTGCCGGCCCAATCCGCCTGCTCCGAGTGCAACCGCTGCCAGAGTGCGAACGCCGAATCGTGGACGGAACCGGTGACCAGGTCGGCGGCGTGCCGGATCACCCGTACCATCGCCGGCAGATCCTCCTCGAAGCGCGTGCCCGGGTCCTTGGTGAACCACTTCGGCGGCAGTCCCTCGGCGGCGAGACCGGCACACGCGGTTCCGTCCACCGAGCCGCGCAGCACCACGAACACGTGCGGCAACTCGGTCATGGAAGCGATCCCGTACCGGAACGGAAAGCGGGTCCGCATCCATCGCGTGCGAAAGGAGATCGTATCGACGTTCAGCGACATACGGTTCCGGGTGGCAGCGTGCTCGTCAGTCAGCCCAAGTCAAGCGCGAACCGAACCGCGGCCGCGACCTGATCCATCACCCGCGGCGGGATCGTCGTGATCAGGGCACCGAGCTTGCTTCGCTGCACGGTCTGGACGTGGTCGCAGTTCACGGCGCACTCGCGCGGCAATCCTTCCTCCACGGAGAGGGCCACTTCGCTCGGGATGTCGCGGACCCGCGTGGTGATGGGTGCCACGGTCACCTCCCCCAGGAACGGAATGATCGAGTCGCGCGTCAGGATCAGAACAGGTCTCCGCTTGTCCGGTGACGCGAATCGATACCAACGGACCTCCGCGCGCTTCATCGGTAACCTTCGGCGTAGCCGGTCATTCGCTGTCGTTCCAGGGATTGTCACCCCACGCGCGATCCCCTTCAGCAACGTCGAATTCCCCTGCGGATGTCGGGTGCTGCCGGTAGCCGGCGACATGACGCGCCTCGAGCTCTGCCTCCTCGTGCCGCTGCAGTGCCGAACGGAGAGCGTCGCGGGTGAACGAGGACCTGGTGGTGCGGAGCTTCCTGGCGACCTGGTCGACCCTGGCAAGCAACTCGGAATCCATCGTCATCTGTACGGTTGGCATAGCTATGACGATAGCTATGGGCATGGCTACGTGGCAAGCGCGCCCGTCTCCACATCGCTGCCGATGGCCTCCGCGTATGCTCGTGCGGCCGAGCAGGGATTGGCGTTCGAGCTCGAAGAGATCGGGGTCTACACAGGCGGCGTTCGGAAGCCCGCGTGACGTCGAGAGAGGCGCCGTCAAGTCGGGCAGCATTGCGATCAATTCCTGCCTGCCGAGGGACATCGTGACCAGCCTCCCGCGGACGAGGATACACGAGGGAGACATGTGGCAGTATGCGGGCACATGGCACGCCTTACCGCTGATCAGGTGCGTTCGTTCGAGGAGACGGGGTATCTGCTCGTTCCCGGCGTCGTGTCCGACGCCGACACGCAGCCGGTGATCGACGAGCTGGAGGCGTTCATCGACCGGCGGGCGGGCGAGCTGCATGACGAGGGCACGCTCACCGACCGGTGCGAGGGCGCTTCGTTCGATACCCGCTACGGCCTGTTGCTGAAGCAGACCGGCGAGATCGGCGACGGCATGGACATCATGCAGATGCGGACCCCGGCGATGTTCGCGTTCCTGTCCAACGAGAGCCTGCTGGACTTGGTCGAGCCGCTGGTCGGCTCCGAGATCACCTGCAACCCCATCCAGCACGTGCGCGCCAAGCCGCCGTCCGAGTTCGGCGACAGCTCCTGGTCCCACGGGGTGCCGTGGCATCAGGACGCCGGGGTCATGATGAAGGAGGCGGAGGGCTCCAACGTGGTCACCTGCTGGCTGCCGCTCAGTGACAGCACCGTCGAGATGGGCTGCCTGCAGGTGCTGCCGGGCGTGTCGAAGCTGGGCTACCTGCGCCACCAGAAGGAGGGCGGTACGATGATCGTCCCCGACCTGATGCCGGCGGCGGAGCCCGTGCTGCTGGAGTGCGTGCGGGGCGACGTGGTCCTGCTCACGCGCTTCACGCCGCATTGCTCGGTGCCGAACGTCTCCGACCGGTGCCGGTGGTCGCTCGACCTGCGCTATCAGCCGACCGGGCAACACACCGGCCGGACGGCGCACCCGGACTTCATCGTCCGCAGCCGCACCGCCCCGTCAAGCGTCATGTCCAGCTACGACACCTGGAGCCGTCTCTGGGCCGACGCGCTGGAGAATCCTCGCGAGGGGCAGGGCCACCGCACCGACTGATCCCCCGGCCCGGAAGTCGTGCGACTCCAAGCAACAGTCGAGAGAATCCCACGGTCGATGATCCTTCCACTTCGCGGACCATCGTCCGAAGCGGGACTAGCTCGAATCCTTTCCAGTGCGGCATTCGCATATGGGGGGGGTAATGAGAACGAAGAATCAAGACCGGGCTTGACGGATGGGCGATGTTCTGACAAGCCTCTCAGTGTGTGCCGTCGGGAGGCCCCGTGAGAATGGATGTAGTCGAGAAGGCTGTAGCAGAGAGGCGTGACGACGCAAGACGTGTCCGTTCCCATGCGGAGAACGTAAAGGAACCTGTCATGCGTACCCATCTGCTCAGGATGGCGGATGACCTGGACGAGCAAGGTGACATGCTACAGGTGAACCTACAGTTGACGAGGATACGCAGAGACCTTGAGGAAGGTAATCCAGTCTCCGAAGATAGGTGGCTGGCTCTAGGTAAGAATTACCTTCGCGAAGAAGAAGCCTACCGCAAAGCTGGCGTCGACGAAGAAACACTACAAAGAAATCGGCATAGTCTCATTAGTGACTTTCTTGGAATTTCGGACGAAGCTGGCCAACAGCTCAGAAGGACGATAGAGCCGTAGCGATTCGCCGAGCAAGGGTCTGTTACGTCCAAGGCCCGAATTCTCGTCGTTGGAAGGAAGCGCGAGTCGGTGGTTCCTCAGGACCATGAACTGATGTCGCGATCCGGACACAGAGCCTTCGGTTGCCTTCGGTTCAGGTCGATCCCGGATAGAACAGGGAGCCTGTGCCCCAACTTCAGGCCGACGAACACCCAGTCCTCGAGCGTCGAGCGCAACGATCGCTCGCACTCCATCAACGTCGCCCCAAAGGAAACCACACCCTTGCACTCCGGTATTCGCCCCGCAAAGGTGCCGTCGTCCAGCTTGTCGTATTCCGCTCCCGCGAGTGACTGCTCAAGATAATCCGTAAGGATATAGTGGGCCGTCATCTCCGCGCGCGTTTCCTGAGTTGAGGGTATCACGCGGCTTCGGTCAGTCCCAGAACGCCGGGCCGTAGGGGGTCGCCATCTCGCCGGAGGCGTCGCGCGCGGCCGCGAGCTCCGCGCGCATCGCGGCCTGGCGCTGGCGCTGGTCCGGATGCCGGGACAGGTCGCTCATCTCCCAGGGATCGGCCTCCAGGTCGAACAACTGCGTCACCGGCCCGTCGCCGGCCCGGTACTCGATGAGCTTGTAGCGGCGGTCCTTGATCGCGCGCTGACTGTCCCAGTAGGCAAGGTAGAGCCGCTCACGTGCGTGATGGGCCGGATCGGCCAGCGCCGGGGCCAGCGAGCGGCCGGTGACGCTGTCGGGGACGGGCAGGCCGGTCAGATCGCAGAGCGTCGGGAAGATGTCCAGCAGGTAGGCGTAGCTGTCCCTCGTCTCCCCCCGCGGCACACCGGGTCCGGCGAAGATCAGCGGAACCCGCACCGAGTGCTCGTAGAGGTTCTGCTTGCCCATCAAGCCGTGCTGGCCGACCGCCAGCCCGTTGTCGCCGGCCATGACGATGATCGTGTCGTCGGCCAGGCCGCGCTCCTCCAGCACGTCGAGCAGCCGGCCGGTCTCCGCGTCCAGGTGGGTGATCATCGCGTAGTACTCGGCGATGTGGCGCCGCACCTCCGCCTCGTCGCGCGGGTGCGCGGCCAGCAGTTCGTCGCGGATGTCGATCGCGCCGTTGTCGAACGGGTGGCGCGGCAGGAAGTTGGGCGGCAGCGTCAGCCGTTCCGGGTCGTAGCGGCGCAGGTGCTCCGCCGGCATGGTGCGCGGGTCGTGCGGGGCCATGAACGACACGTACATCAGGAACGGGGTCGACGGATCGGTCTGCCGGAGCCGCTCGATCGCCGCGTCACAGAACAGCCGGCTGGAGTGCACGCCGGCGCGGATCCCGTCGCCGCGGCGGACGCGGACCTCGTTCGAGGAGAGCCACTCCGGCACCTGCGGCAGCGTGCCGGCGTAGCGCCCGGTCGGGTCGTAGCGGAAGGCCGGCACGTTCCAGTGGTCCTCCATGCCGCCCAGGAAGATCTCGGCGCCGTCCTGGAAGCTGCGGTTGAAGCTCGCTGCCCCGTTGTGCCACTTGCCGGTGCCCCAGGTGCGGTAGCCGTGGCGGGCCAGGTGCTCGCCGAGCAGCACGTGGCCGGCCGGGATGTCCTCGCCCGTGCCTTCGATCCGGAACAGGTCGCGTCCGGTGTGCAGCATCGCCCGGCTCGGCATGCAGATCGCGCCGGTGGTGCCGCCGGGGATGTGCGCGTGGGTGAAGGCCGTGCCGCGCTCCACCAGGCGGTCGAGATGGGGGGTGTGGACCTCGCCCGCGCCCAGGGCGCCGATCGTGTCGAAGCGCTGGTCGTCCGTGAACAGGACCAGGATGTTCGGGGCCGGCATTCGGGTCAGCCCACCGGCAGGGTGCGCCCGCTGTGGGCGCGGCCGATGCGGGCCACCTCCTCGCGCCCGCTGGACACGACGCGTACGCCGCGGTCGATCTGACTCGTGATGTTGTCGGCCGTGCCACCCCCCAGGAACGCCACGCCGTTGGCGGCGCAGGCGGCGCGCACCCGTTCGTTCGCCTCGATCACCCGCGGGTCGTACTGCCCCTCCACCCGTTCCACGCCGTAGGACATGTGCAAGTCGCCGGGACCGCACTCGGCGAACCCCAGCCCGGGCACGGCCACCATCTGCTCGATGTGGGCCACCCCGCGCACCGACTCCACCTTGATGCCCAGCAGCAGTTCGCCGTCGGGATTGAGCGGCCACGGGTCGCACCTGGCGACGTACTCGGCGATCTCGACGCCCCAGATGGTCGCCGCCTCCGGCTCGGAGCCGACGCCGCGGGTGCCGCGCTCCAGCCCGGCGCCAACGCCGGCCATGTTGCGCGGGTAGCGGCACGACTCCACGAAGGCGCGTACGGCGTCCGGAGTCTCCGCCTGGCACAGCAGGATGCCGTGCACGCCGCGCGCCAGGATCTGCCGGAACTGCCAAGCGTTGTAGCGGACCACGGGCTCGCTGGTGCCGTCGACCGGCGGCTCGACGATGACGGTGGGCGTGCGGTGTCCGCTCGCGGTCGGCCCGCCGGCGACCAGTCCCTGCATGTAGTGGGCCAGGCCGGTGAGGTCGAAGCAGCCGTGCTCCATGCCGACGTTGAAGTAGTCGGCCCAGGTGTGCGCGTCCCGCATGCCCTGTTCGTGGGTCAACACCGCGCCGGTGTGGCCTCCGATGTAGTAGACGGGCTGGTCCGCGGCCAGCAGCTCGATGGCTCGGTTGATGCGGTGATCGCTCATATGCTCGCTACGCCTCCGCGTCCATCTCCGCCAGCTCCACCCAGGTGCCGCGCTTCGCCGATGCGACCGCCGCCTCGGTGAACACCTGCGTGCGCCAGCCGTCGTACAGCCCCGGATGATCGCACTCGGCGCCCGCGGCGCGCTCGGCCAGCGCCGGCAGCACGAAGCTGGCCCAGCGGTTGACCGGAGCCTCCGGAATCTCCTCGACGCCGATCTCGCCGTTCGCTCCGGCCAGGCTCACGGTATGGCGGATGCGGTCGATCGACACCGATGCCTCGCTGCCGTGCAGCTCCACTTCCGGCGCCAGTCCCTTGCGCAGCACGGGGGCGTGCGAGAGCAGCAACGCGCCGACCGCGCCGTTGTGGAACTCCCAGATGATCGCCGCATAGTCGTAGGCCGTGCCGGCGCGGGTGCGCGTGGCCGCGGACGCCGGATTGGACGCTCCCCAATCGAGGGCCTCGGCGAGGTCGATCGGCCCCAGATCGGGCTTGGGAGGTGTCAGCGTCCTGGCCTGCGTGACCACCCGCCGCGCCTCGCAGCCGATCAGCCAGCGCACGGCGTCGTAGGCGTGCGAGCCGACGTCGGCGACACTGCCGGCGGTGGACAGGCTGGCGTCGTCCCGCCAGGTGAAGGGGATCGCCGCCGGGCGCGTGTTGTGCCAGCGGTACACGATCACTTTCGGCTCGCCGAGCGTGCCGGCGTCGAGCAGCTCCTTGACGCGGCGGAACTTCGGCTCGTAGCGCGTCCAGAACGGGACGTAGTGCGCCAGAGCGCTGTCGCGGTAGGCGTGCCAGATCTCGTACGCCTCGCCGACGTCGGCGCCGACCGGCTTGTCGCAGAACAGGTGCTTGCCCGCGGCGGCCGCGGCCAGCGCCGGCTCGCGGTGCAGCCGGTCGGGCGTCGTCACCACCACCAGGTCGACCTCCGGGTGGTCCACCACCTGCCGCCAGTCGTCGGTGATGAAGCTGCACCCGTCGGCCTGCGCCGCCGCCTGCAGCCGGTCGCGCCGTCGTGCGCACAGCGCGACGATGCGCGCGGCGTCGGGTGCGCCGCGCATCTCTTCCCGGTACGGGGTGCCGATGTAGCCGGTCGCCCCGATCACGCCAACGTGGAACTTCATGCCGGCGGGCTCTCCTCGAGGTGCCGGCGGAACCAGGCCAGGCTGCCCCGCCACTGCGCGTCCTCGAACGCGTGGGCGACGCCGTCGTGCAGCACCGCCTCGATCCGCTCCGGGCAGCCGGCGTAGATCTCCCGGCGCAGCGCGTCCACGAAGCGCACCGAGCCGTCCGGGGGCACCTGCCGGTCGAGCGCGCCGTTCTGGAAACTGATTGCCGGCGTGTGCCGGTAGGCTTCCAGGTTGGTGAGCGGGTTGCGCCGCCGGTAGTCCTGCCGCGCCGCATCGTCGGGTTCGCCCGGCGGCTCGAAGGAGCCGGGGCGCAGCCAGTCGGGGGTGGCGATGCCGGCCGCCACCGCCTGGATGCGGTGATCGAGGGCCGCGGCCGCCACCGAGGCGTCGCCGCCGGCCGAGATGCCGCCCATGCCGACCCGCCCGTCCACGCCCAGCCGCTCGACGGCCCAGTCGATCACCCGCGACGCGTCCTCGGCGGTGCGGGCCAGGATCGGCCAGAAGTGGCGGCGGATGTCGCCCTTGATGCGGGCGCGCAACTCGTCGAGCGTCTCGAGCGCCACGAATCCCGCCGCGGCCAGGTCCCTGAGGTAGGGCTCCATCTTCTCCTTGCTGCCGCTGAAGCCCGGCAGCCAGATCACCAGCGTCCGCCGCTCCGCCCGCTCCGGCTCGATCCATGCGACGGGGACCTCCCCCGCCCGGCCCTTCCGCATCCGCCCCAGCTTACCACCGCGGGCTTCCACCCGGACGCGCCGAGCGTTCCATCGCATAATCCCGGCAGAGGCACTGATGGCGACGCGCATGCAGCCCGCCGGCCTGGACCTGGTGGAAGAGAGCGCCCCCGACTCGCAGCGGGTCGCCGTGCTGGAGGCGCCGTACCGGATCACCACGGCCCGCGGGCGGATCCCGGAACCCGGCGACGACGAGGTGCGGGTCAAGGTCCGGTGGGTCGGCGTGTGCGGCTCCGACGTCGAGGTGTATCGCGGCACCCGCAGACCGGAGTGGCTGTCCCTGCCCGCGCGGCTCGGCCACGAGGTGGCGGGCGTGATCGACAAGCTGGGCGCGCACGTGCGCGGCCTGGCCGTCGGCGACCCGGTGATCTGCCGCTACATCTGGGGCGGCTTCGCCGAGTACGTGGTCTGCCGGCCGTTCAACGTGATGAAGCTGCCGCCGGGGTTCCCGCTCAAGGAGGCCAGCCTGATCGAGATCCTGCCCGGCATCCTGCACGCGGCCGAGCTGTCGCGCATCGATCCGGGCACGAACGTGCTGATCATGGGCCAGGGCGTCAGCGGCCTGACCCTCACGCAGGTACTCTCCCTGTTCAGCCCCGGGATCCTGGCCGTGACCGATCTCAAGGAGCGCAACCTGGAGCTCGCACGAAGGTACGGGGCGACGCACGCGTACCGGCTGTCCACGCCTCAGACGCCGACCATGGAGGTGGCAGGCGAGGACTTCCCGGCGGGATTCGACGTCGTCATCCCGTGCCTGACGGTCGGGCACGGCATGATCGACGCCGTGGACGTCGCCGCGGTCTGCGGCCGCATCGTCATGTACGGCTGCATCGAGACCTGCAGCAAGCCGTTCGACTTCTACAAGGTCCACTACAAGCGCCTGACCATCCACACCACGGAGCCGCGGCGCGACATCGACATGCGGCGCTTCTTCCAGGAGGGCGTGCAGCTCGTGATGGACGGCCTGGTGAACACGGCCGGGATCCTCACGCACGAGGTGCCGCTGAGCCGCATCGACCAGGCTCTGGCACTGCGCGACGACCAAGCCAACGACGCCATCCACGTGCTGGTCGACTGCGAGGCCTGAATCGGGGGAAGAGCCTTTCGGCGAGGTCTCGGCTCGGTGTCGGTCAGGGTGGAGGGCTTGGATTACGAAGTTGCGAGGATCTTCCCAAGCACTTCAAACAGCCGTAAGCAGTGGCGGCATCGAGAGGTCACCGCCGAAACATCGATCTGCTTCAACAGATCGCTCGCGTGCTTGATCTTGTCGTAACGGCCCTTGCTGGTATCCTGCGTCGCTCGGCTCAAGCCGCGTTCCAGATCCTTCTTGGACACGCCTTCGAGGTTCTGCGCCTTCGGTAGCGCGGCCAGACGGAAGCCCTGGCCATAGTACTTCGCAAGCGCCGGCGGATCCGCGACGATCCACGCCTCCATCGCCTGCACCATGAGATGGATCCGGTCCTCGGGCGTCGTACCCAAGTCCCATCCGTCGCGCCTCTGCAAGTGATGGCGAGCAGATTGGTTCACCGGTCCTTCGGCATCTACCAGCAGTATGATCACGCCGCCGTCGCCGTGATCGAGGCCATTCCGAAAGCCGCGATGGGCTGCGTTGCGCGATCCGCAGCAGACCAACTTCCAGCGCCACGACTTGGCGCGGGCCGCCTGCTTGAGTGGTTCAAGCAACGTGTCCATGCCCTGACGGAGCGCTGCTTTGGCCGATGCTCCGTCGCCACCTCCTTCCATGTAGATGGCAATGCTGCTCACGGGTTGGCCCCGAGCTCGCCCATTCGCCACAGGTCGCCCAGCCGATACTCGTCTAACCACTCCGCCAGTTTCTCGGGCTCCAGGCGCCGCAATACGGTGCCCGGCCCTATGCGTTCGCAGGCGACGATGGCATCCGGATGACCGGTGAGTGCGGACACCAGGGCGTCGGAGTGTGTCGTGACCACGAGTTGCATCCTCTCCGACGCTTCAATCAGCAGGTCGGCGAGTAGCGCTACCGCGTCCGGGTGCAATCCGAGCTCCGGCTCCTCGATACATACAAGCGGTGGTGGAGATGGGGAAAGCAGCGTCGCGAGTAGGGCGACGAATCGAATAGTGCCATCGGACAGTCTGGTTGCCGGGATCGGCGCGCTGAAGCCCGACTCATGCAGATAGAACTGCACCGTGCCACCGGACACCTTGGTCGAAATCCGTTCGAAGCGCGGAAAGAACTGCCTGAGAAGCTCGTTCATTCGGCTGCTTCCCGAATGTTCAATGTGGTTTAGTACCAACGCTAGGTTTCGGCTATCCGGAAGTAGGCGGTCTTCTGGAAGGTCCGCTGGTTGTGGCTGACGAAGGGGGCATTCGCGACCGAACGTCCACTCGCGGAAGGTGAGGATCGCCCCGAACCTGCCACCCGTCCACGTGACTTCGGGATACTGATCAGGGTCTTTTCGCTGCGCTAGCACGGATTGATCAGGCAGCAAGTCCTGACGCTGAAGGCTTCTCCTGAATCTGTTTCCCTCGTGATCCAAGACATTCAGCATCGGATTCCCGCGCTGAAAGCGGTAATAGAAGTACACGTCCGGCTTACTTGGTTCCGGCTCCAGCTCCTCTATGGATTCATCGACGATCTCCAGGCGGCCCTGAACTGGAGTGAACACGAGCCTATATCTCAAGGGCCGGCCGGTCGGCGTGCCTTCCGACAGCACCACATCGAGCTCCGTTGACTCAGTCCGAGGGAGGCCTTTCCAGAGCCATTCGGCAGAGCCTCCGCCAACCCGCACATTGGCTGCAAGGTTGCGAGGTGCATCCGAGAGAAGCTCTAGAGCTTCAATCAGGTTCGATTTGCCGGATCCGTTTGGTCCGATCAGCACGTTCAGCCCACGCAACTCGAACGCTGGGGAATCGGGCGGGAACGACAGAAAGCCATCGAGTCGCAACTCCCGTATGGTTATCACGGCCCTTCCTCACACGATGCCATATTCTGCTCGTCCAGCGCCACCGCGGGTTCGAGGTGCATCGCTGTGCTACTCACGGTAACCGCTACGGTCCGAGGCGGCGAGTCGGGGAGTAGCCGAAGGTGCGCCGCGCCCGGTCGATGGACAGCAGCGGGGTGCGGCCGGGCAGGGGAGGATCGACCGTCGCGGCCAGGTCCGGCCGGAAGCGGGCCAGCAGCTCCATGGTCGGCTCCGGGCACTGGGTGTCCCCGGCGGCCAGCGTGTAGACGCCGAAGCCGGGCAGGTCCGGGGCCTCCAGCGCCAGCCGCAGGCCGCGGACGACGTCGTCCACGTGCACCCACTGGTAGAGCAGGTCCGACCACGCCTCCGTGGGCGGCGGGCCCTCGGCCAGCTTCTCCCGGTAGCGCTCCTCCGACCAGACGCCGGCGAAGCGGAATGCCGCCGTGGTCATGCCGTAGGCGCGGTGGTAGGCCGCGCAGGTCTTCTCGTTGACCAGCTTGCTCAGGCTGTACGGGTCCTCCGGGACGGGATCGAACGCCTCGTCCAGCGGCATCTTGGTGTAGGGGACGGGCCGGCCGCCGAGGCGCCAGTGGAAGGTGCCGAAGGCGTTGATGCTCGACGCGCAGAAGAAGCGCCGGACGCCGGCGCGCCGCGCCGTGTCGATGGCCACGAAGGTGCCCAGCGCGTTGTCGCGGAAGGTCGCCACGCCGATCTCCGGCAGCCCGCGCGGCTCTCCCGCCAGGTGGATGACCGCGTCCATGCCGTCCATGGCCGCCAGCATCGCCTCCTCGTCGGTGATGTCGGCCTGCACGAACGGCCAGTCCGTCGCGAACGGCGCGACCAGCCGGGTGGTGCCCGCGAACATCGTCGCCTCCTCGGGCCGGGCTTGATCGAGCAGGCGCAGCTCGTGGTCCGGCTCCAGCTCGCGCATCAGGTTGCGGCCGATGAAGCCGGTGGCGCCGGTGATCAGGACCTTCATCCGGTGCGCTCCCAGTCCAGGGTGATGCCCAGGAACGGCTCCGTCTTCGCGGCGATCATGCGGTACATCTCCGGCGCCTGGGAGGCGAGGACCAGGTGGGTGACCAGGGGCTCCAGCCTGAGCTGCCCGCGCGCCATCAGGTCCAACGTCGCCTCCATCCGCGGCCGCGTCCAGCCGGAGACGAAGTGCGCCGTCAACTCGCGTTGCTGCAACAGCGCCATGTCCGCCCACACCGTCCCCGGAGTGAAGCCGCAGTAGACGATCTGCCCCTCGCCGCGCGCCAACAGGGGTGTGTACTGCCGCTGCGCCTCCTCCCGCTGCACGGAGTCCAGGACCGCCGTGACGTGCTCGGCCCCGGCCGCGCGCCGGACCGCCTCGACCACCTCGCCGCCGTGGCCGTTGACGACCGCGTCCGCGCTGTGAGCGGCGGCCAGCTCCAGGCGCTCGGCGCGGTGGCCGACCAGGATCACGTGGGCGCCGCGGGCACGGGCGGCCTGCGCCGCGCACTGCCCGATCAGGCCGTCGCCGTACACCACCACCGGGTCGGCCGGGTCGATGCGGGCGCGACTGGCAGCGTTGTAGCCGACCTGCGCCACCACCAGCCCCGAGGCATCGACGTCGCCGACCTCGCCGGGCAGGGCGAAGAGCTCCGAGGCCAGCGTGTTCCCGACCGCGGCGTGCGCCCCGGACCGCGCCGCCGGTCTGCCCGACCAGTCGCTGCGGGTCGCCATCACCCGGTCCCCGACCGACCAGCCGCCGACGCCCGGCCCCAGCGCCTTGACGGTGCCGACCCGCTGGTAGCCGGGCACGCAGGGTAGCTGGTGGGGTTCCAGGTGAAGCGGTCGTGCAGGATCCACCCCTCGGTCCCGGCGCTGATGGTAGAGAAGCGGGTGCGCACCTGCACCTGGCCCGGCCCGGGATCGCTCACCTCGACCCGCTCGAACGCCGCCCTGCCGACGTCGACGAAGACCGCTGCCTCGGTCTGTGCCACGCTCATCCTCCGTGCCGGCTCCGCTCCCGAGCGGTATGGAGTCCCGCGCCCGTTTCTGGTAGGCATGGGACATGAACCCTCAGGAGATCCGCTACTCGACGATCGCGAAGTCGGGGCCGGCGAATCCGCGCAACGATACCGCGAGCGTGATCGAGCTGAACAACGGCGAGCTGCTGGTGCTCTGGCACAAGTACGAGGCGACCGCCGACGGCGGCGCCGACCTCGCCCCCTGCCGGATCCACGCCAAGACCTCCGCCGACCAGGGGCTCACCTGGGGCGGCGAGCGCATGGTCGTCGACATCCCGCCCGGCGACATGAACGTACACTCGCCGGCGATCGTGCGGCTGCCCGCGGGCGAGCTCCTCATGATCTGCCTGCGCGCCCACTCGGAGAGCAGCACGACCATGTGCACGTACCGGTCCGAGGATGAAGGGCAGACCTTCACGCAGATCGGCACCGTGTGGGAGCGTTCGCCGGGGCAATGGCTGCAGGGAGGAGCGGTCGACATCGTCGTCCTCTCCTCCGGCCGGCTGCTCGTGCCGTGCCACGGCGGCACGGGCGGCCAGTTCAGCCAGCACAACAGCGCGTGGTGCTGGCTCAGCGAGGACGACGGCAGGAGCTGGCGGCGCTCGCGGGGAACCGTGGACCTGCCGCTGCGCGGCGCCATGGAGGCGTCCCTGGCCGAGGTCGACAGCGGCCGGATCTACATGTCGCTGCGCACCCAGTTGGGTGCGGTGTTCCTGTCCTACTCCGACGACGGCGGCGACACCTGGTGCCTGCCGCAGACCACCGGCCTGAAGGCCCCGGAGTCGGGCACCTGCCTCTGCCGGATCCCGGGCACGGACACGCTGCTCCTCATCTGGAACGACAGCATCTACGAGCCCGAGCACCACCACTTCGGCCGCAGGCGCCCGCTGTCCATGGCCCTCTCCACCGACGAGTGCAGGAGCTGGCGACGCATCGGCGACATCGCCACCGGCGAGTACGAGCTGACCAACATCGGCTGCACGTTCACGAGCGCCGGCAACGCGGTGGTGACCTACCTGCAGGTCGAGGATCGGGACTGGAACCGCTTCATCAGAACCGGCATCGACCTCAATGCCGCCATCGTTCCGGTGGCGTGGATTCTCGACTCCTGAGAGACGAGCAGTTCAGGAGGTCTCTCAGAGGCTGTTGACGAGCCGTTCGGCGGCGTCCGCGTCCGCGCGAATCCCCTCCTCCCATTCGACCCACCACTTGCTCCAAGCCTCGTGAGATCCGCCCATGGGATCGCCGAATCTGCCCAGGTTGATCATGTAGCGGATCGCCCACTCGCGCAGGTCCTCGCGGCGGATCGTGCGGCTGCACGCCGGACAAAGCCAGCGCCCGCCGGAGTATCTGGTGTTGTACTCGTCGCAGGGGAGGCACCGCGGCGTGGCCGTGGTGACGATCGCTTCGTATGCCTCGGCCGGCACGGTCGGGGAAAGGCGCAAGACGACGGCCGGCTCGCCACCTGCCAGCGTCACGGTCTCACCGGGAGCGACGGGCTGGCGAAGCCTCACCATGTCAGGCATGGCGCCACCAGCGAGGGATCGCGCCAAGCAGCTCGTTCGGGAACTCCACCAGGCTGTCGGTGCCAGTTCTGATCGGGATCAATCTGACTCGATCAGTGCCCGGATCGCGGGCAAGTGCTCGGGATAGTGTTTGAATGTGTTTCCGGCGATTACCTTCCAAGGAACCCACTCGCCGGGCATGCGCTCGAAGTACGCGGCGTCGACGTACCCGTCCTCCGGGACCAGTTCCAACTGCTCGATCAATGCCGCGAATGTCCGGTCATCCCACGCACGCACTTCTTGCAGTGTGAGGTCCTTGATCTCTTCGTGCACGGCCGAGTTACGCTCGTGAACGGGACGCGCCCACAGGTCGGATCCGGCCAGGAAGCGGGACTTCAACATACCCACCATCTCCCGCTCGTACCAGATCACGTGGGCGACGATGTCCTTCCCGGACCAGCCCCCGCCGGCCCCAGGTTCCCGCATGCGGTCGTCGTCGATCTGCGCCACGAGTGCGTTCCAGCGAGCCCGTTCGGCCTTGACCCTCGAAATCACCTCACGCTTGTTCATTCTATCCGGGTGCCTCCGATCGGCATCTCATTCCCGTCACCAGCGAGGGATCCCGCCGAGCAGCAGCTTCTGCTCCGGCGTGCCGTTCTCGCGCAGGGCCGTCATCTTCGGCCCGTCGAAGGTCTCGCGCGACTTCATCCAGGCGTTCTGGTAGCACATCAGGCACACCCGCCGCTTCGCGGCGGAGTTGTTGGCCGCTCCCCGGTGGTAGAGCCAGCCGCTGAACAGCACCGCCTGCCCCGGCTTGGCCAGCACGTACAGCTCGTCCGGGAACTCCACGGGACTGTCCTTCGGCGGCCTGAAGATCGCCCGGTGGCTGCCGGGGAGGATGACGATGGGGCCGTTGTCCATGGTCAGCTCGTCCAGGTAGTAGCCGCAGTTGACCTGCCCCGGAATCGACCCGAACGGCGTGCCGTCCGGATCCTGCGGCCACGGCCCGTCGCGGTGCCAGTTCTGCTCCGGCGTGCCGGGCGGCGTGACGCGTCCGGTGGCGCTGTGGAGTTGGACCGCGTTGCCGAGAATGGCCTTCATGCGGGTGAGGACCGGCGGATGGTCGAGCAGGAAGGCGAAACGGTCATCCTCCTCCAGCAGCTCCCTGAAGAGGCTGCCGGTCGGCCCCGGGTTGGGCTCCCCATTCCATCCGAAGGTCTCGCGCGAGTCGGCGTCGTCCATGGCGTCGCGCAGGATCTCGATCTGCTCCGGGGTGATCGCGTCATCGACGATCAGGTACCCCCACTTCTGGAAGAAGCGCACCTCCTGCTCCAGCTCGGGCGTGAGCTCGGGGTTCAGCCGCTCCGGGACGATCGAAAGGTCAGGGCGCGCCATGGCATGCTCCGTCCAAGGTTCCATGATTAGGTCGAGTGTCGACCGCGGTGGTCAAGCATGTGGCCATGGGGAGGGGTCTCGACGTGACGGATAGCGCAAAGTACATCAAGATCGTCGAGTGGTCTGATGAAGACCGGTGTTTCGTCGGCTATTGCCCCGGGATCATCGGTCCTTGTTGCCATGGCGACGATGAGGTGGAGGTGTATCGGCAACTCTGTCAGATCGTCGATGAGTGGTTGGAGATCGCCTCTCGGGAAAACAGGGCACTGCCGCCACCGACGATTGGTAGACATATTGCCGAATCGCTAGGGCCGTCGAGCTGACGGAAGGCAGGTCGCCCCGCCTCCGATGGCCGTCATCCTTGGCGATGGGGTTCAGCTTGTTCGGGGGACGGTGCTGCGCATGCGGAGGGTGTTCTGTCGCTGGTTGAGTAGGCCGCGATTCAGCAACAGGGGCACACGAATAGGGGCCGAACGGCCAAGAAAAAGCCCCTTGGGATCGGCCATGCTCATGGTCGCCAGTCGGAAACTGGGAGCAGGGCGTACTGCCAGGGGGCGAATGTAGGATGAACATGCCTGACTCCGAACGGGTCGTCAAGCACGGATTGCCGGCCGGCATGGGACGGAGCGTCGATCTGAGATCCGTAGTGCCATCGTTGCCCGCATCATTCGCGTCAGCCCACTTGGCTCCTGTCCGGACGGGCGTACACGCATGCCGCCGGGTGGCATAGACTGCCCGCGTGTCGACCATCCCGAAAATTGGTGAGGTCAACCCGTGATCGAACGCCGCTTCGGTGACCTCTGGCAGCAGTTGCAGGGCAAGTAGCTGCATCTGCCCCACTTCCTTGCGGAGATTCACCTGCGGGGAATTCGCGGGATCGATGATCTGCGAGTGGTGCTCGACTATCCGGTGAGCGTGATTGCGGGCGGCAACGCCAGCGGCAAGTCGACCGTCCTGTTCGCGGCGGCGTGCGCCTACCGGGTGCCGGGCGCCGGGGTCAAGGACTTCGTGCCGTCGACTCTGTTTCCCGACTATCGCCCCCGACACGGCGCTCGCGAGGACGAGAAGCGCGAGGTGATCGTCGAGTTCGACTACACCACGCCGGACGGTCGCCGCTCCATGCGCTGGCGGCGTGCCAAGGGATGGAACCGCAGCTTTCTGGGCGCAAGAACGGCCGGCAACCGGAGCGGCCGGTCTATTTGCGGACGCTCAGCAACCTCCGCAACCCCTCCGAGGTGCGCGGCGTGCTCAACATGTCGTGGCTGAGTGCGCCATCCTACGGCTGGCGCAGGAGATTGCCCGGTGAAACGGGGCGCTGGTGTTGATTGACGAGGTCGAGGCGGGGCTGCATCCCTGGGTACAGCAACTGCTGATGCTGCAGTTGCAGCAACTCGCGCTCCGCAACGACTTGCAGATCATCGTCACCACCCACAGCCCGGTGGTGTTGGACTCGGTGCCCGTCAACGGCCGGGTTTTCCTGGATCGAGACGAGAGCGGTCGGGTGACGGTACAACCGGCGCACGTCGACGTGGTGCAGAACGCGCTGTACGGCCGCTAGCGGGATGCCCTCAACCTGCTGTGTGAAGACGAAGCGGCAGAGGCCATATCGCAGGGGGTGCTCGATCATGTCGTGCCCAAACGGCGCATCAGAGGAGACTCGGTACGCATCGGGCGGGACACGGGAGCTGAGGAGTTTCCCGCGCACGCCGGTGCGTTCCGCAAGTTCGGCCAGATCGACAACTTCGTGTTCCTCCTCGACGGAGACCAGCGCGACAGCGGCATCGATGACCGAATACATGCCAGAGCCGGGCGCGAGGTGCCTGCTCTGTTTCTCCCTGGCCGCGATGCGCCCGAGGTCTGGGTCTGGGAACGTCTGCAGCAGGCCACCGAGTACGTGGCTGCGGGGCTGAGCGTCGATCCGGGCGAGCTCGCCAATCAGTTGCACCGGCTCGACGCGGTGTACGACACGGCGTCTGATCGCCCTGCAGAGATCGCCAAGTCGAAGCTTCGCGGCTTGGGTGAGGTCCTGCACCGCGATGCTGCCGACATCTGTCGCGTCGTCGCTCGCCTGGAGGCCGAGCGTCCCGAAAGCGACCTTCAGCCGTTCGCCGAGGGGCTCGAGACCGCCCTTCTACAGTGGCGCGCTGGGTAGCTCCGGCCGAATAAGGGCCCAGGGATCGGCCCGACCGATGATCGCCGGCCGAGGACCGGTGAGATCAGTCTGACTCCGCGAATGCCCGGATCGCGGGCAGGTGATCGGGATAGTGCTTGAATCCCGGCTTATTCGTGTAGGAGAGGAGAAAAAGTAGGCGCGTCCGCCGATTTGC
>JAPPKD010000141.1 GCA_028820215.1 Spirochaetaceae bacterium | reverse complement strand
ACTCGCCGAGGTTGCCCTTCCAAGACCCACTTGACATGAGGTCACGTCATATCAGCTTGGTTCGTTTCCTGGATCGGGCCAGGTCGAGGGCCGTCTGACCGGCGGCGTCCCGCCGTCCGACGTCGACGCCTCGCTTCACCAGCAGGCGCAGCAGCGGCACGCCGGCGCCGGAGTTGACCGCCACGTGCAGAGCGGTTTCGCCAGTCTGGCTCATCACCTCGTTCGGATCACAGCCGTGATCGAGAAACCACGTGACGCCCTGCACGCTGCGCATATTGACCGCGCAGCCCAGCGGGTTGTAGCCGCCGTGGTGGGCGGTGCCGCGGGTGCCGTTCATGTCGATGGCGTCGTGGCGCAGCAGCGACTCCAGGACGTCGAACTGGCCGTCGCACGCCAGGTGGTTCGGCGTGTCGTCGTCGCCCAGGCGGGCGCCCCGCTCCAGCAGCAGGTCGGCGATCGCGCCGTTGTCGGCCCAGCACGCCTGATCCAGCGCCGTGGCCGGATCAGCGCCGTGGCCGAGCAGCAGCGTAGCCGTGGTGAGGCGGTCCTCATCGCCGCCCGCGTTGCAGCGTGCGCAGTACTGCAACGGCAGCCAGGAGCCGTCACGCGAGTCGGCGTCGGCCTGCGTCGCCGCGTCCGGGGACTCCGCCAGGATGCGGGCGACCCGCTCGTGGTCCGCGACCGCGCACGCGGTATACAGATCGAGATCGCGGGGCATGTGCTCCAGGAGCACCGGCACGTACTCCGTGGAGCCCATGGCCGCCGCCGCCACGGCGCTCACCAGGTAATAGCTGCCGCGCAGCGTCGGGTCGGCGCCCCGCTCCAGCAGCAGTCGCACCGTCTCCGCGTGGTCGGCGGTCTTCGGGGCGGTCTTCCTGAACTCGACCGCGCGATGCAGCGGTCGATAGCGGTAGGCGGTGGGCGACAGGACGTTGACGTCCGCTCCGTGATCGAGCAGGAACGCGACCACTTCGGCATGACCGCCGTTGCAGGCGTTCATCAACACCTGCCAGTGGCCGGCGATCGCCGGATCGGCCGTGACCGCCGCTTTGACCGCTTTCAGATCGCCTTTGCCGGCGGCTCCCGCCGCCGCCTTCGCCCGCGCCTTGTCCATGGTTCCGTGAGCGTACCAAGGCGGCGTCCTGCCGCCAACGAGACGCTCTCGAGTTTCCCGATTCCGTCGGCTGCGCTGTTTCACCATGAAGATCGGTGTCCTCGAGTTGCACGGTGGCTGCTGAAGATCCATACTCGCCCCATTCTCGACTGGACGTCCGGGTGACATGAGCACGACGTTCGAGGAAGCGGTCCAGACCATCATCACGGGGAACGCGACCGCCCTGAAGGGGCTCCTGCAGGAAGCCCCCGGCCTCATCGCGGCCCGGTCCGCATCCGGGCACCGAGCGACCCTCCTGCACTACGTGGCGGCCAACGGCGTCGAGGACGAGCTGCAGAAGACACCGGCGAATGCCGTGGAAATTGCCCGCATCCTGATCGAGGCCGGAGCAGAGGTCGACGCCCTTGCAGACACGTACGGCGGCGGAACCAATCAGACGACGCTGTGCCTGCTGGTCTCGAGTTGCCATCCTGCGGAAGCGGGCCTGCAGCCGGCGCTCGCGCAGGTTCTGTGCGATGCGGGAGCAGCCGTGAACGGGGTCGCCGATGACGGAGCGCCGCTGGCGACCGCCTTGATGTTCAGCTACACCCGGTCCGTCGACGTGCTGGTGCAGTGTGGCGCCCGCATCGGCAACCTGCTGTTCGCCGCCGGCGCTGGTGACCTGGAACGGGTACGGTCCTTCTTCGACTGCGATGGCCGACTCGAGCCCGGTGCGGCATACGACGGGCCTCACTTCCCAATCGCGGGTGATGAGAAAGCCGTGCTCGCGCAGGCGCTCGGAATGGCCTGCTATCACCTGCGGCTCGAGGTGATCAGATTCCTGCTCGAACAGGGTGTGGACGTGAATTCGCGATCCCACATTCTCGGTGGTTCCTCAACCGGGCTGTACTGGGCAACCCATGGTTTTCATACGCAGGAAGAAGAGCGCCCCATCGTGGAGTTTCTGCGTTCGGTGGGCGCCGAGTCACAGTGAGGCAGGATGGCAGGCGTCATGCAGGAGCGGTCGACGTCGGAGCCAGCGAGGTCTGAGCAGCGGGCGCCGCTCGACCAGGACCACGAGTTCTTCCGGGCGGTCGGCGCCCTTGATCTGGCACGCGTGCGCACGTTGCTGGACGAAGACTCGTCGCTTGCGAATGCCGACGTCAGGGGCCGGTCGCAGACGGACGGTACTTGGGGCTGGGGCGCAAGCTGGGGCGATCCCGAGGACTGGATGACGTGCAAGGCGGTCCATCATGCCGCCTTCGGACATACCGATCTGCTGGAGTTGCTCATCGAGTTCGGCGCAGACCTCGACGCCCTTGGGTACGAAGACAACCACGGCTGGGCTCCCGCTCTCGTGCTCTCCTGCTGGGAGGGCACCAGGGAGACCGTCGACGTGCTCCTGGACGCGGGAGCCAACCCGAACATCCCGTCCGTCTGCCCGTTCTTCGGCGTGTCGGCGCTGCACTCCGCCATCGAACACTGGGACCCGCCGAAGATCGAGAGCCTGCTGCGACATGGCGCGAGGCACGACATCTACAGCGCGTCCATCGTGGGCGACCTCGACTTCCTGAAGCAGCAGCTCCCTCTGCTGACAGCGCGCTACAGGTCACGGGCTCTCAGCCAGCCTGACCCCGTGCGGAACCGGACCGCGCTCGAATGGAATGTTCTCCGCAGGCACGAGACGCCTGGGCAGAGGGCGGTCGCCGACTACTTGATCGAGCAGGGTGCGGAAGTGACTCCTGTCGCCCGCATCTGCCTGGGGATGCTGGACTCGGTCAGGGATCTCGTCCGGAACCAGCCCGGGTTCGTCAGCCGCCCCCTGGGCGGCGACCCCGCCCCGCCACTGACGTGGGCGGTCCGGGCCGGCCAGCTCGAAGTCGCGAAGTACCTGCTCTCCGCCGGTGCCGACCCCAACGTGGGGTGGTTCACCGTCGCATGGGATGACGTATCCCCGGAGCTTGTCGACCTGCTCGTCAAGGCGGGAGCCAGTTTCGACGGGACCGAAAACGAAGTTGGAGAATTGACGCTCTTCGGGCGACTCGAAGCGGCGGAGGTGCTGCTGCGCCACGGAGCGGATATCGACAGCAAGGACTATCGTGGTCTGACCCCGCTCCAGGCCCTGGTCGAGCCGGGGAGAGGCTACGTCGAGACGTACTACGATCCGTTTCCGGCTGCACGGTTCCTCATCGAGCACGGCGCCGACGTCAATGCCCTCTCCGACGACGGCAAGACGGCTCTCGACATGGCGATCGAACAGGACAAGGAAGCGATGGCCGACCTGCTGCGCGAGCACCGCGGGAAACGGCGCGAGGAGCTCGGCCCAGAGTGAGGCCCTCCGGCACCGAGGCTCCCGCCTGCAGCAGCAGGCGAATCACCGTCTCGTAGTGCCCTTGACGAGCCGCGCGCCGCCCGGCACTGTGGAGTCACGCTCACGAGGGAGCTGCCAAGTTCGCGAGAAGGGCTGGGCCCACCTCGATGTCGTGTATTTCGTTACAGCGGCACTCTTTCGCCCGTGTTACGCGAACGCCGGGCCCAAGGAAGGAGTGTGTCATGCAACCTCTCGACTCCCGGAATCTCAATCTCGAACAGGCGCGCAAGCGGGCCAAGGACCTGCTGCGCGACCTCCGGACGCGGAATGTCGGGGCGGCCCAGCGCTTCCGTAGCGCTGTCCCGCAGCTCGTCGCGATGTCCGATGAGGCGGTCTTCGCCGCCAAGCTCGCCCTGCACGATGCGCAACGGGTCGTGGCCTTCGAGCACGGCTTCGAGAGCTGGGCCGCTCTGGTCTCTCAGGCCGAGCAACGCCATGCCTGCTCACCGGACCAGGTCGCGGACTTCTTCGAGGCGGTCAAGGCTCAGGACGCCGAACGGGTGAGGCAGGCGCTTGACGCCGCGCCCTCGCTGGTCTCCGCGCTTATGGAGGACGGCAACTACATGCTCGACGGCGACGCCTTCCGACGGGCGGTGCGCGACGATCCGTATCCCACGTCCCGCGAGACGCGAACGGCGCTGCACCTGGTGGCAACGGGTCTGTTCAAGGAGGCCACCACCGCGCTGTTGGGGATCGCCCGCCTGCTCCTGGAGCGGGGTGCCGACGTCGACGCGATCGGCTGGGACGACAACAACGGCCTGTGCACGCCGATCGTCCTGGCAATGTGGGAGGGCGGCCCGGAGATGATGAGGGTGCTGCTGGAGCACGGCGCAGACGTAACCGGCGGCCAAGGCGCCGCTGCGCTCACGACCGCGGCCAACCACGGGCGACTGGACCGCTACGAGCTGCTCGAAACGTACGGAGCGCCGGTGACCCCGTGGAGCCTGATCCAGGCGGGACTCGGCGAACGAGTCATGCAACTGGTGGAGCGCGCCCCGGGCCTGCTCAGCGCGCGGAGCGACCAAGGGTACACGCTGCTGCAGGCGGCGGCCGCACGCGCGGACCGAATGCGCGGCAGCGTCGAATCGGGACGTCAGATCATCCATTCGTTGGTGCGGCGCGGCGCCACCATGGACGTCTACGCCGCTGCGGCGATGGACGACGTCGCCAGTCTGACGGCGCTGCTTGACGCGGAACCGGATGCGGTGCACGCCCGGCTCCCCGATGGCGCGAGTCCGGTCTGTTTCGCTGCCATGAGCGGCAGCCACGGGGCACTCGAAGCGCTCCTGGACGCCGGCGCCGATCCGGACGCGCCGTGGGACTCCAAGACCGCCCTGCATGAGGCCGCCCGCCTCGATGACACGATCGCCTGCCGGCTCCTGTTGGAGCATGGCGCCAAGCCGGCCGACGAGGCCATGATCGCGGCGGCGTGGCGAAACCAGGACCCGGAGTGCGTGAGGCTCCTGCTCGAGCACGGAGCGAACGCCAACGCCACGGACGGCTTCGGCGCCATCAACTGGGCCGCCTGGGCAACGCAGACCGAGGCAGTGCGGGCGCTCCTGGCGCACGGAGCCGACCCCGACCAGCGAGCCCCGGAGTGGGCCGGCAGCCGGCCCCTGCACTTCGCGGCGTCCGCCGGCGACCCGCGTGCCGAGCAGGCGACGGCGACCATGACCGTGCTGCTCGACGCCGGCGCGGACGTCAATCGCCCCGACGACAACGGCAGGACGCCGCTGGACATCGCTGTCCGCAGCCGCAACCGGCGGACCGCCGATCTGCTCCGCGAACACGGCGGCAGGACCAGCCAGGAACTGGAGGAGGGTCGGCACGCGGATGGGATCGACGTGCAGAGCCTGCACCCGGCGGGTGCCGAGGGCGCGCTGGTCCGGGCCGCGCTGGCCGGGGACGATGCGCAGGTGGACGCGATCCTGGATCGATTTCCGGATGTGCGCCGGGACTCCCCGGCGTGCGCGCTGTTGCTGGCCGACCCGGATGCGACTGAACGGCTGAGCGCCGCGAACGTGAACACACCGGTCGCCCCGACCGGCTGGCCGCCGCTGCTCACGCTGTGCAGCTCGCGCTATCGCACCGGCGACGCGCCGGTCGCCGCGTCGCGCCTGGACGTGGCGGCGAAGCTGCTGCAACTGGGCGCCGATCCCAACGCCGGTACGCGTGAAGCCGAGACCGTTCGCGGCTACCGCACCGTCCTCGGCGTCGCGGTCGGCCGCGCTCGCAGCGCACCGTTGGTTCGCATGCTGCTGGAATCGGGAGCCGATGCCGCCGACGGCCCGACGCTCTACGAGGGCTGCGCCATGTGGGAGGCCTTGCGTCTCCACGACCGAGACAGTCTGGAAGCGCTGCTCGCCGCGGACCCGCCGCAATGGCACCTCTGCCACGCCCTGCCGGAGAGCCTGCACTATGGCGACGCCGCGCTGACGCGCCGGCTGTTGGAAGCCGGCGGCGATCCCAACTGGACCATGGGCGCGTGGGGATTCGGCGGCACCTGTCTGCACGAGGCGGTGGTGCTCGATGCCCGGAGGAGCGTCGTGGAAGCGCTGCTCGACCACGGCGCTCAGGTCGCCTCCCGCGACCGGTACGGGCGGACTCCGCTGGCGCTTGCCGTCTGTCTCAACCGGGAATCGCTGGCACGGTCGCTGCGCGAGCGCGGCGCGCAGGAGGGTGACGTGCGGGAGGTCGACCGCTGGGTCGGCGCCTGCTTCGCCCACGACCGCGAGCGGGCCGAGCGTATGCTCGCGTCCGGCGCCGTGTCGCTGCGGCCGGCGGATCACCTGTGGGTCTGTCGGGCGGCCCGCGGCGCGGATACTCAGGCGGTCGCGCTGCTGCTGTCCGGCGGGGCCGACCCCTGCGCGGTCGATGACGACGGGCAGACGGCGCTCCACCTGGCCGCGTCGGCAGCCGACGTCGAGGTGTGCCGGTCGCTGCTCGCCGGCGGCGCCGACCCCGAGGCGTTGAATTACGCGGGTCAGACCGCGCTGGACTGCGCGCTGCGAATCGAAGACCGCACCGCGCGGGACGCGCTGGCGGCGTTGCTGGGCGGCGCCGCGTCGAGCGCGGGCACGGCTCCCTTCGACGATCCGGCGTTCGCCGCGAGGTTCGAACGCGCCGCGGACGCCGTCGTCAACGGCTACGTGGATGGCCTGCGTGCACTCCTGAACGAGCACGCCGAGTTGGCCACGGCGCGCTCACCCCGGCCGCACCGCTGCACGCTGCTCCACTACCTGGCGGCCAACGGAGTGGAGGGCGAACGCCAGAAGACGCCGGCCAATGCGGTCGAGGTGATCGAAGTGCTGATCGGCGCCGGCAGCGATCCCAACGCGAGCTGCTACACCTACCGAGGCGGCCCCGACGAGACTGCCGCGGGGCTCTTGGCCGGCAGCGCACCGCCCCGCGATGCTGGGCTGACGCTGCCGATGCTCGCGGCGCTGGCGCGTGGCGGAGCGCGGCTGGATGAAGCGAATTCGCTGCTGGTACGGTTGTTCGCGGCGCTACGGGCCGGCGGTGCCGGCGACGCGGCGGCGGTCGTCGACCCGTCGTCCGGGGTTGCTGGCACCGCCCTGGTGGAAAGCGTCATGCTCGGCGAGACCGCGATCATGCGGACGCTCCTGGACGCCGGCGTGGACGTCGACAGCCGGCGCGGCGACGGCGCGACCGCGTTGCATCTGGCCGCCTTCGACGGAAACCCCGAGCTGGTCGAGGAGCTGCGTGCCCGAGGCGCAGACCTCAGCCTGCGGGACAATGTGTTCGACGGCACGCCGGCCGGTTGGGCACAAGCCGGAGGGCACGAGAACCTCGGCAAGCGCCTCGCCGCGCGGGCGGGATGACACTGCCGGTTGGTTGCTCGCGGTCCGCGCCAAGGGCGCTTCGCGTCAGCCGGTGTGGTGGTTGATCATCCAGTTGATGCCGAACTTGTCCGTGCAGGTGCCGAAGTAGGCGCCCCAGAACTGGTCCTGCATCGGCATTGTCACCTGGCCGCCGTCGGACAGCTTGGCGATCAGCGCGTCCGCTTCCTCCTTGCTGTCCGGGGCGATCGACAGCGAGAAGTTGTTGCCGGTCGTCGGCGGCGGGCCGAACGAGGCGCTGTCACTGCCCATCAGCACGCCGGAGCCGACCGGAAGGGACACGTGCATGACCAGGTCCCGTTCCGCCTCGGGAATGTCCATGTCGGGCGGCCCGTCGCCGAAGCTCTGCATGTCCGTGAAGTCGCCTCCGAACACGGACCGGTAAAACTCGAAGGCCTGCCGGCAGTTGTCCTTGAACGTGAGGTAAGTGTTGATGTTCATCGCGCCGGGAAGGTACGGCCGTTCCCGCCGCACGCAAAGACACCGTGTTCTCGGTCATTCCGACGCACTGCGCATCGTCGTACTGCGCATCGTCGTGGTGGCGCTCGCCTATCCCTCCCTGGCCAGCACGAAGTAGTGGCCGGGGTTCCACGCCTGGCAGATCAGGTAGACCTGACCGTCGCGCTCGTACCAGACGGTGTTGTGGATGTGGTCGGCCAGCTCGACGTCCAGGTCCTCCTTGGGGCGGATGGTCGACGCCACCTCGTAGGTGTGGCCGTCCAGGATGTAGATCGGCGCGGGCCGCCCCTCCTGCGGGTCGTCCAGGCTGCCGACCACGGCGTACCAGCCGTCGCCGTGCTGCTTGAAGTCGATGCCGCACGGCTTGGAGCCGTCGGGGATGGCATGCGAGGAGTGGAAGTGGCCGTCCAGCCCCATGAGCTGGAAGCGGGAGTGCGGGCGGTCGGCGATCGACAGGTGGTGGCCGTCGGGGGCGGGCGCCAGGCCGTGCGCGGTCCCGAACAGGCCGGGCGCGTGCGGGTCTTCGGTCTTGCCGCCGAAGAGGCCGGTGTAGCGGTGGGTCGACGGATCGACCGAGGAGATGTAGTTGGCGCCGTAGCCGTCGGACACGTACAGCGTGCCGTCGGCGAAGGCGGTGTCGGTCGGCTTGAACTCGAGTTGCTCGTCGCGGTATTCGTCGAACTCCGGCCGCGAAAGGATGAAGTCGACGTTGCCGTCCAGCCCGACGACGGCCACCTGGGCGTCGTTGTTGGCCGGCAGCACCATCCGGCGCTTGCCGTCGAACTCGATGATCTTGGTGCTGTGAAAATTGATGGGCTTGAGATCCGAGGGCAGCTCGATGATGTCCTGCGCGGTCAGGTCGGCGCTGATACGCATGATGCCGCAGCCCGGCATCCCGTAGTAGATGTAGCCGGAGGCGGCCGTGTCGTCGGCGAAGCCGCCGTGCAGGTCGACCTCGTGAGGCCGTGCCCGCTCCGGCAGGGTGTAAAGGTCGTCGCAGAGTGAGAACCGGAACGGCTCCTGGCCGCTCGTCTTCTTCGCCATGGATGTCTCCTCCGTGTAGTGCGTCTGGCCCGCAGCCTACACCACCGCGGCTCGGGCCGACAGCTCGCCGGCGCGTTGACGGGCGCGCGGGCTCCGACCACCATCGGCGCATGGTCACCGACCACGACATCTACTTCTTCGACCTGCGCGGCTATCTGCACCTGGAGGGGGCGCTCACCCCCGTCGAGGTGCGGGCGTGCAACGAGGGACTGGACGCCATCCCGCCGCTGGCGGACCGCGAGTGGCATGGGTATGTCCAGGCTCACAACTTCGGCGACCACGACGGTACCAACTACCAGCAGATCTACGAGGCGGGAGAGCCGTTCGAGGAGCTGATCGACCACCCGGCCTGGTTCGACAAGGTGCGCCATTTCGTCGGCTCCGAAGACTCCTTCGACGAGCAGCACGGCCCGTTGCTGATAGACGAGGCGTTTGCCAACGTCCGCACCGCCGGCCAAAGCATCGGCGTGCACAACGGCGGCCACCTGGGAATCAGCCGCTGCCAGTTCCGCTACCACGCCGGCCGATTTCACTGCAATCAGATCAACGTGCTGGTCGCCCTGACCGACATCGGCCCGGGGGACGGCGGCACCGTGCTGATCCCGGGCTCGCACAAGTCCAACTTCGAGCACCCGTCCTTCCAGCGCTTCTGCATGGGAGACGTACGCCCCGATGCGGCGTTGATCGAGGGGGCCGTGGAGGTCCACATGCGCGCCGGGGACGCCCTGCTGTTCGTCGACTGCTGCACGCACGGCTCGGCCCGGCGCCGCAACGACGGCCAGCGGCGGGTGGTGATCTACCGGTACGGTCCGTCCTGGGGCCGGCTGCGCCACGCGTACGAGCCGTCGCCGGAGCTGCTGGCCCGGCTGACGCCGCACCGCCGCTCCATCGTCGCGCCGGCCGCAGAGCGCAGACTCTCGCCCGATCCGAAGCCAGCCGCGCAGATGCAGGAGGTTGCGAGATGAGCGATCCCACGATCCGACCGAGCCCCGGGGACACGTCGTGGTTCGTGCACGACCGCTTCGGCATGTTCATCCACTGGGGGCTGTACGCGCTGCCGGCCCGGCACGAGTGGGTAAAGAACAAGGAGGAGATCCCGGACGAGGATTACCAGCGCTACTTCGACCGCTTCGACCCCGATCTCTACGATCCCGCCGTCTGGGCCGACGCCGCCGCCGGCGCCGGCATGCGCTACTTCGTGGTCACCACCAAGCACCACGAGGGCTTCTGCCTGTGGGACAGCGCGCTCACCGACTACAAGGCGACGCGCACGCCGTACGGCAAGGACCTCCTGCACCCCATGGTCGATGCCTTCCGCTCGCGCGGGATGCGGGTGGGCTTCTACCACTCGCTGATCGACTGGCACCACCCGGACTTCGTGATCGACGACGTCCACTCGCGGCGCAACCACCCGGAGCGCGAGGCCATGAACCGCACGCGCGATCAGGGCCGCTACATCGAGTACCTGCACGGCCAGGTGCGCGAGCTGCTCACGCGGTTCGGCCCGGTCGACGTGCTGTGGTGCGACTTCAGCTATCCCGACCGCGGCAAGGGGCGGGACGAGTGGGACAGCCCGCGGCTCTACCGGACCATCCGCGAGCTGCAGCCGCAGGTGCTGCTCAACGACCGCATGGACCTGGACGACGGCTGGGACATCAAGACGCCCGAGCAGTGGCAGCCGCAGGGCTGGATCGAGGTGGACGGCACGCCGGTCACCTGGGAGGCGTGCCAGACCTTCTCCGGCTCCTGGGGCTACCACCGTGACGAGTCTTCCTGGAAGAGCGTAGGCCAGTTGATCCGCATGCTGTCCGACACCGTCAGCAAGGGCGGCAACCTGCTGCTGAACGTCGGCCCGACCGGCCGCGGCGAGCTGGACCATCGCGCGCTGGACCGACTGCGCGGCATGGGCGAGTGGATGAGCCGCCACGGGCGGTCGATCTACGGCTGCACGCAGGCGCCGCCGGAGTTCGCGGTCCCGCAGGACTGCCGGCTCACCTGGAACCCGGGCACCCGCCGGCTGTACGTCCACGTGTTCGCGTGGCCGTTCCGGCAGCTCCACCTGCGCGGCTACCGCGGCAAGGTCGCCTACGCGCAGTTGCTGGGCGACGCGTCGGAGGTCCAGATCACCGCCATGCACGAGCATCAGGCGCGCATGGAGCGCGCCGGCGCGGACGACCTGATCCTGGAGCTGCCGGTCCTGCAGCCGCCGGCCGAGGTGCCGGTGATCGAGCTCTTCGTGGCCGGCGAGTAATCGGGTGCGCCGCCTGCTCATCCTGGCCGGGGGCGCCGGGATCGTCGTGCTGGTCGGCGCCTATCTGTTGCTGGCGAACCGGCCGGAGCCGGAGTACTCCGGTCCGGTCGCCTCCGACCGCCAGCAGCTCTCCGACGTGGACGAGGACCTGATCGTGGCGATGGAGCTGGCCCCGCGCGGCGGCGAGACGGTCCTGCTGGAGCGCGAGGGCGCCGTCTGGCTGGTCCGCGAGCCGTATCCGTTCCGCTGGGACTGGCCGCGCCTGCAGGAGCTGCGCGCCAGCTTCGCCAGCCTGTTCGCACAGCGGCTCGTCGTCGAGGACCCGGAGGACCGCGTCCAGTACGGCCTGGACCCGCCGGCGGTGGTGGCGAGCGCGCGGCTGGAGTCGGGTGAGACCTTCGAGTTTCACTTGGGCAACCGCACCTCGTCGGGTGAGGCCTATTTCCTGAGCTCGCGCGACGACCGCGCGGTGTTCACCGTCCACGCCGTGCACGGCACGCGTTTCTCGTGGACGGTGGCCGATCTGCGCGACCAGACCGTGCCGGCTCTCACCGCGGACCGGGTCAACCGCATCTGGTTCCGCGACGGCGACTACGAGATCGAGCTGGTCGCAGTGGGCGACCAGGCGCGCTACGCGCACATGGGCAGCGCACAGGTGATGCGCATCCCGTACCTAGCCCCGGCCGACGAGGAACGGTTCGCGTCGATCGCGCGCCGGGTGGCGGAGATGACCATCAGCGACGCCGTCGCCGACAATCCGAGCGGTTACGCGGAGTTCGGCCTGGATCCCCCGCGCGGCGAGCTGCGGGTGCGCGACTTCGAGGACGAGTTGCACCTGCTGCTCGGCGCCACCGTCGACGGGCAGGTCTACGTCAGGATGCCCGCCGCCAGAGGCGTGCACACGGTCCCGGCCGCCGCGCTCGACTTCCTCTCGCTGACTCCGTTCGAACTGTCGGAGCCGCGCGTGCTCAACGTCCCGGTCGAGCGCGTGAACTCGATCCAGTTCCGGATCGGCGGCGAGCGCGAGCACCGGATCGACCTGCGGCGGACCACGGACGACCTTGGCGCCGAGCAGGTCACCCTGGCCGTCGATGGCCGGCCCCTCGACCAGGACGCCTTCGATCTGCTTACCGAGGAGATCGCCAGCCTGGCCGTGGACGCGCCCGCGCCGGCCGGGCGGGACGCTTCCGGCGAAGATCCGGTGCTGATCATCGCGTACCACCTGCGCGGCGGCGGCCGGTACACGCTGGAGGCGCGGTTTCTCCCCTACGACCAGGACTTCACTCTACTCGTGATGGACGACAGCATCGACCTGCTGGTCGACGGCCGCGCGGTCGCGGCGCTGCTGGAGCGGATCGAGACGACGGTTGGCGACTGACGCGTCGCCGGTGGTCCGCTACCGCCGCTCGTACCTGGAGGCGCAGGCGCGGCACGCGCTGCACAGTCCCGCGGTACGGGCGCTGGCGCTGCTGCTGTGGCTGCTCTCGGCCGCGGTCAGCACCTACCTGCTCGTGCAGTCGGTCAACCACCTGGAGTGGATGCGCGACTACTCGATGAAGGTGATCGTCGTGTCGTTTGCGGCCGCGTTCCAGAACCGCTTTCTGTACGGGTTCGTCCTGCCGTTCGTGGCCGGGGGCACCTGGCTGGCTTCCTTGCTGGTGCTGGCCAAGTACTACGAGGCATACGGGCTGCACACCCGCTGGTGGCGGCCGTGGACGGCCGCCACCCCGTTCCGGGAGCTGTCGCCCGGCTCGGGGGCTGCCGTGCTGATCGGCCGCTTCCTGTTCGTGTTGGGCATCCAGGGCTGCACCGGGGTCGCCGTGCTGGCCTTCCAGACGGGGCTGTTGCGGTCTCCGGCAGCCGGATACGGTCTGCTGCTCGCGGTGGTCGCCGCCTACGGGGCCGTGGGAACGGCGGCGTTCGCCGCAGCGTTCCGGGTGCGCGCCCGGATCGCGAAGGCGCTCGCCGACCGCGAAGCCGCGTTCGGGCGCGGGGACTTCGTTGGCCGGCCCCCCGGCATCCGTTAACGCCCCAAATACCCACCTTATTCGTCTGACGGACTTGCCGCTCACGCGGCGCGTCCATCAGACTCATCCCATCGCAGACAACGAAGGGCTCAGGGACTACTACCGCCGGCTGCGCGCCGGCACGGACGAGGAGCGGCGCAAGGTCGTGGTGCTGCTGTTCGCCGTGGTCGCCCTGGTAGCGCTGATCGGCGTCTCGATCAGCTCGATCAGCGGCCTCAGCGCCGATGACGGCGGCGCGGTCCGGATGGTGCTGGTGCCGCGGCTCGACTCCACCGCATCGGAGGTCGCCGGCTTCATCCTGCTGGGCGCGGCCGTGGTCGCCGGCGGCTTCACCTTCGTCTATCTGCAGGAGCGCCTCCGCCGCCAGGCAGAGGCCGAGCGCGGGCTGCAGCGCACTCGCATCCCGCGCGCGGTCATCATGTTTATCACCGCCCCGCTGATCGTGGCGTGCCTGTTCATCGTGTTCCTGTCCGTGGTCGTCGGGACCGGGCAGGACCGGCCGAGCTACGCGGAGGAGCTCACCGCCAAGATGGAAGAGGTCGACCGGCAGGCCGAGCGCGGCGAGCTGCTGACGGTCGAGGAGTACGAGCGCCGGCGGATCGCGCGCCAGCGCCGGCCGTTCATCCTGTTCGGGATCATCGTCGCGCTGTTCGCGGCGGTGGCGGTCTTCGGCGGACGGCTGCTGCGCGAGGCGCCCGAGGCGCTGGAGGACTCCTCGCCGATCACGGAGGAGTTGAAGCGCGACCTCGCCCACGCCACCGGGCTGGCCATCGACGACATCGCCGCGGAGCCGGATCACCGGCGCGCGGTGGAGATGTGCTATGCGCGCGTGGGCGACGTGCTCGACGCGCACGGCTTCCCGCACCCGCTGCACCAGACGCCGCTGGAGTACATGCACGGCATCCTGGATGCCGGACCCGGGCTTCCGGGCCGCGAGCTGCTGGAGCTCACCGGCCTGTTCGAGGTGGCCAAGTTTTCGACCCACCACATCGGCCCGGACCGGCGCGACCACGCGCTCGACCTGCTGCGCTCCATCCACCGCTTCCTGCTCGACCAGTTGGCGCAGGCAGAGCGGGAAGCGGCCGAAGCGGGCGCCACTTAACGAAGCGCACCGTCAACGGCGCCGCCAGGGCGTCTGTGCGCCCCAGTCGGGGAGCGACGGTACCCCGGGTGCGCCGACGCGCACTTCGCCGACATTGCCGGACAGGGTCATGCCCTCGCGCGATGAGACGGCGATGGAGCCGTCGACGTCGGCGAAGCGCTGCCGGCCTGTGCCGGCGTGCGCACGGACGTCGCCGCGGCTGTCGGTGACGGTGATGTCTCCGGTTTCGGAAGCGATGTGCACGTCGCCGGCAACGCGGCGGATCACCAGGTCGCCGGCGCCCGACACCAGGCGGACATCCGCGGAAGAGTCGGTGACGACGACCATGCCGCCTACCGACTCGACATGGACGGCCGCCCGTCTCGACGTCGTGCCGAGCCCGGTGACCAGCACGTCGCCGGTGGTGGTGCGGACGTAGACCTCGGCAGCATCAGGCACGGCAAGCGTCAGCCGCGGGCCCCAGAGGACGGAGTAGCCGGAGACGGGCCGGTCGTTGAGCGCGAAGCCGACGCTCGCCCGGCCTTCGTCAACCGCGATCTGGAGCTCGAAGCCGTTGCGCTCCAGAAACTTGCTCGACACCACCGCACGTGCCGCGATGCCGTCGGCGGCGATTCCGTCGACATCGACGTCCAGGTAGCGTGCTTCGACGACGACCCGCCGGATCGGTCCGGGATGGCGGACCGACTGCTCGACCGCCTTGCCTTCCAGGAAGCCCGCGGCAAAACCGAGCGGGGCCGCGCCGGCCAGGAGCGCGAGCAGTGCCGGGAAGCGCATGCCCCGGATCGTAGTGCCATCGGCGGGCGCCACAAAAGGCGCTCCGGTTTGACCGGAACCGGGGCGTGATGCTCTAATCCGTGTCGTCGCCGATGGCCGAACCCACCCTGAGCGACGCTCGCGAGAGCGTTGCCGACGATGTCGCCAAACAGCGGGCGGTTGGCATCTTCCGCCGCAAGCAGCTCACCGAGGCCGAACGGCGTGAGGCGTACTTCACCGCGACCCAGTGGCGGCTGATCGGGCTGAAATTCCGCTCGCACCGCTGGGCGATGTGGGGCCTGGGCGTCATCGCCGTCTTCTACTTCGTCGCCATCTTCAACGGCTTCTTCGCCATGAACGATCCGGTCGAGCGCAACACGGACATCCAGCTCCAGCCGTGGGTGTTCAGCGGCAAGGACGTTTCGTTCAGCCTGTTCGACGAGGAACGCAACTTCCGGCCGGTGGTCTACCAGGTCACCAGCAAGCTCGACTTCGAGCTCTTCAAGCGCGTGTACGTGCGCGTGGAGGGGTCGGAGCGCCCGCTGCGGCTGTTCGTGCGCGGCTATCCGTACAAGCTGCTCTTCTTCATCGACGCCGACCTGCACCTGCTCGGCACCGGCGACCCGGACGTCCGCTGGTACCCGCTCGGCACCGACCAGAGCGGCCGCTGCCTGTTCTCGCGCATGGTGCACGGCTCCATCCTGTCGCTGTCGATCGGCATCATGTCGATCATCATCACCTGGGTGCTGGGCATCCTGATCGGGTCCATCGCCGGCTACTTCGGCGGCGTGGTCGACAACGTCATCAACCGCTTCATCGAGGTGCTGATGTCGGTCCCGTCGCTGCCGCTGTGGATCGCGCTTGCCGCGGCGCTGCCGCTGGAGTGGAGCATCGTCCAGGTCTACTTCGCGATCACGGTGGTCCTGTCCATTCTGGGCTGGACCGGGCTGGCGCGCACCGTGCGCAGCAAGTTCCTGGCGCTGCGCGAGGAGGAGTACGTCCTGGCGGCCAAGCTGGACGGGGCGCCGCTCGGCCGCCAGTTGTTCCGGCACATGCTGCCGGCGTTCGCCAGCCACCTGATCGTCAACGCTTCCAACCTCATCCCCTCGATGATCCTGGGCGAGACGGCGCTCAGCTTCCTGGGCGTCGGGCTGCGTCCGCCGGCGGTCAGTTGGGGCGTGCTGCTGCAGGGTGCGCAGAACGTCGAGTCGGTCGCGCTCCATCCCTGGCTCCTGTTGCCGGCACTGCTGGTCATCTTCTCCGTGGTGGCGTTCCAGTTCATGGGCGACGGCCTGCGCGACGCCGTCGATCCGTACCGGTAGGCCGGGAGACGGACATGCTGGGTTACATCATCCGCCGGGTCGCGATCATGATCCCGACGCTGATCCTGATCTCCATGCTCTCCTTCCTGGTGGTGGAGCTGCCTCCCGGAGACATGGCCAGCGCCTACGTGTCGCGGCTGGAGCGCATGGGCGAGGAGTTCCGCGGCGACGCGACCGAGATGCTGGAGGCGCTGCGGCGGCGCTTCGGCTACGGCGAGCCGGTTCACGTGCGGTACGTCAAGTGGGCGCGCGACTTCCTGCGCGGAAGCTGGGGGCACTCCTTCTACTGGGACCTGCCGGTGCGCGCGGTGATCCAGGACCGCATTCTGACGACGGTGGCGATCGCCTTTCTGACCATGCTGATCGGCACGGCCGTGAGCTGGCCGGCGGGAGTGGGCGCCGCGATCCGCCAGTACTCGCTGTTCGACAACGTGTTCAGCTTCATCGCCTTCTTCATGATGGCGGTGCCCAACTTCCTGTTCGCCCTGGTGCTGATGTACCTGTCGTTCGAGCTGATCGACTTCGTGCCGGGAGGGCTGTTCTCGGCCGACATGATCGACGAGCCGTGGAGTTGGAGAAAGTTCCTGGACCTGCTGGCGCACCTCTGGATGCCGCTGGTGATCCTGGGCTTCGAGTCGATCGGTGGCGGCGTGCGCACCATCCGCGCCAACGTGCTGGACCAGATTCGCCAGCCCTTCGTGACCACCGCGCGCGCCAAGGGCGTGCCGGAGACGCGGCTGTTGATCAAGTACCCGATCCGCATGGCGGCGAACCCGTGGATCTCCAGCATCGGCTGGCTGCTGCCGGCGCTGCTGAGCGGCGAGGTGCTGGTGTCCACGGTTCTGAACATACCGACCATCGGCCCGCTGATGCTGCAGGGGGCGATGAACCAGGACACGCAGGTGGCGGGCGCCATCGTCATGCTGCTGTCGACGCTGACCGTGATCGGTACGCTGATCTCCGACCTGCTGCTGGGCGTGCTCGACCCCCGCATACGGGTCGCCGAGTAAGTGGCGCCGATCCGGAGCGGCCCAGGGGTTGCCGCCCGGCGTCCAATCTGATTGGATCAACATAGCTACATCGAATCCGAAAGGAGGAGCAGAATCGTGCAAAGAGCCACAGCACTGATGGTGGCCGGGCTGCTGATCGTCGTCGGCGGCACCGCCATCGGACAATACAAGGAGGCGCCCTGGCATGCCGAGCAGGTCGCCCGCGGCGAGCTGCCGCCGGTGGAGGAACGGCTGCCGGACGAGCCGTTCGTGTACGTGAACGGCGGCGACATGCGCATGGTCGAGGTCGGCCGCTACACCGACGCCTGGTCGACCGGCGACTCGCCGGACCAGGCCAACATCCAGGGACCGACCGACTACACGCTGCCCCTGACGCGCGAGAACAACCCGTACGGGCTGCAGGGCATCGAGTCGAGCGACGACTTCACGGTCTGGACGTTCTACTTCCGCGAGGGCATGAAGTTCTCCGATGGATCGCCATTCACGGTCCATGACGTGCTGTTCTGGTGGCACGACCTGGAGCTCAACGATCTGTACCGCGAGGCGACCGGGGCCGCGGCCCCGCATCAGGGCATCCTTCCGGGATCGGTTGCGGAGGCGATCGACGATTACACCATGCGCGTCACGCTGGCAGAGCCGTCCCCGAACTACAACCTGATCCTGACCGGAGACCGCGCCGAGCGAAACTTCCTGGCGCAGAGCAAGGCGTATCTCAGCCAGTTCCACCCCGACTACGCCGACGCGGCCACCCTGGCGGCCCGCGTGGCCGAGTCGCCGTTCGAGACCTGGCAGGAGTTGCTGCGCTGGTCACGGGACAGGACGATCAACGCCAACCCGGACGCGCCTCAGCTTGCGCCGTTCGTCGTGCACGAGCCGCCACCGGCGGACCCCACGGAGTACATCGCCAATCCGTACTGGTGGGCGGTCGACGAGGCCAATCAGCAGCTTCCGTATATCCGCGGCAACCGCGTGTTCCTGGTTGCGGATGCGGAGGCGCGCAAGCTGCGCGCGCTGCAAGGACAGAGCTGGGTCGCGACCGTGCCGCTGGACAGTCTGGAGCTGGCCAAGCGGGCGGCTGACGAGGGCAAGGTGCGCATGGAGCTGGTGGCGCGTCCCGGCGCCGCCTACAGCTCGAACCTGACCTTCTTCAACATGGACACGGACGACGAGTTCAAGCGCAGCCTGTTCAGGGACAAGCGGTTCCGGCAGGCGTGGTCGTACTTCGTGCCGCGCCAGAAGCTCAACGACATCCTGTACGCCGGCCAGGCGCCCCTGAAGGTGCAGGGCATCATCAAGCCGGACCATCCGTGGTTCGTGCCCGAAGCGCTGTCGACGCCGCTGCTCAACAACGACCTGGATGCGGCCAACCAGCTCCTGGACGAGATCGGCCTGACCAACAAGGATGACGACGGGTTCCGGCTGGGGCCGGACGGCAAGCCGATCACCTTCCTGATCACCACCGAGCCGCACGCCGGCGAGTGGGAGATCGCCGGACAGTTGCTGGCCGAGGAGCTGCCGAAGATCGGCCTGATGGGCAACCACCGCGTCGTCGGCTGGGAGCAGTCCGGAGACTTCGCGGCTACCAACGAGTGGGAGATCTGGCAGCAGCAGAGCGCCGACGCCTGGGACAACCAGGTGCCGGACCGCCTGTCGAGCGCCTCGCCGTCCTCGAACTTCGGCCGCCCGTGGGCGAAGGGATGGCAGGCGTGGCTGCGCACCGACGGCGCCGAGGGCGAGGAACCGCCGCAGCGCATCAAGGACAACCACGAAGTGTGGAAGCAGATCCAGGCCGCCGCCACCCCCGAGGAGCTGGGGGAGGCGTACAAGGAATGGCAGCGCCGCGCGATCGAGGACGTCTGGTCGGTTGGCTGGACGGCGTTCGCGCCGCGCATCTTCCTGGTGAACCCCAAGCTGGGCAATTTCAACGCCTGGTGCACGGCCGCCCCGACGCCGGGGGTCTCCCTCTTGCATTACCCGGGCGGGCCGGGTGGTCATGCGCCAGGTGATGCTGGCGGCCCCACCCTTTCGGGGGGGGGCCTCTTCACGTTCGGGGCCTCGGATTCAGATTGCGCGGAGCGCGGGCGACCAGTGCTCCCACATGTCCGCGCACGGCGGCTGGCCTTGCACCTCTTCCAGGTCCCGCTTCTTGTAGTCGTAGAGGACGGCCTGGCGGATGCGGCCGGTGTAGTTGTGGCCCGCCATGTGGCCCAGCCGGTGGTGCCAGAAGACGATGTCGCCGGCCTCGCCGTGACAGTCGACGGGGCCGTCCCGGTTGACTTCGTCCCGCACCCCTTCCTGCGCCGGTGTGGTGTCACTCTGGTAGCCGGTCGTGAACGTGTGATAGAAGCGCCGGTGGCTGCCCGGCCACACGCAGAAGCCGCCGCCGTCGGGGCCCACGTCGTCGATGTAGCCGACCACCCCCAGGTGGAACGCGTGGCCGTCGCAGTGGCAGCCGACCGGCGGACGCGGCCGGTCGCCGAACGGCAGCGTGCAGTAGATGCCGCGGATGCGGTCGGGCTCCTGCAGCTCGCCGGGTCCGAGCATCTGCTCCGCCATGGCGAAGATCGCGGGATCGGTGGCCAGCATGCGGATGATCCACGGCTCGGAGCCGATGCGCCGGTACTGCCAGCGATACTCCTTGCGGTGGTTGTCCGGATCGGGCGAATGGTCCGCCTCCGGCAGCGGTCCGACCCAGGTGCGCGGGTCGTCCGGCTTCAGGGACGACGGCGGATCGTCCCACAGGCGGCGGCGCGCCTGCGCCATCAGGCCGGGGTCCATCACCTTGCGCTTGATCAGGTACCCGTTGCGCTTGAAGAAGCGCAGTTCCTCAAAGGAGAGCGCCATCCTTCCGTGCAGCCTACCGGGTCCGTAGCGCCGCCGCAACGCGCGGGACCCCTGTCGAGCTGCGTGCCGGCTTGCTTGCGGCCCGGACGCGGAGCCGACACAGTCGGGGGCCATGGCGAAGCAGCAGACACCCGACTACGCCCAGGGCGAGGCGGCGGCGATCGCCCGCGACCTGTCCACCCAGGAATGGGTGCCGTTCATCGACTGGTCCCAGACCCACCCCGGCAACCGCGGCGTCAACCGCCAGGGCCGCTACGAGCTGTACGACGCGCCCATCGGCGTACGCATCAGTGTCGAGCAGGCGGCCAAGAGCGAGCCGGCGCTGATCTCCAACGACCGCTGGGAAGGAGGCGGCAACATGGTGCCGCTGCGCGTCTGGCGGGACGGCGACACCTACAAGATGCTGTACGCCGCCTACGCGCACCGCAGTGAGGACAAGAACCCCGGCCTGGGCGGCGGTCACCACCTATGCTATGCCGAAAGCGCTGACGGCTACCGTTGGCAGCGACCGGAGCTGGGTCAGGTCGAGTGGCAGGGATCGCGCGCCAACAACATCATCGCCAACCCGCCCACGGGCACGCCGTTCGAGGATCCCCGCGGCACGCCGGAGGAGCGCTTCAAGGCGATCGGCCAGGTTGGCGCCAGCTTCGATCCGGACACCGGCGAGACGCTGGACACCGTGGAGGCGTACAACCGCTGGCGGCGGCAGGAATACGAGGGGGACGCCTACAGCGGGCCACGCGCCGAGTCCCGCCACTGGGTCGAGGGGTGGACCTCTCCAGACGGCGTTCGCTGGACCTCGGTCGGCCGCGTCGGCGACATGAGCTCCGACGGCGGCAGCGCCGCCCAGTACGACGAGGAGACCGGCGGCTACTACGCCTACATCCGCGTCGGCGGCATGGGCCGGCGCGCCACCGGGCTGACGCGGACGGACGACTTCTGGCACTGGCCGCCCGCATCGCTGGTGCTGGCGCCCGACCCGCAGGACGATCCGGATCTCTCCTTCTACGGCTGCTCGTACTTCCGCTATCCCGGCAACCCCGGCCTGCACTGCGCGTTCGTGGAGACCTATCACCAGGTCGGCGACTACAACGACGCGCAGATCGCCTTCAGCCGCGACATGACGCACTGGTTCCGGCCCGACCGCAGTCCGATCATCTCGTGCGGGGGGGCCGGCAGCCCCGACTCGGGCGGCGCGCGGCCGTGGGGCGGCCTGATCGAGCTGCCGGACGGCTACTGGGCGACCATGTACCGCGGCCACGTCGGCCTGCACAACTACCGCGCCTCGGAGCCCGAGATCCCGCACCGCCCGGGCGTGCTGCAGCTCGCCCGCTGGCTCCCGCACCGTTTCTGCGGCGTGGAGGCGGAGATGGAGGGGCGCTTCACCATCCCGACGGTCAAGCGCGGGCGCGACGCGCTGCGGCTCAACTACCGTTGCGCGCCGGGCGGCCACATCCAGGTGGAGCTGATCCGCACCGTGCCGTCGCGGATCCACCCGGACGCCGAGGCGATCCCGGGCTTCAGCTTCGCGGACTGCGACCTGCTGTCAGGCGATCACCTGGACCGGCCGGTGTCGTGGCGCGGCAGGACCGACCTGAGCGCCGCCGGCGACGAGATCGCGGTGCGGCTGCGGATGTTCCAGGCGAAGCTGTTCGCGTATTCGGCCTGAAGCCGATCGTACTCGGCCTGAGGCGATCCTGCTCGGCCTGAGTACCGGATCGCGAATCAGCTCTCCGCGGGCCGGGGCCGCTCCGCGGCTGTCTCCTGGCAGCGGCTTGCGGGGGGGACGCCTGAGCAGGCCGAGCCCTCCACCAGGCGCAGGCGCTGCCCCGCCGGCTGGCCGTGCCAGCGCACGACTCCGCCGGCCGGCCAGAAGACCTCGACGACGTCGGCCTGCGTCGCGCCGCCGAGCCCGACGTGGACGGCGAGCGAGTTCTGCGAGTGGCCGCTCGAGCCCCCCTTCACCTGGCGCATCAGCACGGAGTCGCCCGCGCGCACCTTGACCACGGCGCCGATCGCGCTGCGGTTGCTGTCCGTGCCGACCAGGTCGAGCTGCAGCGCCCCGCCCAGCAGCTCGGTGTCGTTGCGGAAAAGCTGCAGCGAGCCCGCCTGATTGACGACCGCCACGTCGACGTCGCCGTCCCGGTCGTAGTCGGCGATCGCGCTGCCGCGCCCGTCGGGCACGCGCACGCCGGCCTGGCGGGCGACGTTCCGGAACGCGCCGTCGCCGTCGTTGGAATAGAACAGGTCGATCCGTGAGCCGGCCATGGTGGCGACGAACAGGTCCTCGTCGCCGTCGTGGTCGGCGTCCAGGAAGTTGACGCCCCAGGAGTCGTCGCCCGCGACGCCGGCGCGCTCCGCCGCGTTGTCAGCGTACGAGCCGCGCGGCTTGCCGAGGTAGAGGACGTTCCCCCACGGCTCGTCCTCCAGGGGCGTGCCGCCGCTCTTCAGGTCGGAGATGTAGAGGTCCCAGGTACCGTTCCCGTCGAGGTCGGCGACGTCGATGCCCATGCCGGCCTGAGCGTCGTCGCCGATCCAGTACCAGTCGCGGAACACCTGCGTGAACGAGCCCTCCTCGTTGCGGAAGATCTGGTCCAGGTGACTCGACCGGTTGGCGTTGTCGCCGGCCACATTGACCACGTACAGGTCGGGCCACAGGTCGCCGTCGAGGTGGGCGCCGAGCACCAGGAAGGCGGCCCGCCAGGCGGTGATGCCCTGATACAGGCCGGCGTCGGCAGTCGCATCGGCGAAGGTCCCGTCACAGAGGTTGCGGAACAGGCGGTCGCGGTTGGCCTGCGTTCCGGGGGAGTTGATCACCAAGTGGGAGACGTACAGGTCCACGCAGCCGTCGCGGTCGTAGTCCAGCCACGACGCCGCCTTGGACCGGTGGCCGGGCAGCGGCCCGTACGGGGCGGCGGCCAGGTCGTCGACCCCGGCGGCGGCTGCCACTTCCTCGAACAACGGGCGGCGCGCGGGGACGCGGCCCCCGTGCTCGACCAGCAGGTTGCGGAGCAGCAGGTTGGGCGGGCCGTCGGGGAGATTGTCGCCGTGCAGCGCCCACTGGGTGTTGTCCGTGTAGATGTAGATGTCAGGGTCGCCGTCGTTGTCGTAATCGGCGAAGACGGAGCCCGACATTTCGTACGCCGGCAGCTCGGGAATCAGGTGGTGCGCCGCCTCGAAGCGGCCATCGCCAAGGTTGCGGTACAGCCGCGGCGGGTATCCAGGGTCGCCTCCCACCGCGAACAGGTCGGGCCATCCGTCGGCATCCACGTCGATCCAGTTCACGCCCAGGCTGTGCGTAGAGCTGGCGAAGAACCGATCGGCACCGATTCCGGCCGCGGCGGCGACGTCGGTGAAGCGGATGGGCGTGTCCCCGACCGTGGCGGGGTCCGGGGCGGTGCGCTCGACGTGTGTCATCGCTGCCGCGGCGGATAGGCGCAGCGCCGGCTCCTCATGCGGCAGAAGCCGGCTCGCTCCCAGCACGGCCAGACCGCCGGCCATCGCGATCGCCCAGGTGCCCAGCGCGTAGGTGCCGATCCCTTGCCAGCGCAGCGCCCTGGTCAGGCCCCAGAAGGTAATCGGACCGCCGGCCGCTGCCGCGAACAGCAGCGTGGCCGCGGGGGCGCTGCCGGCGCCGAGCAGCAGCAGCAACGCGACCAGCGGGATCTCGAACAGCAGCGGCACGTTGATCAGCACGCCGAGCGTGGCCGCGACGGCGATGCCGGTGACGCTGTCGCCCAGGAAGGCCTCGACGGTTTCCGGCTGCAGGAACTGAATCGCCGCGCCGCTCGCGAACCCGGCAACCACCATGATCGGCCCCATGCGGACCAGCAGGCGCCCGGTCGCACGCGCCCAGCGCGGCAGCCCTTCACGTAACTCCCCGGCCCAGCCCAGGTTCGGCTCGGCTGCGTCCGGCAGGCTCAGGTCACAGGCTTCCGGCTCCGTGGAGTGGCCCGCCACCCGTACCACCAGCGGGCCGAGCAGAAAGGCGGCGGCCAGCCCCAGCAGCACGCGGCTGGCGCCCAGCAGCGGCGAGAACACGGCGGCGATCATCAGCAGCGACGGTACGTTGAGGGTTGCCGAGCCGTGCACGAGCGCCAGGGCTCCCTCGATCCCCAGCCCGCGTCGGCGGACGGCGCTGGACACCGGGACGATGCAGGCCGAGCAGAGGTTCACGACCGGCCCCAGGCCCAGCCCCTTGAGGATGCGCCCCACGGGACCGGAGGCCTGCCGGCGCGTAGCTCCGGGTGGTGCCAGGAACGCCTCGGCGATGCCGCCGGCCAGGAACGCGAACGCCATGCCGATGGCGACGAGCTGCAGATAGGTGAGGGAGAAGCGCCACCAGCGGGTGAGGAAGCCCGACTGCGGCTCCGCCTCCACGCAGAAGCCCTGGAAGCACTCCGCCGTCGGAGCCAGCGCCGCCTGCAGGTCGGCGCGCACGGTGTCGAGCTTGGGCAGGCGGTTGAACGCGGCGAAGGGCAGCAGGATGGCCAGCAGCAGGACCACCCCGATGACGCGGCGCTTGCCCGCTGCCGTCGCCAGGGCAGCGCGGACGCCACCGACGATCGGCACCCGCCGTGCGCCCGTCATCCAACCGACGGGCGGCACGGCCGCGAGCTTGCGCCACATGGCCTGTGAGCGTAGTCGAATGCAGCCATCGGTCGCCAGAGCGGGAGGTTCCGGATCGTTCGACTCATGGCATCGAATTGGCTAAGCTTAGGCGGGCTAATTCGATCGGAAGGAAGTGACATGCAAGTGAACATGCACGAAGCCAAGTCTCAGCTCTCGCGGCTGGGCGAGTTGGCCTGGAAGGGCGAGGAGGTCGTCATCGCCAAGGCCGGCAAGCCGTATCTGGATCTCGTCCCGCATCGGCCGCGGACTCCGCGCAAGCTCGGGCTGCTGAAGGGGCGTATCTGGATGGCTCCCGATTTCGATGAAACGCCGATGGAAGTGATCGAGGCATTCGAGGGCCGGTAACGTGCGTCGACTTCTGCTCGACACGCATGCGCTGCTGTGGGTGCTCGAGGACGACGGCGCGCTCATCGAGCCCGCTCGGAGTGCGATCGTCGACCCGCGCAACGACGTGTTCGTGAGCGCGATCAGCATGTGGGAGATCTCCATCAAGCGCTCCCTCGGCAAGCTGAGGGCGCCGGAGGACCTGCTCTCCACCGTCGAAGCGTCCGGATTTCGGGAGTTGCCGGTGACGTTCGTCCACGCCGACCACGCCGGCAGCCTGCCGCCGCACCACCGGGACCCCTTTGATCGGATGCTCGTGGCGCAGGCGCAGGTGGAGGGGCTCACCATCGTCACCCATGACAGCGTGATCGCGAAGTACGGAGTGCGCACGCTGGCCACGTGAGCTGCTTTGGAGGAGTTGACCATGGCGGCCGCGTCGGCCCATATCGGCGTCGAGGAGACAAGAATCTGGATCGAGCAGCGCATGCAACGCGACTGATGGTCGCGGCCGTCCTGGTGGCTGCGGCTGGAATCGGCCTCGCCGGCTGCGGCGATGGTGCGTCGGCCAGCGATCAGACCGGTGTCGCTCCGGCGGTGTCCTTCCCACTTGCGCAGCCGGTCACGCTCACCGTCGGGGTGCCGGAGTCGTCGCTCCCCGCTGCCGCCCGCCCGGCCTGGAAGGTGGTGCAGCGCCGCGCCAACATCACGCTACGGCCGGCCGCGATCGCCGGCGCCAGCGCCGCGGCCCGCGGCACGCGCCTGGCGGAGCTGGCCGCTTCGGACGAGCTGCCGGACCTGCTGGCCGAGGGGGTAGCGCCGCTCGACTTCATCCGCCAGCGGGAGTGGCTGGTCAACCTGCTCGAACGGCCGGAGCTCACGCCCAACCTGCACCGCCTGCTGCAGGAGCACGAGCGCTTTCGCCAAAGCACGGATGGCCGCCTGCTGGCGCCGGGGGAGCTGTACGCGCTGGGCGTGTTCGACGCGAGCGCCAGCCCGTACCTGGGCTCCATCGCCTACCGGCAGGACCTGTTCGAGGCCCGTGGCCTAGGCGCCGACACGTGGGAGGAGCTGCTGGCATCGCTCGGTGCCCTCCAGTCGGAGTTCCCGGGAAGCACGCCGTTCGCCGCCACCCGCCGGGCGCTGCTGTTCCGGGCGCCGTCGTGGTTCCGCTCCGGCGTCGATGAGCGGGTCGCCGCCTACTATCATCGCGAGCGGCGCGAGTGGCGGCTCGGACCGTTCGAACGGGAGTTCGAGGACTACCTGCGTTGGTTCCATCGCCTGGTGGCGGAAGGGTTGATGGCGGCCGGGTCGCTCGACCCGCGGACCGCTCCCGGCGACCTGGACCTGCTGCGCCTGCTGGGCTCCGAGCGCGCGTTCGTGGTCCCCTGGGCGGGCCGGACCGGTCCGGAGCTGGCCGGCTCGCGCGGCTACGGCGGGCTGACCGAGGACGGCGACTGGGACCGCGCCGGGGCTTGGGTGGGCGCGCTGCGGCTGCCTGCGAACCGTGGCCGCCGCGGCTGGGTCGCGCCGCGTGCGTGGAACGCCATCGCGCCGGGCTGGGCCGTGACGTCGGCGTCCCCGCACGCCGAGACCGCGGTGGCGTTCCTGGATCTGCTGCTGGAAGAGGAGGTGGCCGGCGAGGTCGCGGCGGCCTCGGATGCACCCGACCGCCTGGACTTCGCGCTCCGGCTGGTAGGCGAGGGCAGCTCGGCAGACACGCCGGCCGCGCGGTACTTCGAGCGCCACGACGTGGCGACCTACCTGGATGACGATGCGGTGATCCTGGAGCCGTGGCCGGCCATCACCACGCACAGCCGCAACTTCGTGGACGCGCTGGCCGGTCCGCTGGTCGAGCACATCGCGGCGGAGGCCGCCAGGTTCATTGCCGGCGCCCGCCCCCTGACGCAGCTCGACGCGTTTCGGGAGGAGTTGCGCGACCGCGGGGCGGAGCGGCTGCTCAACTGGCTGAACCTGGGGCGCGCCCGGTGAGCGGCCTGGCATCGGAGGGGCGGGCGAGGCGTCGCTGGGTCCGGCTGATTGCGCCGGTCGCCGCGATCGGCGTGCTGATCGCCGGCTACCTGCTGCTGGCCGGCCGCGAACCCGCGGGCGAGGAGGCAGGTGACGAGCGGGCATTACCGCCGTTCTATACAGGGGATCCGGAGTCGGTGGCCACGATCACGATCGAGCACACCGGGCTGACCCTGCAGCGCCGCTCCATCCTGGAAACCGATGCCGGGCTCGCATGGATCTACCCGGCGGCACCCGGCGCTCCCCTGCGCGAGCCGCAGGTGCTGCAGGTGGTCGACGCGGCGATCGGCCTGCGGCCGCTGCGCGTGATCGCCGAGGAGACGGGCGATCTGTCGGCCTATGGGCTGGATGCACCGAGCGGTCGCATCGAGCTGGTCTCGGCCGGCGGCGACCGGCTGAACGTGCTGCTGGGGTCGCGCACCGCCACCGGCACCAGCTACGCGATGGTGGACGGCCGGGACGCGGTCTACACCGTCAGCGGAGACGCCGTGTACCTTCTGAGCAGAGAGCCGGCGGCGCTGATCGACACGGCGCTGCCGACGTTCGAGCCGGTGCTGGTCCGCCGGATGCGGGTACGCGGGACCGGCGGCGAGCTGAGGGTCCGGTACGACGCCTTCCACGACGCGTCGCAGCCGGACGAGCGGGCCGCCTACCTGATCACCGCACCCTACGCCGGTCCTGTGTTGGTCGACGACACGGCGCTGAGCGGCGTGCTGGCGCGGCTGCGCGACGATCTGACCGGCGACGTCGCCGACGGCATCGTCGTCGGCGCCACGGCTGACGATCCGGCGCTGGGGTTGGCCGAGCCCGCGTTCGAGCTGGAGGTCGAGGACGCCGAAGGGACCTACCACCTCCTGATCGGCTCCGCGGCCGGGGCGACCCATCGCTACGCCGCGCTTGCCGGCCGGCCGACGGTATACCGGCTCGGCAACAGCCGCGTCGACACCCTGGACCGCCTGCGGCCGTTCGACCTGGTGGCGCGGGCGGTGGCCGAGGTTGACTACGACCTGGTGCAGGAGATGGATTTCACGGCAGGCGAGGCGAGCTACCGGGTGACGATCGACCGGGAAGGGGAGGCGGGGACGACGGTCTACCGGCTCGGCGGGACGACTCTGTCAGCCGTGGACGCCGCCGAGTTGCTGGAGCACGTGAACGGCCTGCGCGTGGAGGACGACATCCCCGGCGATTCTCGGGTGGCCGGAGTCCGGCCGGTGCTGACCGTCACCTGGCGGCTCGCCAAGCCCGAGCTCCCCGAGTGGTGGGTCGAGGTCCTGCCGCATGACGTCGAGTTCCACGTGGTACGCCGGGGCGGTTCCGATCCCGCGCCCATGTTTCTGATCGACCGGCGCTCCATAGCCGGGCTGCTGGACCTGCTGGCGCGGATGGCCGGCACGGCGCCGGCCGGCTGAGTCAGCCCCCGTTCGCGTCGGGCTCCCCCTTCACCGGTGCCGGTGTATGCGTGATCGTCCCGTCCAGACCCTCGATCCTGATGTCCTCGACCGCGACGTTGGTCACCACGTCCCCCGCGACCCCGCGCAGCGTCAGCCGTCCGCCGATGGTCTGCACGCGCACGTTGCCGGTTCCGCCGTCCACGGCGATGTCGCCGTCGGAGGAAAGCAGCCACTTGGGACCGTCGCTGTCGAACACGCGGGTGACGCCGGCCGCGTTGGTGGTGAACAGCTCGGCGGTCACGTCGCGGACGATGATGTCTCCCTCGAAGGTGTACAGATCGGCACTCGGCGCTTCCAGGCCCTGCAGGATCAGGTCCCCTGCCGCGGTGACCGCCACCGACACGCCGTGCGGCACGCGCAGCCGGATCTGCGGGTACCACAGCATGGACGAACGCAGCACGTTCCGGTCGTTCGTCACGACCTCCACCGTCACCCTCTCCGGCACGTCGCGGGTGACGATGGCCACCGCGTTGCGGCGCCTGACCCGTTCCGACATCACCGCCAGGCCGGCGATCATGTCGCCCTCGTAGCCGGTGATGTCCAGCGAGAAGAACGAGCCATTGACCACCAGCTCGCCGCGCGCCGGGAGCTCGAACCGCTCCTCGACCGCCCCGCCCTCCAACATGCCGGCGGCGAATCCGCCGGCCGCGTTCAGCAGCCAGCAGAGGCCCGCAAGCGTCGCGACACGACCGGACACCCGCGCAGATTGACAACTTGCGCGCCGCATTTGCAACGTGGCAGGAGATGATCGCCTACGTCGGCCGCCGGATCCTGGTCATGATCCCGACGCTGATCGTGATCTCGATCGTCTCCTTCATCATCATCGAGCTGCCGCCGGGCGACATGGCAAGCGCCTACGTCGGCCGTCTGGAGGAGATGCGTGACCGTATCGGCACCGAGGAAGCGGACGAGATGGTGGCCAACATCCGCAAGCAACTCGGCCTGGACGACCCGATGCCGGTGCGCTATTTCCGCTGGGCCTCCGGCTGGCTGCAGGGCAACTGGGGCTGGTCGTTCCACTGGGATCAGCCCGTGCGCCAGGCGATCGGCAACCGGCTCCTGCTGACGGTGATGATCGGCCTGATCACGATTCTGATCAGCACCGCCATCTCGTGGCCGGCCGGCGTGGGCGCCGCAATCCGTCAATACGCGCTCTTCGACAACGTGTTCAGCTTCATCGCCTTTTTCATGATGGCGATCCCGAACTTCCTGTTCGCCCTGCTGTTGATGTACGCGTTCTTCAGGCTGGCCGACTACGTGCCGGGCGGTGTCTTCTCCACCGAGTACGCGCAGGCGCCGTGGAGCATCGCCAAGTTCATCGACTTCCTGAAGCACATCTGGATGCCGATCGCGATCCTGGGCTTCGAGTCGCTCGGCGGCGGGCTGCGTACGATTCGCGCCAACGTGCTCGATCAGTTGCGCATGCCGTTCGTGACCACCGCACGCGCCAAGGGAGTCCCGGAGACCCGGCTGATCGTCAAGTACGCGATCCGGGCGGCAGCCAACCCATGGATCTCCGGCATCGGCTGGCTGCTGCCGGCGCTGGTCGGCGGCGAGGTCCTGGTCGCGCTGGTGATAGGGCTGCCCACGGTCGGGCCGCTGCTGTTCACCGCGCTGAGCCAACAGGACCAGCAGGTGGCGGGCGCCATCATCATGATGATGGCGGGCCTGACGGTGATCGGCACGCTGGTCTCCGACCTGGCCCTGGCGGTGCTGGACCCGCGCATCCGCTTGACCGAGTGAGCGTGGACGCGCGAGCGCAGGCCCCGCAGCCGGCCGCCGCCAGATTGACAAGCGCGCCGTCGGTTGGCACCGTGGCCGTCGATGCTCGGGTACATCGGACACCGCGTCCTGCACATGATCCCGACGCTGATCCTCATCTCGATCATCTCCTTCATCGTCATCGAGTTGCCGCCCGGCGACATGGCGAGCGCCTACGTCGGCCGGCTGGAAGAGATGCGCGATCGCATCGGCAGCGAGGAAGCCGAGGAGATGGTGGCCAACATCCGGGCGCAACTCGGTCTGGACGATCCGTTCCCGGTCCGCTACCTGAAGTGGGGGGCCGGCTGGTTCCGCGGCGACTGGGGCTGGTCCTTCGAATGGAACAAGCCGGTGCGCGCGCTGATCGGGGACCGGCTCCTGCTGACGGTGATGATCGGCCTGATCACGTTGCTGGTCGGCACCGCGATTTCCTGGCCGGCCGGCGTGGGCGCGGCGATCCGTCAATACGCGCTGTTCGACAACGTGTTCAGCTTCATTGCCTTCTTCATGATGGCGATCCCGAACTTCCTGTTCGCCTTGCTGCTGATGTATGCGGCATTCAAGCTGATCAACTACGCGCCGGGCGGCGTTTTCTCCACCGAGTACGTGCAGGAGCCATGGAGCATCGCCAAGTTCGTCGACTTCCTGAAGCACATCTGGATGCCGATCGTGATCCTGGGCTTCGAGTCGATCGGCGGCGGCGTCCGCACCATCCGCGCGAACGTGCTCGACCAGTTGCGCATGCCGTTCGTCACAACCGCGCGTGCCAAGGGCGTGCCGGAGACCCGCCTGCTCGTGAAGTACCCGATCCGCATGGCCGCCAATCCCTGGATTTCGAGCATCGGCTGGCTGCTGCCCGGCCTCGTCGGCGGGGAGGTGCTGGTCGCACTGGTGCTGGGCCTGCCGACCATCGGACCGTTGCTGTATGAGGGCTTGGTCAATCAGGACCAGCAGATCGCGGGCGCCATCATCATGCTGCTGGCCACCCTGACGGTGATCGGCACCCTGATCTCCGATCTGGCGCTGGCCGTGCTCGACCCGCGCATCCGGCTGCAGAACTGACCATGGCGACGCAGGACCAACCGATCAGGGGGGGCGAACCGATCGACCGGGGCGACACGCGCGGCCCACGCGACCGAGACGCCGAGAGACGGGAAGCCTACTTCAACGCCGGCCAGATGAAGTTGATCTGGCTCAAGTTCCGGGCGCACCGCTGGGCGCGGGCCGCCCTGGTCGTGCTGGCGGTGCTCTACAGCCTGGTGCCGTTCAGCGGCTTCATCGAGATCAACGACCCGGTCGAGCGGCGTCCCGATTTCCGCTTCCTGCCGCCCGCGCGCATTCACCTGTTCGACCAGGAAGGGCGTTTCCGGCCCGTCGTTTACCAGATCACCAGCGAGCTCAACTGGGAGACGCTGGAACGGGAGTTCACGGCGGACCTGGACACCGAGACGCCACTGCGCCTGTTCGTGCACGGCCACGAATACGACCTGTTCGGCTTCATCCCCAGCACCCTTCACTTCGTCGGCACCGGGACTCCGGACGTGCTCTGGTTCCCCCTGGGCACCGACAGCCAAGGCCGTGACCTGTTTTCCCGCATCGTGCGCGGGGCGGTCATCTCGCTCACCATCGGCCTGATATCGATCCTCATAAGCTGGGTGCTGGGCATCACCATCGGCAGCATCTCCGGCTATTTCGGCGGAACGGTCGACAACATCATCCAGCGCCTGATCGAGGTGTTCATGTCCTTCCCCACGCTGCCGCTGTGGATGGCTCTGAGCGCCTCGCTGCCGCTGGACTGGGGTGTCGTCAGGGTCTACTTCATGATCACCATCATCCTTTCCATCCTGGGCTGGACCGGGCTGGCACGGACGGTACGGAGCAAGTTCCTGTCCCTACGCGAGGAGGAGTACGTCATCGCCGCCAAGCTGGACGGCGCGCCGGTGCGGCGCCAGCTTTTCCGCCACATGCTGCCGTCGTTCGCCAGCCACCTGATCGTTGAAGGCTCGAACCGCATCCCGGCGATGATCCTGGGAGAGACGGCACTGAGCTTCCTGGGCATCGGCATGCGTCCGCCGGCGATGAGTTGGGGAGTGTTGATTCAGGAAGCGCAGAGCGTCAGCGTCGTGGCGTTGCGCCCCTGGCTGTTGATCCCGGCGTTGATGGTGATCTTCACCGTGGTCGCCTTCCAGTTCCTGGGCGACGGCCTGCGCGACGCGCTGGACCCGTACCGGTAGAACGGCCGGTTGCGACCCGGCCCTTGTGCGGGTAGGCTCCTCCCTGCTGCGCTGGCCGGTGCCGTTGCGGCGCCGGGAGGGCGCACGAGGAGGTTCGTTTTGAAGAGAACACTGTTGTTCGGGCTAGTCGCTGCCTTGGCAGCGGCACCGTTGTTCGGGCAGTACCAGCAATCGCCCTACCTGGACGGCATGGATCTGCCGCCGGTCGAGGAGCGCGTACCGGTGGATCCGCTGGTCATCTCCCCCGGCACCTACGGCATGACCGAGATCGGTCTGTTCGGCGGCATCTACGCCAGCCAGGCACCGGACGCGGCCAACGCGCAGGGGCTGACCAACGTCGCCATCCCCTTCTGGGGCGAGGCGAAGATGGAGCGGCCGGAGGTGCTGCCGCTGGCCTTCAAGTCGATCGAGGCGTCCAACGGCAACCGCGTCTTCACCATCACGATGCGCACCGGACTGCGCTGGTCCGACGGTGAACCCTACACGGCCGAGGACTACCTGTTCTGGTTCGAGGACGTCGCGAGCAACGCCGAGCTGAGCGCGGCGATTCCGGGCTGGCTCACGCAGGGCGATGCGGTGGCTGAGATCACCGCCGTCGACGACGTGACGCTCCGCTTCGAGTTTCCCAACCCCTATCCCGGCTTCGACATCGCCTTCGGCGCCCGCCAGGAGCGGCAGGCGATGGGGCACGCCAAGCACTATCTCACCCAGTTCCACAAGTCGTATGCGGAGGCGGACGCACTGGCAGCCAAGGTGAGCGAGGGAGGGTTCGAGGACTGGACCCAGCTCTTCAACGCCAAGGCTGACCGCCGTGTCAACGCGAATCCGGACAACCCGACGATGGTCCCGTTTGCGCCCTCGACCGGCATCGAGGCGACGCCGGTCATCTGGACGCGCAACCCCTACTACTGGGCCGTGGACTCGGAAGGCAATCAGCTTCCGTACATGGACGAGCAGCACACGCAGATCATCCCCGACGCCAACGCCCGCGACCTGCGGGTCCTGGCCGGTGAGATCTCCGTGGCCTCGGTCGGCCTGCCCAAGGTGGAGATCCACAAGCAGGCCGCCGACCGCGGCGACCTGCAGATGATCTCGTTCCCGTTCCGGGGTGACCTGGCGGAGCGCACGCTTGCGTACAACTGGTTCGCGCAGGACGAGTTCAAGGCGGAGATGTTCCGCGACGTACGGTTTCGGCTGGCTATGAGCTACTGGGCGCCACGACAGTTGATCAGCGACCTGGAGTTCGAGGGCCTGGCGCCGCTGCGCCAGATCGGCGTGAGCGATCCGTCAAGCCCGTGGTACGTCGAGGAGCTGGCCACCCTGGCGGTGGAGCGCGACCTGGACAAGGCCAACGCGCTGCTCGACGAGATGGGCCTGACCGACAAGGACGCCGACGGCTTCCGGCTTGGCCCTGACGGCCAGCCCATCACGCTGACGATCTTCTCGATCGCGACGTGGTTCGACGACACATGGACGCTGCTCGTCGAGGAGCTGCCCAAGATCGGCTTCAAGGGCAACTTCCGCGGCGTCGGCTGGGGCGGCCAGACCGAAGTCATCGAAAACCTGGACTGGGAGATCATCGGCTGGCAGAGCCTGACCGGCTACGCCAACCGCGACTGGCCCTCCAACTTCGGCGGGAGCTGGAACAGCCTCTACCCGTCCAACTCGTGGTCCCGGCCCTGGTACCTGTGGATCACCTCGGGCGGCGAGCGCGGCGAGCAGCCGCCGGACTGGGCTCAGGAGATGTGGGACCTGGCACAGGGTGCCAAGTCTGCCGAAAGCGACCAGGAGCTGACCGACAAGATCATCGCCCTGCAGAAGCTGCAGGCCGAGCACCTGATCGGCATCGATCTGCTTCAGTTCGCGCCGCGCTTCCGCGTCTACGGGCCGGACATCGGCAACGTGCAGGAGTGGTTCATCCAGATGCCGACGATCTACTTCCACCGGGACGCAGAAGAGCGCGCCAAGACGCTCGGCGGCTGATCCGCCCGAGTTTCGTTCCGTTTTCAAGCCCCGGGGCCATCAGGCTCCGGGGCTATTTGTCGATGCCGCCCGGCAGGGCTCGTCAGCGCACCGCACCGTCGGCCAGCTACTCTCGCCGTCTGGCAGAAGGCACGACGCCGGAGCCGCTGTAGCATTCATGCAACCATGGCTGGCATTTTTGCGGCAGAAATGACAGGTGTAGGTGGAGTTTCCCTGACGATTGGACCTGTCGGTCAGTCGGGTGTTGCCAGCCACTCGGGGCGCAGCGGCACGCCGACCACCTTGACGTCGCTCTCGGTCGGCACCTTCCTGGCCAGCATCCGGCTGCCGATGCGGGCGAGCTCCGCCGCCTGCTCGTCGGAGAGGGCCGGGCGATCCGCAACGCCCACGTCGGCTTCGAGCTCCGCCACGTTGCGCGGTCCCGGGATCACGCAGGTCACCCGCGGGTCGTGCAGCAGGTACAGCAGCGCCAGCTCGTACAGCTCAAGCCCGGTGTCACGCATCAAGCGCTCCAGGATCCCGACCGCTTCGTCGAGCGGGACCGCACCCAGGTAGGTCGCCGCGCGGTAGGTCTCCAGGCTCACCAGGCGGCCGCCGCCGATCGGGTTGGCGATGACCGTGGCCACTCCGCGTTCCTCGGCGAGCGGCAGCAGGGTGAGCGGCGCCACGTGGCTGGTGATGTTGTAATGGCTGGCGATCTCCACCACGTCGAGCGGGAAGCGGCGCACGGCCTCCGCCAGGAGCACGGAGTTGTGATTGGTGGCGCCGGCGTACCGGCACGCACCCTGCTCCTTGAGCTCCAGGAGCGCCTCGAATGCCATCCCGGGCTCGTACAGCGCGCGCCACTCCGCCGTCTGGCGGGGGATGTCGCGCGGCGACGCGAAGCCGTGGACCTGCAGCGCGAACACGTCGTCGCGGCGCAACGCGCGCAAGGTCCGGTCGAACACCCGCAGTACCGAGTCGCGGCGGTAGTCTCCGAGGTGCTCGCCGGGCGGGCCGGACAGCTTGGCGCCGATCATCACCTCGTCGGCGCCCAGGTGGCCGAAGGCCAGTCCGAGCAGCTCGTCGCACTCGCCGTCGCCGTACATCGGCGCGGTGTCGAAGAAGCGCACCCCCAGCTCGTAGGCGCGCTGCAGGGTGGCGAGCGCGGTGTCGCGGTCCACCCCCCGGTCGGCGGTCAGGTTGTAGCAGCCCAGGCCGATCTCCGGGATCTGCACCTCGGCTCGCCCGAAGGGGCGCGTGCGAGTCATCGGCTATGGATCAGCGAGGGGCGACCCAGCGGACCGCGTTGGCGAGCAGGCGGCGCACGGCCGGCGCCGCGTACACCGGGCAGTCCTCGTGGCCGGGCTGCAGGTACACCACTCGTCCGGCTCCCACTTCGCGCGCCCAGCCGAACGGCGAGCTGTGCTCCTTCCACCGGCCGCGCAGCAGGTGGGTCACGTCGGACGCGATCTCGAGCGGCTCGAAGTAGATCTCGTCCCGGATCGCGAAGTCGCCGACCCCATCGGTGACCGGATGGTCGCACAGCACCTCGACGTCGATCGGCACTCCCTCGCGCACCGTGCCGATGCCGGAGACGGCGCCCGTCAGCCCGGTGATCTGCGGGTAGGCGTGATGGTTCCAGACGCTGTGCAGGGCCACCAGCCCGAGCCGGCCGGCGCGGACCAGCTCGCCCACCGCCGCGTCCCACGCGGGCGACGGCCCGCCGTGCGCCCACGCGACGAATACCTGGTAGGAGTCCAGGCGGTTCAGCTCCTCGATCTCGCCGGCGTCAGGGAACGCCGCCTCCAGGCGGGCGCCACCGGGATTGAGACCGAGCTGGTGGCCGTCGACGTAGGTGAACCGTTTCGCATCGCCGGTCCACGTCGTCAGCGCTTCCAGCTCCGACTCGCGATCAACGCCGAAGCCGTGCACACCGGTTGCCCGCACGCCGGGCACCTCGTTCAGAGCCGAGGCGAGGGAGGGTCCGATGCCATCCGGATAGAGCCGACAGTGCTCCAGCCATTGCTCGTGACTCCGAAACCCCGCCCGTCCCGACCACGCGAGCGCCCGGATCGTGCCCATCGCCGGGCCAGCGTATCACGCTCGGTCGCATCCGGCCTGCGGGTCCTGATCGGTGAGCTCGCTACGGCTGCTGGCGGGTCGAGGATCCGGCGGAGCGCGCCTCGGCTTGTTCCTACCTTGAGGGCTGATAGAATCCCCCTATGACCGAGTTGCTCGCAAGGGCGATTGCGAAGCTCCAAGACCTTCCCAGCGACCTTCAGGATGAGGCTGCGGAACTGCTCCTAAACGTGATCGACAAACGCATGGACCTGCAGCTCACCCCGGAACAGGCTCAGGAGGCCGCTCGACGGCTCGAGACTCCAGCGGGATACGCCACACACAAAGAGGTGGCTGCCTTCTTTGGGCGCAAGTCCATGGGATGACGCTGAGATGGCAGGTGTCCGCGGTCAGCGATCTGGCCAACATACGCGATTACATTTCGGCCGATAGTCCATCTGCAGCACGGGCCGTGGTCGATCGTGTGTTTCGTTCCGTTGAGCGGTTGCGGTCGTTCCCCAGGTCTGGTCGTATTGGCCAAGTTCAGGGTACGAGGGAGGTTGTCGTGCTTGGCCTTCCCTATATCGTCGTCTATACCCACGATGAGGTGAGTGTCGATGTCGTCGCCATCTTCCACGGGGCACAAAGGCGAGGATGATCAGCATGCGGACTCACCCGGACACGTACGTCACTTTCGTCGATCTGAGCGCCGTCGACGACTGCCTGCTTGCGGAGCAGGTGGTCGGCCGGGCGGAGAAGCACCCCGCCAATCCGGTGCTGATCCCCGGCGACGCCGAAGCGTGGGACTCCGACCGCGTATCCAACTGGGCGGCGAGCATCGCCTGGGACCCGATCCAGCGCCAGTTCACCGCCTGGTACTACGGGACCGACCGCGGCTCGACCGTATCGTTCGACACCCAGCGTCAGTCCTCGATCGGCTACGCGGTCAGCGACGACGGGGTGGTCTGGGAGAAGCCCCGGATCGGCATGTACGAGTTCCGGGGATCGACGGACAACAACATCTGCTTCCGGCCTGACGGGGCCGACGCCAGCCACTTCTGCGTCCTGATCGACCCCGACGCCGCGGACGACCGCCGCTACCAGGCACTGACCTGGATGCCGGTGGCGGACGGCGGCGGCGAGTCGGCCGGCAATGTGTTCGAGGGCGCGACCCGGCGGATGCGCTACGTCCCGCACTACTCCCGCGACGGCATCCACTGGCAGCGATCCGGCGACGGCGTGGATTGGCCGGACGGCGACACCGGACACCTGTTCATCGACCCGGGCGCTCCGGCCGACGGCCGCATCAAGGCATACGGCCAGCACTCGGTCGGTTCAGGGCCGGACATCGAGCACCTGGTCAAGCAGGCGCAACTGCCGATCGATCCGCAGGAGGGGGCGGAGCACGAGATCCACTTCGTCTACGTGCTGCCGCAGGCGGGCAGCTACGTGATGCTCTACGACTTCAACCGCTACCGGCCCTTCCACGGCCACCTGGGCTACACGCACCAGGGCAGCCTGAACATGACCCGCCAGGACCGGATCAAGGCGAGGGTGGCGCTGCGCCGCGGCGAGCTGCCTGACGAGCCGGTGTCCGACGCGTACGGCATCTACACCGGCGACATCCGCCTGGCGGTGAGCGCATCCGCCCACGGGCCGTTTCAGCGCGTACAGCCGCGCGTGCCGGTCGTCGCCCGCGGAGACCGCGGCGAGTGGGACTCGGGCTTCCTGGTGCTGGGCGGCGGCAGCGCCATCAAGCACGAGGACCGGATTCTCCTGTTCTATACGGGCCTCAACGAGAGCTCCGCCGCGACCTTCACCGGACCGGCGTCAGGCCGCGTGTGCACGGGACTGGCCACGCTGCGCAAGGATGGCTTCGCCAGCCTGCAGGCAGCCGATCCCGTCGCTCCGGGCGAGGTGACCACGCAGCCGATCGAGGTCGTCGACGGCGGCGCCGTGCGCCTCACGGTCAACCTCGACCACGCCATTCCCTGGCGCGACTGGATCGAGGTGGAGGTGCTCGACGCCCGGACCCTGCAGCCGATCCCGGGCTACGGCGCCGCCGATGCGCGGCCGCTGATGGCCGACTCGATCGCGGCTCCGGTGGCGTGGCGGGAGCACCGGACCCTCGTCGGCGTGGGCGCCGGTCCGATACGCCTGCGCTTCCACCTCTACGGCGGGGCGCAGTTGTACTCGTTCACGTTCGCGCCATAGGAGGGCGTGCGGCTGCCACGTATCGACTTCACCGCCATCGCGAGCCCGATCATTCTGCGCGGCAGCGCGCTTCAGGCGCACCGCGACCCGTGCGGGCACTATCACGACGGTGTGTTCCGGGTGTGGCACAGCAGCATCCGCGGCGCGGCCGACTCGAGCTGGAGCGCGGCCACGGCAGTCACCGAGAGCCGCGACCTGATCACCTGGAGCGAGCCGCGCGACGTGACCCCGCGCGACCGGGCGCTCAACTACTCCAGCCCCGGGAACGTGATCCGCTTCCGTGACCGCTGGCTGATGTGCCTGCAGACCTATCCCAGCCACGACGGCAGGCCGGCCGACCAGACGGCCCGCATATTCACCATGGCCAGTCCCGATCTTGCGTCCTGGTCGGATCCGGAGCTGCTGCGGGTCAAGGGTCCGGAGGTGGCGCGGGAGGAGATGGGACGGATGATCGATCCCTACCTGATCGAGGACCAGGCGGAACCAGGCCGGTGGTGGTGCTTCTACAAGCAGAACGGCGCCAGCCGTTCATGGTCGCGCGACCTGCGGCACTGGACCCATGCCGGCCGCGTCGATGCCGGAGAGAACGTCTGCCTGCTGGCCGAGAAGGGCGAATACACCATGTTCCACTCACCCGCCAACGGCATCGGCGTCAAGCGCTCGCGCGACCTGGAGCGGTGGACGGACCACGGCCTGCTCACCTTGGGACAGCACGAGTGGCCGTGGGCCCAGGGGCGCATCACCGCCGGCCACGTCCTGGACCTTCGCGCCGAGCCGGGGATCGGGCGTTACCTGATGTTCTTCCACGGCAGCAGTCCCGCGGGCTGCGCACTGCGGGAGGTCCATGGGCATGCCTCGCTCGGCCTGGCCTGGAGCGATGATCTCGTGCACTGGGACTGGCCGCGTGGGAGCGGAGCTGCCTGAACCCCCGCGGCGATGCTGATCGCGTGGTGGCTGGCGATCCGACCACGCACCCTGTGGAACGGCGGCAGGGTCAGCGAGCACGGCGACCGGATGTCGTCGTGGCCGCGGAGCTGCGCCCATTCGACGGCGCAAACCATGCGCATTGACGCCGATCACTATCCTCACTATCGTGCACCGTTGTTCGTTAACTGCGGTAACCTCTGGTGCATTTTGAGATCGTCGGTACCGTGGCGGATGTCGAAACGATCGCGGTAGGCGGACGAATCCGGGAGATCATGAGGCTTCGAAGGCAGTACGGCTCAGGGCGTTGGCGAAAGATGAAAGGAATGGCGAGCGTCCAGCTCACTACCGGAAGCATCCGCAACGCCGAGGTCCACTGGTATGAGGCTCACGGCGTCGGCCGAGTAAAGATGAAGATCAAGCGGTTTCTGGATTGATCGATATGCAAGAGATGTTCGCGTTGTGCATTGAGAACAGGGATTGTGCGGATCTCGAGAAGCGAAAGGTATATCAGATAATTCCGGACGAGAACGCGGCACGCGAAGGATACATTCGCGTGATCGACGAGTCGCGTGAGGATTATTTGTATCCCACTGCCTATTTCGTGATCGTGAACGTGCCGCAGCATGCACACGTATCGCTGCTCAACGTAGATTAGGCGCAGGGAGACCGACCGCTCTAGTAGCGCGACGATGTCGTGGCCTCGGGCCGCTCCCATGCGGCCCCGTGATCTCGTGCCGGCGATTAGCATTAGCAACGGACTTCGAGTGTAGTCGAATGCATCCTCCGGATCGCGCCGGTTTCGACCATGATCGAAGCGATCTTTTCTGGGGGCGGCCGAATCGGCTACGGGAAGGCGTATGGGCTCCTGCTAACTGCTCCGGATCGCTCGGAAGGCCTTCATCTGTTCGGTGATGGCCACCTCGGTCGGCAGGCGCTCGACGCTGGAGGCGCCGTAGAAACCGTCCACCCCCTCGGTGCGCTCGAGCACGTACTCCGCGTCCTCGGGCATGGCGATCGGGCCGCCGTGGCACAGCACGATGACGTCGTCCCGCGCCGCCCGCGCGGCGTCGGCGATCGCCTGGATGCGAGCCGGGCACTCCTGGAGCTCCAGCGCCGTCTCCGCGCCGATCGTCCCCTTCGTGGTCAGACCCATGTGGGCGACCACCACGTCCGCTCCCGCCTTCGCCATGGCGGCGCCCTCGTCCGCATCGAACGCATAGGGCGAGGTGAACAGGTCCAGCTCGCACGCCAGGCGGACCATCTCCACCTCCAGCGGATAGCCCATGCCGGTCTCCTCGAGGTTCGCGCGGAACAGTCCGTCGATCAGGCCGACGGTCGGAAAGTTCTGCGCGCCGGAGAAGCCGGCGTCGCGGACCTGGCGCAGGAATCGGTCCATCAGGCGCGTCGGGTCGGTGCCGCAGACGCCGGCCAGCACCGGCGTATCGGGCACCACCGGCAGCACGTCGCCGGCCATCTCCATCACGATCGCGTTGGCGTCGCCGTACGGCATGCAGCCGGCCAGCGATCCGCGCCCGTTCATGCGGAAGCGGCCGGAGTTGTAAATCACCAGCAGGTCGACGCCGCCGGCCTCCTGGCACTTGGCGCTGATGCCGTTGCCCGCGCCGCCGCCGATGATCGGTTGGCCGGCGGCCACGCGGCCGCGCAGCCGCTTCAGGATCTGCTGCCTGGTGAATGCCATGCTATCCCCTCCCGCGGGCGGCCAGGTCGAGCATCATCGCCACCGCCCGGTCGGCGAAGGCGGCGTCGTTGATGTTGGCGTCCAGCTCTTCCACGACGATGTCGTCCCGCAGGCCCGCCTTGACCGCCTGCAGAAACGCCGCGTCGGCCGCGCGGTCGCAGAACGGCTGCCCGTCGCCGTCCAGTATGGAGACCCCCCGCAGCGGGACCAGAAACGCGACCGGGCCGGCGGCGGCGTTGGCCTTGCGCGCGAACACCTCGCCCATCCGCCGGTTCTCCTCGGCATCGGTACGCATCAGCGTCACCGACGGGTTCCATTCGTAGAACGTGCGGGCCGCCTGCCGGTAGCGCTCCGGGACGGTGTCCATGGCGCCGAAGTTGGCCATGTCCACGCAACCGGGGACGATCAGGTGGGGAACCCCCATCCGCCCCGGCGCGTCCAGCCGCTCGGGGCCGGCGTCGAACACGCCCCCGCAGACGGTGTCCGCCCACTCGGTGGTGGTGATGTCGAGCACGGCGTCGACCAGCCCGTCGCGCACCAGGCTCTCCATCGTGCGCCCGCCGGTGCCGGTGGCGTGGAAGACCAGCACTTCGTAGCCCTGCGCGGTGAGCCGCTCCCGGCAGGCGTCCACGCACTCGGTGGTGTTGCCGAACATCGACGCGGCGATCACCGGCCGGTCCGCCTCATCGGCCGGGGGCGACGCCTCCGCCATCGCGGACACGGCGGCGGCGGCCCGTGTCAGCACGATGCGCGAGATGCGGTTGATGCCGGCCACGTCGACGATCGACGGGATCATCGTGATCCCGCGGGTGCCGAGGTAGGGGCCGACGTCCCCGGCGGCGGCGGTGGAGACGCACACCGTTGGCACGGACAGCGGCAGCGCCCGCATGGCCGCCGTGACCACCGTGGTGCCGCCGGTCCCGCCCATGCCGAGCACGGCGTCGATGCGGCCGCCCTCGTGGAGCCGGGCGATCACGACCGGCGCGCCGGCGGTCATCACCCGCATCGCCTCGCCGCGGTCGCGCCGCTCGCGCAGCGGCTCCAGCTCCGTGCCGCCCGCTCGGGCGACCTCGTTCGCCTCCACGTCGACGCCGAACAGGTCGGTGGAGCCCAGCACGCCGGTGTTGACGGTGAGCACGTCGTGACCGCGCTCCCGGATGCGGTCGCGGACGAAGGCGTACTCCGTTCCCTTGGTGTCGAACGCTCCGATCAGGCAGATCGTCATCGATTTCCTCCTTGTGCCGCCACGATCTCGCCGCGGCGCCGGATTGCGGCGTCCAGGCGGCGGCGAACGGGTATCCGAGCCAGAAGGGCGGCGGCTCCACCGCCCGCGTACACCAGCACCGCCGGCCACAGCTCCTCGGCGGCGACGAGCATCGCGGGCACCGACAGCACCCGCACCAGCACGATCAGCAGCCCGGCCAGGCCCTGCAGGGCGGTGACCAGCAGAAACCTCGACAGCAGCACTATGTAGCCCGATCCGGGCGACAGCCACGAGTACGGAGTGGAGCCGGTCTGGGACAGCCACCAGCGCCGGTGCAGGGCATAGCCGGCGTAGGCGCGGCCGATCACGAGCAGCGACGCCAGCCACCCCACGCCCAGGGTCACGGGCAGCAGCAGGCCCCAGAACAGGCGCTGCCGGTAGGCGGCCTGGAGGGTCAGCAGCGTGAACCGGCCGACCAGGTCGCGGGCGTCGATCAGGTAGTCGGTGCCCTGCAGCAGCAGGTTGCAGTTGATCGCGACGGAGACGACGCCAAATGCGAACGCCGTGAACTGCACCGCCGGCTTCCGCAGGCGGCGCCGCTGGTACGCTTCGGCAAGGACGCGAGTCCGGCGCGCGCGGGCGTTGCGAAGGTCGGCGTACATGGATCGGGCCGCCGTCATGGTACCTCGCCGCCGCGCAGGCCGATGGCGACGAAGCGTTCCCACGCTTCTCGCGGGGATGACACCACCACCGGCCCGCGGCAACCGACCGGGAAGTGACGCAGGTTTCCGGTCATCAGCGTCCGCGCAGAGGTCTGCAGTGCGACCTCCAGAAACATCACGTCATCCGGGTCGGGCGGTGCTGAGCCTGACCAGGGCGAGGCAGTCACGTGGTGCTGGAACTGGAAGATGGCCTGAACCGCCGCACGCCGAACGGCGGGTATGTCCAGGCGCTGCCGCGCGAGCACCTCGCGATACTCGGCCTCGATCCTGTCGTCGATCGCGATCCGGAGATGCCTGGAGAGCAGCGCATCGACGAGCCGTCCGGGCGGCCCGAATGGTGACAGCAGTCCGGAGACGAAGACGTTCGTGTCCAGCACCCAGACCGGAGCCTCACTCTGCGAGTGAGGTTCGCTTCGCTCACTCACCCCCGGCGGTGCGAGTGCGCGTGCGCCGCGCCTCCTTGATCTCGAGCTCGATGCCTGCGCCGGTCAAGCCTTCGATACCGGCTTCAGCGGCTCGTGACCGAATCTCCCGTACGGCTCTTCGCGCACGTGCGAACACCAGTTCCTGGATGTCCTCCAGCAACGTGGCGTCGCTCGTCGGGATCATGATGCTGCGCGGCAGGCCGTCCTTGGTAATCACGACGGCGCCTTCCCGATCGAGATCCTCCCAGACCTTACCTGGCTTCGCCGCCAGTGCCCGTGACGCGATCATCCTCATGCGCATTACAGTTGTACGACGAATCGCTGAGCGTCAAGGGGATCGGGTGCACTCGGATCGGCGCACGGAGAGGGCGGCGACGCTCAACGCCGGCAGCTCGCAGTCGAGCACCGGTCCCGCACCGGCGACCGGCATCATCAGGGTCCTGACCCGTTCCGGGTCGTCGAAGGAGTTCATCGCGTCGGCGCTGCCGGCGTGCCGGGTGTCGACCACATGCCAGGCGTCCGCCGGGCCGGGATCGGGCGCCACCGCGGACACGTCGATCGTGCAGCGTCGATCCTGGTCGCTGTCGTTCACGACGTGGACGATCAGGTCTTCGCCGTCTTCCGTCAGGGCGGCGCTCACGTCCGGCGCCGTTGCCGATGTCCGGCAGGCGAGCGGCAGGCGCCCGCCCAGCGTGGCGTAGAGCTGCTGCACGTAGTAGACGGGCCGGCAGTACAGGCGGCCGGCGTCGGTCTCGATGGCGCCGCCGCAGAAGCTGTCGGCCAGGTTCGACCGGCAGGCGATCTCCACCAGCGCGGCGTTGTGGTGCAGCAGATGGTGGAAGCGGGCGCAGGCCAGCGCGTTGCCGAGCGTCATCAGCTCGCCGCGGCCCGGCCCCCAGTCGGGGTTGGAGGCGTTCCACTCCGTGATCGCCACTTTCACGCCGGGGTTTGGGCGCTGCGGCGCATGGTGGGCGATGAGCGCCTCCAGCTCGCGCAGCTCGGCGGCGCAGCGCTCCAGGTCCGCGCCGTGGTAGAGGTGCGGACAAGCGTGGCTGAGGTGCGTGCCGGCGCCGGCCAGCACGCCCGCCGTCGGGTTGGAGGAGAGCAGCCGGATGCCCGGGGCGGCGGCGAGCATCGCGCGGCAGAACGCCGGCAGGCCGCGCTCGTATGCCTCACCCCGCACCTCGTTGCCGATCTGCCAGTAGCGCACGCCGTGCGGCGCCGGCCTGCCCAGCGCGGCGCGGCGGGCGCCCCAGCCGGCGTCCGTGTTCCCGTTGCAGTACTGGACCAGCTCCGCGGCGTCGGCCGGCCGCCGGTCGCTGAAGCGGACGCACATCAGCGGCTCCGACCCGGTCGCCCGGCACAGGTCCAGGAACTCGTCCACGCCTACGTTGCCCGGCTGGGTGCTGCCGCCGGCGTCGCGAAACGGGGCGCGCCGGTCCGGCGGTACGGTGCCGTCCTTCCACTCGAAGTGCTTGCGGATGGTGGTGCCGCCGAACCGCAGCATGCCGGGACGCAGGGCGCGAAGCGCGGCGACCACGTCGGGGCGCCACCCGTCGACGGTGTCGGCGCCGGTGAGGCTGGCGGCGTCCAGCCAGAGCGTACCGGGACCGCGGGTGACGATCTCCAGCGTGGCGTCGTCGGCGTCGGCCTCGGCGCGGAGCTCGCATGCAAGCCGCGACCAGTCGGCGCCCACCGCGTCGACGCGCCGGGCGGCCAGCACGCGGCCGGCGGCGGCCAGGCGGACGGTGAGGCCGGAGCTCAGGCCGCGGCAGCGCGCGGACACGGCGAAGCGGTAGCGCGCGCCGGCCCGGACGGCGATCCCGGGTTGCGCGACTCCCACCGGCGCCGGGTCTTGGCCGCGGATGGTGATCCTGGCGCAGCGCGAGCCGGCGTAGGGAGCCGCGGCGTCCAGGTCGAACGAGCCGCGGTGCACGGCCCCGGCGAGACGCCACGGCCTGGGCTGCCGGTCGGCGCCCGGCAGGAAGTGGGCGGCGCACGGCACGATGCCCTCGAAGCCGGGGTCGTCCAGCTTCTCCCCGTACAGCGACGGCACCAGCTCGCACAGGTACTCGAAGAGCTGCCCGTAGTGGAACGGGCCGATCCGCCCCGGCAGGCGGTCGGCGGTGACCGTGACCCGGCAGTCCGGCGTCATCGGCCGGCGCTACGTCGCGAGGGTGAGCTCCACGACCTCATGGAGCACCACCTCCGGAACCGTGACCGTCCCGTCCGTGACGGTCAGCTCGCGGCCGGAGAGCGGGAGCCGCGCGCGGGCGATCCGGCCTTCGTGCAGCGTGATCGAGACGTCCCGGAACACGGTCGGCGGGTCCAGCGCGCCCCAGGTCTGCACGTCCGCGTGCTGGCGGTCCCACGGGAGCAGCGGCAGCATGCGCTCGTACAGGTGGACGTCGATGCGCGAGCCGTCGCCGGGGGCGCGGGTGCGCGCGGCTGCCAGCAGGCGTGGCGGCGCATCGATCGTCAGGGCCAGACCGGCCTGCCGGACCAGGTCGGCGAACAACGCGGCCAGCCGCGGCACCGGGTGGCCGCAAAAGGCGGCGCCCACGTCTCCGGAGACGTAGATGGTGAGCCCGCGGCCGTGCCGATGGGCGGTGATGGCCGGGTGGCCGGAGTCGAGCCGGTCCGTGTCGGATTCGTCGACGGCGGCGCCGAGCGGATGCAGCACGAGCGAGTGGTACACCGACAGTGTCGCCAGCGTGTCGACGGCGCCCGGCGTCGCCACCTCCGTGTGTTGGCCGTCGAAGCCGATCCAGGCGCCGTGTCGGGTCAGCCGGTTGTGCAGCACGTAGATGCTGCCGCCGTCGCCGTCGGCGTCGTAGGTGCCGCGATAGCGAAGGCCGAAGGCCTCGCCCAGGCCGAAGTCCTCCCTGCGGTCGCCCCACTCGTCGGCCAGCGAAGTCTGGTAGGTGGCCACCAGCGTGCCGCCGTCCGCCACCCAGGCGCCGATCGCCGCACACTCGGCGTCGGACAGGCACACCGAGTCGGGCAGCACCAGCGCGCGGTAGCCGGCGAGGCCCTCGGGGGTCAGCCCGTCGTCGAACAGCACGTCGAACGGGATGTGGCTACGCTCCAGCATCTCGGCCACGCCCGCCCACTGCTTCCAGTAGTGGTCGGAGCCCTCGCATTCCTGCGCCAGCTCGCGCAGCGCCGGCGCCACGACCGGCCCCTGCGCGAGCGCCGAGAACTCCGGGTCGGCGTCCAGCGCCTGCCGGAACGGAAGTCGCGGGTCCGCTGCGACAGGTGCAGCGCGCACTGCCGCAGGCTGTCGCCGCCCACGAAGGCGCGGCGGCGGGCGAGCTCCGCGAACACGAAGCGCTGCTGCTCGGGGTGGTGGTAGTCGACCGGGCTCTGCACGTGCACGCCGTTGGCCAGCGCGCCCAGCGTCACCCGTGCCATGTAGGTGGGCTCCTGGTAGGGAGCCCAGCCGACCGGGCCGATCGGCTGCGGCGCGTGCCCCCAGATCTCGCAGTCGCCGCGGGCACGGGCCACCTTGGCGGTCAGGTGCGGGCCGAGCAGCGGGTACTCGGTCTCGATGAAGAACTGCGCCCCGCCCCTGATCGGCGCCAGCTCGTTGGCGGAGGTCCAGGGGATGCGCGGCCGCGGGTAGCTGTTGAACCGCACGGTCCCGACGTCGCGGATCGCGCGCACGCTCGACGCGATCCGGTTCTGAAACTCGCGCAGGTTGCGGTAGCGCCAGCGTACCCAGCGCTTGAAGTCCAGGCTGGCAAAGTCGACCCGCGCAGGCAGCTCGGCGCCGGCCTCCGCGCAGAACCGTTCCTCGCACCAGCGGCAGGTGCAGCCGGCCGGAAACGGAGAGGCGCCGCGCGAGCCGTAGTTGTAGGGTCGGACCGGAGCGCCTTCTCGCCTTTCGAACGATGGGTTTCTCCGGCC
>JAPPKD010000298.1 GCA_028820215.1 Spirochaetaceae bacterium | reverse complement strand
CCGTCGCGGCATCCGCCGCCGGATCGGCTGCCGACGCGACCTCGGCCTGCGCTGAGCCCATCGCACCGCCCCACAGCGCCGGCGTCTTCGTGGGCGCTGCCCCCGACGCCCCAGCCGCAGCCGGCGCGGTCGACGCGATGCCGGAGATCGACCCGCGCCGCCGCTGCCGGTCGAACGCCCACTGCAACTCCGCGGCGGCGCTCAGCGTCAGCGAGCCGTCGCGCAGCCGCTCGCGTGCGCCCGGCTGGTCGGCGCACAGCCGCACGGCGCCAATGCGCCGCCCGGCGGCAGCGTCGCTGTAGCCGAGCTCGCGCACCGCGTAGTCGAACAGGCTGGAGCAGCCGCGCCGCAGAAAGAGTTGGCGGGCCTCGATCTCGGCCAGGTGGTCGATGATGGCGCCCTGCAGGTGGCGTTCGTGGCGGACCAAGGTGCTGGTCTGACGCAGCAGCTCGCGGTCGGAAAGGACGCCGATGGTGGAGGTGATCGGGGGGCGGGCAGCGGGCGCAAGAGTGGCGGTCTTCATGAAGCAAATATACTATCGGTTTTCAGATAGAACTCATTGACCGGTCCGGGACGGGGCGGCGATCCGCGCGCAGCGGGCGCTGAAGGGGGTGCTGGGCGGCCGAACGGACCTCCGAGCTTCCGGGAGGCCGGAAGGGGGGCGTTCGTGCGGTCACGTGCTACCTCGCAGGCGCATTGCCCCCGTCAAGACCCTGAGACAAGAATCATCGATCTTTTTCGCCCTGATCCGCGACGGCCTGGTGTCGCCCGTCACCGGCCACCGGCCGATCCTCATGCACCTGCAGCGCGAGGGGTTCGCGTCAGTAGGAGGATTGCTCTTCCGGAAGCGTCGACAAGCCCTCAGCGCGCGCCGCCTGCAGGAGAGCTTCATCCCAGCACGCGAAGACCAGTGACTGATCCAGCCGTTCCGAGAGGGCCAGGCAGGATGCCAAGTGTATGCTGTCCGCAGCCTTGAGCGCGTGGTCCGCAAGGAGCCGCTGGATCGAATCATCGAGATCCGCCGTCAGTTCCACGATCAGGAACGTCCGCCAGTCGCGCCCGAATTCCGCGAGCGATGTCTCAACGACCGCATGGGCGTCGGGTCGCTCGCGTTGCTTGCGCCGGGCCGCAGAAAAGGTCTCGGCGAAGGCGAGCCGAGATACGGCCCGTGCCTGCGCCGTCGACCAGAGCGCCAGCACCTGATCGCTGTCCGCCTCCTGCACGTAGCGCTTTACCAGTGCGCTCGTGTCGAAGTACGCGATCACCTGCGATCTTCGCGCACGATATCGGACAGCGGCGTACCGGTGACCCGCTGCGGAATGGGCCGTGCTCGCGGAGCCGGTTCAGTCGGCAGCGTGACGATTCCCGCCGCCGCCAGCCCGGCGAGCTGTTCCGTGAGCGACGCGGTACGAGCCGGCTCGGGGATGATCCGCGCTACGGGCCGCCCGCGGTCGGTGATGAGTACTTCCTCGCCGGCCCGCACCGCGGCCAGGTAGCTGCTGAGGCGTGTCTTGGTCTCCCGAATGCCTGCGACGATCATGTGAAAGATTCCCCCTGCACATTCGGACCGGCTTCTCCTGCGTCGGGAGCCGATTCTCTTCGAGACTACATTGACATATTTGTGGTCACCGAGCAATATACCACGACTGCACGCCACGCCAACATGACGGAGAACGCGGACTATCGGTCATGAACTCCGGCGCGGAGTGATCACATCGACTGACGCGCACGCTGGGCATCGACCTCGGCCTGGATCTCCGCGGCGCTGATGGGGGCGGTGGTCGCCCGGCGACGGGCGCGAAGGACCGCCGTCGAGAACAGCGCGCGCCGTACCTCTCGCAAGGTATCGGCTGTCCCTTCGGGATCGACCCCGATCATGATCGCAAATGGGCGGCCGTCCTTGGTCACCACCACTTGACGCGCTCGTTCGAGGATGCCCCGCAACTCGCGAGGCCGCTTGAGGTCTGTCACGGCGATCGAGGTCATAACACAGGTCCTTTGAAGACCTTCTTTATCCTTTGAACATAAAGCGGAGCAAGGGGCCCGGAATCGGTGAGCCAACTGCGTGTCCGCACGCTACACTGCGGAGCGTGGAGCGCTACGATTCATCCGCTGACTATCTGGCGGCGCTGGCCTCGCGCGGCGCCCTGCCGCCCGGGTTCGGGGTCGCCACCGCGGCCACCGCGTTCGAGCCCCCGGAACGTCCCGGCAACGAGCTGCCGATCCGGGTCACGCTGCTCCTGGCAGACCAGCCGGCCGACGCCTTCGCGGCCACGCTGACGCGCAACACCCTGCGCGGGGCGCCGGTGCAGATCGTCGCCGACCTCCTGGCGCGGCGCGCGCCCGTGCGCGGCGTCGTGATCAACAACGCGGTCTCCAACGTGGGCGTCGCCACCGGCGTGGACGACGCCACGGCCGTCCTCGACCGCCTGGCCGCGCACGCCGGCGCCGCCGGGCAGGCGTTCGCCCCCGCCTCCACCGGCGTGATCGGCTGGCGGCTTCCGGCAGAGCCGATCTGCGCCGTCTTGCCCGGCCTGGTCGCCGCCTGCGCCCCCGGCAGCGTGGTGCCGGCGGCGCGGGCGATCATGACCACCGACCGCTACCCCAAGGTGCGCGGCCGGCGGGCGGGAAACGCCACGGTGGTCGGCATCGCCAAGGGCGCCGGCATGATCGAGCCGTCGATGGCCACCATGCTGGCGTTCCTGCTGACCGACGCCGCGGTCGACCGCGACACCCTGCAGGGCCTGCTGGACGACGCGGTGCGCGACAGCTTCAACCGCATCTCCGTGGACGGCGACCAGAGCACCAGCGACATGGTGCTGGCGCTGAGCTCGCAGCGCGCGGAAGGGGTGCCGGAAGAGGCCCTCGCCGAGGCCATCGCCGGGGTCTGCCGCGACCTGGCCGGCGACATCGTCCGCAACGGCGAGGGGGTCGAGCACGTCATCCGGGTCGCGGTGAGCGCGCCGGGCACGGACGAGCGGGCTGCGGCCATCGGCAAGGCGGTGGTCAACTCCCCGCTGGTCAAGACCGCCGTGAACGGCTGCGACCCCAACGTGGGACGGCTGGTCAGCTCCATCGGCGACCACCTCGGCACGCAGCCCGATCCGCCGCCGCTGGCAGGCGCCACCGTCCGCCTGGGCGGGGTCACGGTGTTCTCCCAAGGCGCGTTCCGGCTCGACGGGAGCAAGGAGGAGGCGCTGGCCGCCTACCTGCGGGAGCGGAGCATCGACCACGAGCTCGACTACCCGCCGCACGACCTCGCGGTGGAGATCGACGTCGAGTTCGAGGCATCCGCAGCCGGCCGCCGCGGGCACGCGGTGGTCCTGGGAGCCGATCTTTCGCACGGCTACGTCACGGAGAACGCGGACTATCGCTCATGAGCTCCGCCGCGGAGCTCGACGGCCGGGTGGCCGAAGTGCGCGCCGCCCTGCAGCAGGCGCGGGCGGAGATCGGCAAGCGCGTGGTCGGCCAGGACGAGGTGGTCGACGGCATGCTGATGGCGCTGGTCGCCGGCGGCCACGTGCTGCTGGAAGGCGCGCCGGGGCTTGCCAAGACGCGCGCCGTGCGGGCGCTGGCGGAGGTCGTGGACGCCAGCTACAGCCGCATCCAGTTCACCCCCGACCTGCTGCCGGCCGACCTGCTCGGCACCATGGTGTACCGGCCGCAGACCGGTGAGTTCGTCGCGCGGCGCGGACCGGTCTTCGCGCAGATCGTCCTGGCCGACGAGATCAACCGCGCGCCGGCCAAGGTGCAGTCGGCGTTGCTGCAGGCGATGGAGGAGCGGCAGATCACCATCGGCGAGCGGACCTTCGGCCTGCCGGAACCGTTCATGGTGCTGGCGACCCAGAACCCGCTGGAGCACGAAGGGACCTATCCGCTGCCGGAGGCGCAGCTCGACCGCTTCCTGCTGAAGCTGCAGGTACCGTATCCCAGCTTCGAGGACGAGCTCGCCGTGGTGCGCCTGGTCGGCGACCGGCCGGACTCCGAGGTGCGCCGCGCGCTCGATCCGCAGCGGGTGGCCGACCTGCAGCGGATCATCGCGGGGGTGCGGGTCGACCGCCGCATCGAGGAGTACATCGTCGCCATCGTGCGCGCCACGCGCGCCGCCGACCGGGCCACCCACGACCGCGTCGTCGAGTACGCGCGCTTCGTCGAGCACGGCGCCTCGCCGCGTGCGTCGATCGCCTTCTACCGCTGCAGCAAGATCCGCGCCGTGCTCGAGGGCCGCGCCTACGTCCTGCCGGAGGACGTCAAGGCGGTGGCGGCGCCGCTGTTGCGCCACCGCATCATCACCTCCTACCAGGCCGAGTCGGAGGAGGTGTCGGCCGACGCCATCGTCGCGCTGGTGCTCGACCAGGTGGAGGTGCCGTGAGCGCGCCGGGAGCGGCCCCGGCACACCTCGCCCGCGATGCGCGCCGCATCAAGGTCGCCGCGGAGCGGGTGGCGGCGGCGCTGGCCGCCGGCGGCTACCGCTCCGCCTTCCGCGGGCAGGGCGTCGAGTTCGACGAGGTGCGCGAATATCACGACGGCGACGACGTGCGCACCATCGACTGGAACGTCACCTCGCGGCTCGGCGGGGCGGCCTCGGCCGCCTACTCCAAGGTGTTCCGGGAGGAGCGCGAGCTGGCCATCCTGCTGCTGGTGGACCGGTCGGCCTCGATGCTGGCCGGCTCGGTGGAAAAGCGCGACCTGTCCGTCTGGGTGGCGGCGATCCTGGCGCTGTCGGCGCAGTTCAGCGACGACCGCATCGGCGCCTGCCTGTTCAGCGACCGGATCGAGTCGTGGGTGGCGCCGGCACGGGGGCGGACGCGCGTGCTGCGCCTGGTCAACGACCTGCTGCACGCGCGCCCGGCCGGTCGCGGGTCCGATCTGGCGCTGGCGCTGCGCACCGTGGCCGCCAACCTGCAGCGGCGGAGCGTGTGCATCATCCTGTCGGACTTCAAGACCGACGGGTACCGGCACGAGTTGCGCGCCGCCGCGCGCGCCCACGACGTGATCGCGGTCCGCATCGCCGAGCCGCTGGACCGCGCCCTGCCGGCGGGAGCGGCGGTGGAGCTGGTCGACCCGGAGACCGGGCTCCGCCGGTTCGGCGTTGCCGACGAGTACCGGCGTTTCTGGGACCGGCACGTGCAGGCGTGGCGGACCCACTGCCGGGAGGCCGGCGTGGAGGTGCTGGAGATCGGCACGGGCGAGGATGCGGGTGCGTCGCTGGCCCGCTTCTTCGCGGCGCGGCGGCGCCGCCGGGCGGCGTGAGACGACTCGCACTCCGGCTGTCGGTTCCGGCGCTGCTCGCCGCCACGGCCGTCGCGCAGGAACAGCCTGCCGATGTCGGCCCTCCCCTCGCCGCCCCGGTCCGTATCGAGCAGGTGACGTTCATCCCGGCACGGTTCACGGTCGGTGATGCGGTCGAGTTGCAGCTCGTGCTGCTCGGCTTGCCCGCCGGCTTCGACGGCCGTCCGCCGCGGCCGGCGGCCACGGCCGCATCGCCGCTCCCCCCCGTCGTGATCGACGGCATCGCCTTGACGCCGCTCGCCGGCGGCCGGCACCTGCTGCGCCTGTCGTTCCGCTCGTTCCAGCCCGGCGTCGCTGCCCTGCCGGCGGTCGACCTGGGCGGCGGCGTGGTGGTGGAGCTGCCGCACGCGCGCACCTCCGCAACGCTGACGGACGGAGCCGCGCGACTCGAACCGGCGCGCGGGCCGTTGCCGCTGCCGGGCACCGGCCTGCGCCTGGCGGCAGTGGTCGTGGTGCTGCTGGCCTGTCCCGGCGCCGCCGTATTCGGCGCCCGGCGCGCGGTGCGCCTGCTCTGCCGGTTGCTGGCCGCCGGGCGGCGGCACCGACCGCGTCTGCGATTCGAGCGCGACCTGCGCGCCCTCCGCGGACGCGGCGCGCCGGGCTCCGCCTACTCGGCCGAAGTGGCCCGTCTGACCCGCCGGTTCCTGGCGGCGCGGCTGCAGGTGCCGGCCCGCTCGAAGACGGCGGCGGAGTTGCCCGCGCTGCTTGCCGGCGCCGGACTCACGCGGCACGCCGCCATGGCGGTGACACAGGCGATCGCCGCCACGGAGCGCTTCACGTTCGGCGGCGCGCCGCTCGGCGACCGGGACGCAGCGGAGCTGGCGGCGCAGGCGCGCTCGGCCGTCGCGGCGGCCGAGCGCGAGCTGGACGAGGCGTAAAGAGCCCCGTAGCGGATCAGCGGGGCTCAGATACGCGGGAGCGACGCCCGAACCTGCGTGGCTGGAAGTCTTCCGGATTGGTGATGCTCACACTGCTGCCGGTAGCCCGAATCACGTACAGCCCCTGGCGCTGCGCATAGGCAGCCGACGACTCATCGGCGTTCAGGTAGGCCACGGCTCCGTACACCTCGTGGTCGCGATACGCTCGCAACAAGCCGGGGAAGTCCTTCAGCAGCCCCAGAAGATCATCGACGTGCCACACCTTGAGGCTGGTCTTCACTGCCACGACGACCACCTCGTCGTCGTTGACGGCCAGGATGTCGATCTCCCAGCGTGGTTCGCCGTGATCCTTCTTCGGGCTCATGGTGTACTCGAGCCAATTGCGGTGTTCCAAGTGCAATGATGGCAATGAGATATAGGAGGG
>JAPPKD010000207.1 GCA_028820215.1 Spirochaetaceae bacterium | reverse complement strand
GGGTCCATAGTGGCAGGAGCCCAATCATGACTGAGAACGGTTATTGTCCCGCCATATCGTGGCGCCTCCACCATCTCCCCGGTGGTGGGGTCGAGCACCATTTCCTTCTCGGCCGCCGCTGCCGGTGCCTCTTCTTCGCCAGCGGCCCACAGGCCGGTCGCGGTCAGGATGAGGACCAACGCAACCGCGAAGGTCCTCATCACGCTTACGATACCATTCATGGTTTTCTCCATAGATCGTTGTTTATTGAGCGTATTGCGGAGCGACTTGCCGCTCCCTGGCTACGCTCACGCCTGCAACGCAGGCTGCCAGTCCGAGTCAAGAGTTGTCAGAAGCGCGCGGCGTGTGACTCACCGGGTTCACCCGGGCTCACGCCGCGCGCGCCCACGGCTCTTTGAGTATCATTTGCACCCCCCTTCTTGAGCTGTTTGGGGAGCTTGACAGGACGGTGGCTCGGCCATCGGACCAGCCGGTGGCGCAGCTAGCGCGCATCTGTCGTCGATAACTGTGTCGGGCACAGATGTGTCGGTTGTCTGTATGGAGGTGCCGGCAACTCCGGCTGCGCTGGACCGGCCGGCTGGTGTGGATCGGTGGAGCTTGCGGCCGACGCGGTCGGCCGTTGTACACACAGACGCGTGGCGGCTGTGCGCCACGCGCATCAATGGTCCCGCCGTCAGCACCGGAGCCGCGAGGTCGGCTGCTGCGCGGCTAGCGGCAATCGGCGGCTGGGCTGCATGCTGTCGGTGCCCATTTGCGGACGAGTGTACGCGGCCGCCCAAATCCGTGTCAAGTCAGCGCCCGCTCGGTGGTGGCCTAGATCTGCTGGAGTGTGTGCCGACGATCGAGTTCTCGACGAACTCCGCAATCGCCTTCAGCGGACTGTTCTGCGACAGCGCGATGATGGTAATCGCATTCCACTGGTTGCCGATCCGCAACCGGCCGCGCCCGTCCCGCGAGCCGCGCCGCGTCCGCCCGGCCGTCTTCTTCCGCTGTCCGCGTGCCGCCATAGCCTCAGGTGATAGTACGCCACCTGGTCCAGCCCAATCCACATCAGGTCACCGCTTGGTCACAGCTCAACCGGCCGCGGCCCCGAGCGTGGCCGGTCGAAGTCGGCATCGTCTCCCACGTCAGGCAACGCAAGGAGATGATCGATGAAGTTCGCCGCCGTCCGATCCAACCGCACCTCGACGACCCCCGCGCCCTCTTTCGGACAGTCCAAGGCAATGCAATCTCCGCTGCCGGGTCGCCTTGGTCGCCGATCACGATCTGGGGAATGCCGCACGTCGCCGGCCGGTGGTTCAGTAGGGGATGGGGAGCTCGCCGACGGGGACCTCTATCAGGGTGGGGACCGGGCTGGCGACGGCGCGCTGCAGGGCCGCCTCCAGTTGCTCCGGGCCGAACGCGCGCATGCCGCGCACGCCGTACGCCTCGGCCAGCTTCATGAAGTCGGGGTTGTACAGCTCCGAGCCGTACACCCGGCCCTCGAACCGGCGGCGCTGGTCGCGGCGCACGTTGCCGTAGGCGTGGTCGTTGAACACTACCGCCACGGCATTGATGCCGTAGCGCACCGCGGTGGCCAGCTCCTGGCTGTTGTACAGGAAACCGCCGTCGCCGGAGATGAGCACTACCGCGCGCTCCGGCTGCCCGACCTTGGCGCCGAGCGCGGTGGGGTAGCCGTAGCCGAGGGTGCCGAAGTAGGACGGGGTGATGTAGGAACGCGGCGCGTAGATCGGGCAGTGGGCACGGCTGTAGTAGCCGAGCTGGGTGAAGTCCTGCACGATGATGCCGTCGTCGGGGGTGGCGGAGCGGATTGCCCGCATGAACGACTTCAGCGGCTCCGGCTCCGCGGAGCCGTCGAACCGCCCGGCATAGAGCGCCTCCAGTTCCGCCTGCCGGCTCGGGCGCGGCGCCGTGCGCTCCTGCAACTGGCGGTACAGCGCCTCCAGGGTGGCGCGCGCGTCGCCCACCAAGCCGGCGGTGTTGGCGTAGTTGCGCCCGATCTCCTCCGCGTCGATGTCGATCTGCACCACCTGCTGGCCGCTGAGCAGCGCCGGCATTGCCATCCGGGTACCCACCGCCAGGATCACGTCGTGCTCGGCGCGCCTTTCGCGGTAGCTGTCGCGCCCGAAGCTGATCGGCCCCAGCGAAAGATGGTGGCGGTCCGAGATCGCGCCGCGCCCTTCGCCGGTCGCGAACACCGGCGCCTGCAGGTGCTCGGCCACCTGCAGCAGCGCCTCGTGGGCGTCGGACGCATGCACCCCGCCGCCCGCCCAGATCGCCGGGTTGGACGCGCCAGCGAGCAACTCTGCCCCGCGCGCGACCTCCGCGTCGCCGGCCGCCCTGCGTGCGCACTCGGCCGGGTCGAGCAGCTCGACCTCCGCCTTCTCGGCCAGCGCCTCGGGCGGAATCTCGATCTCCACCGGGCGCGGGCGCCCGGAGCGCAACTGCACGAACGCCTCGTGCACCCCCTGCGCGGCGTCGGCGGCGTGCATGATCCGCTTGCCCCACTTGATCACCGGGCGCACGGTGTCGAGCTGATCGTTGATCTCGTGCAGCACCCCGCGGTCCACGCCGATCAGGCCGCGCTCCACCTGGCCGGCGATCACCAGCATCGGCGACGACGCCGAGTAGGCGGTGCCGATGCCGGCCGAGGCGTTCTGCAGCCCGGGCCCCGGCACCACCAGCGCGGTGCCGATACCGGCGCCGGTGCGCGAGTAGCCGTCCGCCATGTAGGTGGTGGCCTGCTCGTGGCGGGTGGTGATGAAGCGGATCTCTTCCTGCTCGGCGAGCCCGTCGAGCAGGTGGTAGAGCTGCACGCCGGGCAGGCCGAAGATCACCCGCACCCCCTCGCGGTGCAGTTGTCGGGCGAGCGCCTGGCCGCCGGTCATCCTGGGCATGATTGCATAGTCCTCAAGTCGCCACGCGATGGACGCGCGCCGCATTTGGTGCGTTCGCGCCCGAGGGCAGCGCCCGCGCGCGCATTGTTGCGCCACCGGTCCGTTGACGCAAGGTGGGCCGCGGGGGCGCCGTGTGGGCGCGCTTGGGGCCGCCCTGCGCCGGCTGAATCAGGCCACCAGCCCGTTGCGCGCAGTGGTCCTCGGGCGGCTTGCGGGTGCGCTTCGAGACCGGCTCGCGGCCGGCTGAATTGTGCCGGCAGGATCGGTATCATGGTGGTATGCGCCGCACGCCGCTGCACTCGGTTCACCAGCGCCTGGGGGCACGCCTGGTGCCGTTCGCGGGCTGGGAGATGCCGGTGCAGTACACCGGCATCGTCGCCGAGCACCGCGCCGTGCGGACCGCCGCCGGGCTGTTCGACGTCAGTCACATGGGCGAGCTTGACCTGCGCGGCCCCGGTGCCGCCGCCGCGGTGGCTCGCCTCACGTGCGCGGACGTGGACCGCATCGCGGAGGGGCAGGCGCGCTACTCGCTGGTCCTGGACGAGGCTGCCGGCATCATCGACGACGTGATCGTGTACCGGCTCGCCGGCCGCCACTACCGGCTGGTGGTCAACGCGTCCAATACCGAGGCCGTACTCGCCCATGCCGACGCCGCCACCGCCGGCATCGCCGGTGTCGAGTTGGTGGACCGCAGCGCCGGTCTCGCCCTGCTTGCCGTTCAGGGACCGCGCGCCACCGGCATCGTCGCCCGGCTCGCCGCCGGCGACGCCGCCTCCATCGGCACCTACCGCTGCCGGACCGACCGCGTGGCCGGCCGCGCGGCGCTGCTCGCGCGCACCGGCTACACCGGCGAGGACGGCTTCGAGTTGTTCGTCGCCGCCGAGCACGCCGAGGCGCTCTGGAACGCGCTGCTGGAGGCGGGCACGGCGCCGGGGTTGCAGGCCGCCGGGCTGGGCGCGCGCGACACGCTGCGGCTGGAGGCGAGCATGCCGCTGTACGGCCACGAGCTGACCCGCGACGTGTCGCCGCTGGAGGTGGGCCTCGGCCGGTTCGTGTCGCGCGGCACTGGCTACGTCGGTGCCGTGGCGATCGCCCGGCAGCGCGCCGCCGGCGTCTCGCGCCGGCTCGTGCACCTGCACCTCGCCGGACGCGCGATCGCCCGCCAGGGGTTCAGGGTCACCACCACCGGCGGCACCGAGATCGGGACAGTCACCAGCGGTAGTTATGGACCGTGGCTGGAACGCAGCCTTGCCATGGCGCTGATTGCGCGCGAGCATGCCGCCGTGGGCAGCGAACTGGCCGTCCTGGTGCGCGGACGCGCACAGGCCGCCACCGTGGTGGCGCGACCCTTCTACAAGAGGAGCGCCATCACTCCGTGAAACGGAAGACGATGGAATTCGATGCGCAGGCAGCGCCCTGCAGACCGACACTTTCGGACCAGGAGCAAGTGAAGTGAGCATTCCCGAGGATCTGCGCTATACCGCGGAGCACGAATGGTTGCGCCAGGACGGTGAGATCGCGGTGATTGGCATTACCAATCATGCCCAGGGCGAGCTCGGCGACGTGGTCTACGTCGAGTTGCCGGAAGTCGGCAGCGAGATCGTGCAGGGGGAGTCGTTCGGCGTGATCGAGAGCGTCAAGGCCGCCAGTGACCTGTACGCCCCGATCAGCGGCGAGATAACCGCCGTCAACGGCGACCTGGAAGCGGCGCCGCAACGGGTCAACGAGTCTCCCTACGACGGCGGCTGGCTGATCAAGGTGCGCCCGAGCCGGTTTGCCGACGAGCAGTCCGGGCTGCTGGACGCTACGGCGTACGCCGCGCTGCTGCCCTGACCCGAGACGGCCGTGCGCTACACTCCCCACACCGAGGCGGAGGTCGCCGCCATGCTGGCGGCCATCGGCGCCGAGTCGATCGAGGAGCTGTTCGCCGACGTGCCGCGCGCGCACCGCTTCCCCCGCCTCGACCTGCCGGACGGGCTCAGCGAGCAGGAGGTGGCCGCGCTGTTTCGCGACCTGGCGGGGCGCAACGGCTCCACCGATACCCATAGCTGCTTCCTCGGCGCCGGCGCCTACCACCACTACACCCCGGCGCTGGTCCCGCACCTGCTGTTCCGCAGCGAATTCTACACCGCCTACACCCCCTACCAGCCGGAGGTGAGCCAGGGCACCCTGCAGACCATCTTCGAGTTCCAGACCATGGTTGCCCGGCTGTTCGGCATGGAGGTAGCGAACGCGTCGATGTACGACGGCTCCACCGCGCTGGCCGAGGCGGCGCTGATGGCCGCCCGCCTGCGCCGCGGACGCACCACCATCGCCGTAAGCGAGGCGGTCCATCCGGAGTACCGCGAGGTGCTGGCCACCTACCTGTCGGGTATCGGCCTGCGCATCGCCACCATCCCCTTCGACCGCACCACCGGGCGCACCGAGCCGGAGGCGGTTGCCGCGGCCATCGACGCCGAGACCGCCGCCGTCCTGGTGCAATACCCCAATTTCCTCGGCGTGGTCGAGCCGGTCGCGGAGCTCAGCGAGGCGGCCCACGACGGCGGCGCGCTGTCGGTGGTGTCCGCCGACCCGGTCGCTCAGGCGATGCTGCGCCCGCCGGGGGAGCTGGGCGCCGACATTGCCACCGCCGAGGGGCAGCCGCTCGGCCTGCCGCTGTTCTACGGCGGCCCCTACGTCGGCCTGCTCGCCACCTCGATGCGCAACGTGCGGCAGATGCCGGGCCGCCTGGCCGGGCTGGCTCACGATGCTGACGGCCGGCGCGGGTTCGTGCTCACCCTCAAACCGCGCGAGCAGGACATTCGCCGCGAGAAGGCGACTAGCAACATCTGTACCAACGAGGCGCTGATCGCCACCGCGGTAACGATCTACCTAGCGGCGCTCGGCCCGTCGGGGCTGCGCGAGGTGGCCGACCAGTGCTACCACCGCAGCCACTACCTGGCGGACCGTCTCGGCGCGCTGCCGGGTATGGAACGACCGTTTCGCGCCCCGTTCTTCCGCGAGTTCGTGGTGCGCCCGCCGCTGCCCCCGGCGGAACTGAACCGCCGGCTGTGGGAACGGGAGGGCATCATCGGCGGCCTCGACCTGGGCCGCTTCGACCTTGGCCTGGAGGGCTGCTGGTTGTTGACCGCCACCGAACTCAATTCCCGCTCCGCCATCGACCGGCTGGTGCAGGCGGTCGCGTCATGAGCGCGGCACAATACCGCCGCGCCGGCGGGGACCACGCCGGCGCCCGGCTACCCGGCGAAGCGGCAGCGCAGCCCCGTGATGCCGCGCCGGGAAGCGCACGGGCGGCGGAGGACTCCGGCCGCGCCGAAGCCGGCACACCGCCCGCGAGCGGGATGCGTTCGCCAAGTGCGGCGCCCGGCAACGCGCGAGCGCCGGACCAGGGCGGGCAACCGTCGACCGCGGCGACTCCCGCCGGGAGCGCGTTGCTGCCCGCGCCGCCGCTGCTGTTCGAACAGTCGGTGCCGGGCCGCACCGGCGTCCAGCTCGCCGCCCTCGACGTGCCGCGCAGCGCGCCGCTGCCGTACGAGCTGCTGCGCGCCGAGCTGCCGCTGCCGGAACTGTCGGAGCCGGAGGTGGTGCGCCACTTCACCAACACTTCGCGGCGCAATTTCTCGGTCGACCAGGGCTTCTACCCGCTCGGCTCGTGCACCATGAAGTACAACCCCAAGATCAACGACCGGGTCGCCGACCTGCCGGGGCTGGCCGCCATCCACCC
>JAPPKD010000329.1 GCA_028820215.1 Spirochaetaceae bacterium | reverse complement strand
GGCAGGGCGTCGGTCTTGTAGTCGGCCAGCACCCAGCCGTCCGCTTCCTCGAATGCCAAGTCCACGAACCCTTCCACGTACCGGCCATCCCGGCCGTCACGCCCGTCGTACCAGGCCACCGGCAACTCGCGCAGGATACGGCTGGCGGCGAGCACGCGGCGCATGGCGGCGCTGTCGATGATGGTGTGCGCATGGCGCGTCACCTCCGCGGCGAGTTCCGGGACACCCTGTTCGTCGGCGAGACACCGCGCCCAGGCCGCGGCGTCCGCGCGGTCGCCGAGCGTGCAGCGGTACAGCACCTCGTGGACCAGCGAACCGCGGCGCAGACCCGCAGACGGCCCGACGAAGGCAACCCCGGCAGCTCCATCTGCCGTTCCGAGCGCTCGGTCGGCATCGCCGAAGCGGTCCAGGTCCTTCTCCGGCGCACTGCGGTCGGACGGCTCCGTTTCGCGTGGCTCCTTGTGCGCCTCGGCGGACAGCAACGAGGGGGTAGTGTAGCGCGGTCCCTGCTGCAGGTGTTCGATGCGGAGCGCCCTGCGCTGTCGCCACCGGTCGGCGAGATCGTCCGGATAGCGTTCGGGCGCCGGTTGCGCCGGGCGCCGCGGTTCCGGGAGATCGGTATCGAGGAGGATGCGCGCGCCCTCCGGCGTGGCGCGTACCCCACGGTCGAACACCGACACCCAGGAGGGCAGTCCGGGAAGATGGACGAACATGCCGGGGTTCTCCTCCGACCGGTATGCGGACACTACCAGCAGGTCGCGGGCGCGGGTGGCGGCCACGTACAGCAAGCGCGCCTGCTCGGCGTGCGCATAGGCTTGCTCGCGGGCGGCGGCGGCGGCGAATCCGGGCGTGCTGAAGCGGTTGTCGCGCTCGCCCACCGAGAACTCCAGCATGCCGCGGTCGCGGTCCACTACCGACCGGGCCGCGCCGTGGTTGATGCCGGCGCTGAGCTTGGCCAGTATCACGACCGGGAACTCCAGCCCCTTGGCGCCGTGGACCGTCATGACGCGCACCACGTCGTCGTCGGTCTCGGCCAGGTGCAGGTCGCGGTCGCCGCCGGCGTCGCCCTGCCGGGCCGTCAGCCAGCGCACGAACGGGCGTAGCGCGTCCGTCTCGCCAACCGCGAACTCGGCTGCACGGTCTACGATGGCGCGCAGGTTGGCGACCCGCTGCCGGTCGCGGCTGGTGATCAGCAGCGGCTCGGCCAGGAAGTTGTGGCGAATCGCGCGATCGACCAGGAACGGGAGCGGCACGCTGCTCTTGGTTTCGTACAGGTTGGCAAGTTGGCGCAGTCCCCGGCCCACCGGGGTGTCGGGGAAGGTCCGGCCCAGCACGCTGAAGCGGCCGCCTGCCATGCGATGGCGCAACAGGTCGACGTCGGAGCAGCAGAATGCCGCCGACTTCAGCGCCGCCACCAGCGAAACCTGGTCGCTGGGGTCGTCGACCGCGCGCAGGATCGCCGCCACGTCGTTGATCTCCTGGTGCTGAAAGAAGTCGCGCCCGCCGTCCACGATGTAGGGCACGCCGTGGCCGGCCAGCGCATCGGTATATACCTCCACGGCAGTGCGGGTCTCTACCAGGATGCAGATGTCGCGCAACGCTATGGCGCGCACACCGTCGGTGCCGTCCTCCGCGCCGATCCGCCAGCGCTGGTTGGCGACCAGATCCGCGATGGTGCGTGCTACCGCCTCCGCCTCGTCTCGGCGCAGGTCGGCGAGCTTGGCTTCGTGCACGGCGGCCGCCGGGTACATCAGCGCGACCCGCGGTTGACCGGCGGGAGCGCGGTAGGCGTGAATTGGCTCGTAGACCGGCTGAGCGCCCCGGAAGCGAGCGTCGGGCTTGAGCACGGCGGCGAAGGTGGAGTTCACCCAGTCGGTGATCTCCGGCACCGAGCGGAAGTTCTGCGACACCGTCGCGATGCGCGCGCACCGGTCCGGTTGGCGCCGGAACACCTCCTTGGCGTGCAGGTAGGTGTCGATGTCGGCGCGCCGGAAGCGGTAGATGGACTGCTTCGGATCGCCGACGATGAACAGCTTGCCGGGCCGCAGCGTAACCTCCTGCCAGGAGGGGGCTGAGCGGCCGGCCGGTGCCGGCCGCTCGTCGGCCGCGAGCAGAAACACCATTTCGGCCTGCAGCGGGTCGGTGTCCTGGAATTCGTCGACCAGCAGAAAGCGAAACCGGTCCCGCAGCGCCGCGCGCACCGCGGCGTTTTCCGCGACCAGGGCCCGCGCCTCGATCAGGAGGTCGTCGAAATTGAGCTTGCCGGCGCGCCGGCGCGCCGCGGCGGCACTCCTGACGAATGCGGTCAGCGCCACTCCGAGCCGATACAGGGCGTCGTCGTTGGTGCCGGCGTGGAAGCGGACGAGCAGGTCGCGGGCCTCCGCCTGCAGTTCGCGCATCTGCTCCAGTGCCTCCCCCGTGCGCCAGTTGCGGCGGTTTCCCGGCGCCGGCCGAAACGACACGCCATGCAATGCCGCCTCGATCAGGCGGCTCCGGCGGGGACTTGGTGCGGTCGAGTCAAGTTGTTCCACCGAAGCCAGTTGCTCGCTGAACCGGCGGAAACTCGTGAGGCAGCGATCATGGTCCCGGGTGCATGCCGCGGCCAGGTCGTCGCCGGCGGCGCGCAGATCACGCAGCCGCTCCAGGCTGTGTTCCGCGTCGGGACTGCGCGCCGCCGCGCCCGACAGCCGCAACTCGCGGTGGCGGTCCAGGATGCCGGCCACCTGGTGCACGGTTTCCAGCGCCATTCCCAGGCGCACGCAGCGCTCCACGGCGGCCAGGCGGGGCCCTTCGACGTTCCAGATCCAGTCATCCCACTGCTCCTGGAAGTCGACCCGGCCGGCAACCTCGTCGAGCTGCTGAAACCCGGGATTGATGCCGGCTTCGAGCGGGAACTCGCGCAACAGGCTGGAGGCGAAGGCGTGAATGGTCTCAATGTGAGCGCTCACAAGGTCTCGCAACGCGTCGCGGTAGCGGGAGCGTTGCGGTTCGGCGGCGTTCTCGAGTTCCTCGTGCAGGCTGTCCCTGATCCGGGCGCGCAGCTCGCCGGCCGCCTTCTCGGTGAACGTGATCACCACCACCTGCCGGATGTTCGCCGCGCCGCGGCGCACGATCTCGACCACGCGATCCACGAGGATACGGGTCTTGCCGGTGCCCGCGCCGGCTTCCAGGAAGAAGCTGGTGTCCAGATCGCCGGTGGCAGCGGCCCGGATGGCGTGGTCGACCGGCTGCTGCCGACCGGAGCCGCCGGGAGGCGACTGCGGCGCCGCGTCCGCACCCCGGCGCGGTGGTGTCATGGCCGGCGGCTCCTCGCCGCCGCGGCGTCCTGCCCGGTCGCGGAAATCGCGCGGAACGGCGCCATGATCGCGGCACTGCCGTCGGCCTTGCGCTTGGCGTAGTCGGCGACGCGGGTGTGGCACACGTCCCGGTAATCGCACAGCCGGCAGTGCACGCGCCGCTCGCCCGGCTGGTAGAAGAACGCGCCGGAGGCGATCGCCTCCGCGATGGTGGCCAGTACGTCGGCAAAGCGCGTGTCGCCGGCGAGCTGTTCGCCGCTCAACGCCAGACGCCGATAGGCGGCGCGGTCGCTGACGTAGTGCAGCTCGGCGGTGCCGGCGTCCAGGTCGGTCCGATACAGGTGTGCCGCGGCGTGCAGGTAGACCGGCAGTTGCAGGGAGCGGCCTTCGCGGTAGCCGTCCGCGGTGTCGCGGGCAGCCGCGCCGGTCTTGTAGTCGACGATGCGCAGGCCGCCGCCCGAGCGGTCGACGCGGTCGATCCGGCCGGCGAACCGCAAGCTCCACCGGCCGGCGGCAATCGGCACCCGCTCGAACGTCCGTTCGGCGGCGACCGGCTGCCAGCCGTCCTCGGCATCGGCGTCGTGGTCGAGCCGAGCCCCGGTTGCCCGGCGGCGTTCCTCTTGCACATAGGCGGCCAGCTCTTCCGCCACCTGGCCGCGAATCAGGTTCCAGGACAGCGGCAGGCCGGTGACCCCTGCCGGCAGCTCGGCAACGTGCCGCTCCATGATGTTCCGCAACGCCGCATCCGCTCCGTGCACGTACTGCTGCCACGACGTGTTGCCGGCCAGAAACTGTTGCACCAACTCGTCGAGGATCGCATGCACCAGGTTGCCGCGTTGCAGCGGGGCGATCTCCAGCGTCTGTTCCGGCTCGCCGCGGGAGCGCACCTGCAACACGCGGGACAGGAAGAACCGGTACGGGCACACCGCGAAGTTCTCCAACGCGGTGGCGGTCATGTCGCGATCGAGAGTGCCGCCGGCAGCCACCAACTCCGCCGGCACGACGCCGTCGAAGCTGCCGAAGCTGCGCGTGCGGCGCGCCGCCTGGTGGGCCCTTACCGCATCGATGGTCGGCCAGATGGGCTCGATGGCCGGCACGGCACCCGATCCGCCCTGCTCCAGCACGTGCCAGCGCAGATCGGACTGGTCGAGCGCGCGCAGGGCGCCGCGGGCGCCGTCACCGGCAAAGCCGATGCGCGCCGGCAAGCGCTGGTACCAGTCGCCGGCGTTCCGCTCCAGTGCTTCTGCGGACAGGAAGCCGCCGGCCAGGTCGCCCACCTCCTCCAACAGAAAGCTCGACGGCAGACGCACGTTGGTCGAACTGGTGCCGCGGCGCGGGTAGGAGAGGGTGAGACGCTCGGTCGCGGCCTGGCAGGCCAACTCGAACAGCAGGCGCTCCTCGTCGAGGCGGCGGCCCTTGAGCGGCAGGTAGCAGCCGCGCGCCGCGCGGCGATTGATCTGTTCCCGCTCGGCATCCAGCAGCAGCGGATCCTGGCGGATCACCGGCGGGAAGGTCCGCTCGGCGCAGCCGGTCACGTATGCGCGCCGGAACCGTACCAGGCGCGCACTCATCACGTTGCCGACGAACACGCCGCTACGCTGGAAGTAGCCGCCGGACACGATCGCCTGGCGAATGGCGGTCTCCGCGGCCTGGCGGAACCGCTCCGGGGTGGCGGCAACCGCTGCGGCGCCGGTGGCCGCCCGGTCGAGCACGGCCAGTGCGCGGATGCGGTGCGCGATTGCATCCCAGGCCGGCGTTTCGGTCGCCGCCGGCACGAACCGTCGCAGCAGGTCCAGGAAGCGCTTGGCGTGGATCTCCCAACGCTCCACCGTCGGCAGTTGTTGCGCGGTACCGGCCAGCGTGCGCACCACGGCGCGCAGTTGGCGGGCCGCGGCCACCGACTCGGCCGCGCGTTGGTCGGTGTCACCGCGGGCGGCATGCTCGATGTGGAAGCCGAGCACCGACTCGAACTCGCTCCATCCTTTGACCAGCCCCAGTTCCTTGCTCAACGCCTCCCAACGGGCGGGTCGCGCCGTCAGCTCGGTATCCTCGGGCGCGGTCTCGATCCAGGCGAGGTCCAGGCCGGGCAGCGACAGCAGCTCCAGCAACGTGCCCCGATGCGGCTCGGCGTACAGCAGTTGCAGGAGATTGAGGGCGGCGCGGCCGACCACCGTCCGCCGCACCGGTTGGCCGGCGGAGCGATAGTGGGGCACCGCGGCGCGGTCGAGCACGCCGCAGATCAGCTCGTCGTAGATCGGGTCCATGCGGTGCAGGATCGCGATCTCGCCCGCCGGCACGCCCTCGGAGAGATCTTCCAGCACCCGGCGTACCGTCTCCTCCGTCTCCGCCTGGCGGTCGGCGCACGAGAACACGGCGCGCGCCGCCCGCCGTTCCGGCGCCGTCTCGCCGGTATCCAATGGCAACAACCGCAGGCCGCGCTTGCGGAGCCGGTCGACGGTGTCGTGCGCAAACGCGAACGGCTCGGCGTGGGCACTCCATGGCAGGAACAGACGGGTGGGCAGGGTCCGCGCCAGCAGGTCGAGCATGCCGAGCTGCAGCGCGTTGACATCGTAGATGCCATATACCAGTACCTCGCTCGCACCCGGGGCAGCGTGCTGAACGGCGGCCGCCGCGTGCGCCGGCGTGGCCGCGGCGGCCTCCGCCACCCGCCTGGTGGCGTCGACAAACGGGGTCAGCGCCGCCCGATATGCGGCAGCCATCGTTGCCAGCGTGCGCAACCACGGACGCTGCGAGGCGGTGCCCACCAGCCGGGCGGCGATCGCTCCCTCGCGCAGATCACGGATGGTGGCGGCCACGGCGTGCACCATGCCGGAGTCGGCCAGACCGAGCGCCCGGTCGCCGCCGGCACGCGAGCGGCGCTCGGCCATGACGTGCTCGAGCAGCGGGACGTGGGCGCCGTCGGGCAGCGGCAGGGGCGCGTGTTCCCCGCCCCTGCGTTCGGCTTCGCTCGCGGGGGCCAGTTCACCGGCCAGATCCATCAGGGTCACGAATCGGACGTTGGCCACCGCGGTCAGCGAGCGGGCCAGCAGGCGGCGCAGGTAGATGTGCTGCAGGTGGGAGCCGACCACCACCAGCACCGCCGCCGCCGGGTCTGCCCGCTTGGCGATGACCACCTGATCCACGAACGCCTGCTCCAGCCTGGCAACGTCGGCGCATACCACCAGCACCGAGCCGCCATGCGCGGGCGCTTCGTCCGCCGGGCGCCCCCCCGCGGTCGCGCGCGGCCCGCTCCCGGCGTCGGGTTGGCGGGCGATGTCGGCGCGTAGCTCAGCCCCGGAACCGCCGCCGCCGGCCGATGGGTGCGCACCGGGAC
>JAPPKD010000353.1 GCA_028820215.1 Spirochaetaceae bacterium | reverse complement strand
CGCCTCGGAGCCTCAATTCAGCCAACTCTTCAACCCCAGCACGAATAAGCCGGGCGGATACGATATCACGCCGGTGTTATTAAAGGCGGCGACGATATAGCAGCTCATAGCTGCGAGATTATCGCAAATGCTCTCCATATCATCGCGTCGCTGCAATCCCGTAAGGCCAGCGCTGACGTTTACGATATCACAATCTCCCCGTCCCTCCAGGTACGACAGAGCAGCGATAAGAACATCTTCGGTGCATTCCATATCACTATGAAACACCTTTACGCTCAGGATCCTAACGGAGCTCTTCTGAGCGACTATTGAAGCTACGGCGGTCCCATGACCGATTTGATCATCGTAGTCATCACCAACCTCTACTTCACCACCACGCTGGCAAAACGATACGCCGCCAAGAAACGGCACGCCTTCAAGTGAAGGATGATGAATGTCGATCCCGCTGTCAATTATCGCAACTGTCATGGACATCCTAATCTCGTTTCTTGCCTTCGATCCTGATAGACTTGATTCGCCTGCCGGCATGATTTTCCCGAGCTTTGCCCATCTTGAAACGTCTATACACGGCCTCTTAGCGCCCTATGGTCGGTATTCGAAACACTCATTCGTTGCCTGCATCTAACATTCCTGCTATAGCCGTCGCAAGTCCCGCCAAGGACGCGAGCACCTCAGCGTCGAGGAAGTCGTCTGGCAGTGAAATCGAAAACTCGTCTTCTATCTCTACTAAGGCTCCAATAACCGCAAGAGAATCCGGAAGGTGTTCACGCAAGTCGATGTCGCCATCGTCGCCGCCGTCAATTACTGCGCCAGCCCGCGATAGCGCCGCGATAATCCGAACCCTTACCTGTTTATCATTCATGGCTGTCAAGACCCGCTCACGACAGCGGGCAACTCCTTGTCCACAGTATCCGTCCGCCTATGTCCAACAGACAACGTTCTGCCGATTGAAGTCGGTCTGAGATGAAATCTATCATGGCTACTCTCGCGATGTCAAGGCACGCAGTGCACGGCGTTCTAAGCATAGCATCTCCCGCAATCGATGCACGTAGTAGTCTGGATTCTGCGCCTTACCTTTGACGACAGTCGCCCGTAATGCGCGATAAAATAGTTGCCGCAGAATCGTAGCCGATTGGTTGACGGAACAAGTTGCTTCATCGCGAGGTCCGAACAACTGGCACATCCTATACGCCTCTGTTCGTCTTAATCGGACAAGCCCCTTTAGTCGATGAGCGAACATGACCCAATCGTAATCGGCTTCCTCCATCGCCGTACAACAACTGTCGGCACCTTCATTTTCCAGTCGAGCAAGAGCGTCTTCGAGTTTAGGTCTACAGTTTCTTACTAGCGTTCGGTACGTTTCGACAGCCTCAGCGTGTGAAATGTCGCTTGCAGGGGATGCTCGGACGATCGCGGAGAGCTCATCCTTCCAATCATCTGGGCGACCGGCGTCCCATGTGTGCTCAGCGTCCTCGACCCAGCACTGGTGGGCTTTAGAGAGCACTTGGATCGTTAGTTGCTTTTCGATGGCGTTGGTCGGCTCGCCATCACCGGCCTCGATCGTTACGACGCGATCGCCAGAATCGTCGCGATCAGTGATTAGGAACCAATGGCCCCAATGAGAAGCTCGATAGTTTCCGTATCCGGGAATCATATACAGGTCGGCAGGAACGTAGAGCAGCCCGTCGATCGCGGCGGTCGCCTTCCACACTTCTCCTAGTTCGCGTCCGGTCATGTGCCGTACTCCGATTCCCATACGGGCTATCACATCGAGTTCGTGGTAGAGATTCACTACTCGGGAATCCATGTAATCGCCTGTTTCTGCGATTTCTATGAACGACAAGCTATTCGCAACGAATGGCAAGGCGGTCCCGGCATAGTGCTGCAACGCAGTCAAGAGAGGATTGTATTTACAGTTGTAGTAGAGGACGTCGCGAAAAGGATGTACCATGGTGAAGCAGCTACTCCTTCCTGCAGGAGATGAGCGCTCGAACTCATCACTTGGTGAGTTCATGGTTGCGCTCAGCGGAGCTTTCATGCGAAATGCATGTAGCCAAGGCAGGACGCTTGTTATCATCTGATGATTGGGGTAGCATAGGGTTCCGAGGAGAAGTGGTCAACGGTCCAGGAGTTGAGCTTGCTTGGCTATGCGTGTGATCGGCGTTGATGATAGAGTCGGGGCACTGAAGCACTTGAGACTTGCGTACTAATGATCATCGTTGGGCGGGAGTGATCCGACGCACGAGCCTTGACATGCCTAACCTGCTGCTGATCGTCACCGATCAGCAGGCGCGCTCCACCCTGGCCGCCTACGGCAACGACCGCGTCCAGGTGCCGCGCATGAACGCCCTGGCCGAGCGGAGCACCGTCTTTCGCCGCGCCTACTGCGCCCAGCCGGTGTGCGGTCCGGCGCGCGCCTGCCTGTTCACGGGCACCTGGCCCCACTACAACGGCCAGGTCACGCTGGGCCGGCATCCCATGCACGACCACATCCCCTGTCTGACCGATCTGCTCGACGATCGCTGGGTGTGCGGGTTCTTCGGCCGCAGCGGCAGCCACCGCTATGCGGACGGGCCGGCCCCCCGCGCAGAGGGCATCGACGAGCTCGACTTCAAGGACGTCGCGCCCGACCACCTGCTGCGCGCCCACGGGCTCACTCCGGTCGACGGCGTCCGCTTCGGCAAAGCGGACCGGCCCGCCATCCCCGAGCACCTGGGCGGCCCGTCCAACATTGCAGCCAAGGCGTGTGACTTCATCCACCGCCATGCGGGCAGGCCGTTCGCCCTCACCCTCTGCTTCTACGAACCCCACGATCCGCTGTCCGGACCCCTGGACGATCTGCACCCCTTCGACCAGGTGCCGCTGCCGGACAACTGGCAGCATCCGCCCGGCCCGGACCAGCCGCGCAAGGCGCTTTTGGAGCACCTGTCGGTGCTGCATCACCGCAAGGACGGCATCGCGCTGCGCTCGGAGCTGGCGTGGCGCCTCTTGATCCAGCGCTACTGGGGCCTGTGCACGCAGGTCGACCGGGCGCTCGCCCGGGTGTTCGACCAGCTCGATGCCTCGGGCGCGGCCGACGACACGCTGGTGATCCTCACCGCCGATCACGGCGAGCTGGCCGGCAGCCACCAGTTGTTCGGCAAGAACCTGATGTACGAGGAGTCGATCGGCGTGCCGCTGCTGATCAGCCGGCCGGGTCAGCGCCGCGACCGGCACGTGCACGCGCCGGTCGGTCACATCGACATCGTGCCGACCGTGCTCGACGAGCTGGGCGTCGCCGCGCCCGAGCATCTGCAAGGCACGTCGCTCACCCCGTGGCTGGACGGCGCCGATCCGCCGCCGCGGCCCGCGTTCGTGGAGTGGACGGACATCAACTACCTGGTCCACGAGGACCTGAAGCGCGACCCGCTGCCCGACTACCTGGCCGAGGTGACCACGCGCGAGGCCGGACTGGCCGACTTGGCCGACGCCGTGCGCTGCATCGTCACGCCCGAGGGGTGGAAGTTCTGCCTGAGCCCCGCCGGCCAGCACGAGCTCTACGACCTGAGCGACGATCCGGGCGAGACGGCCAACCTAGCCTTCCGCCCGGAGCACGCCGAACGGTGCCGCGACCTTACCGCCCGCATCCGCAACTGGCAGCTCGCCACCGGTGACACCGGGGCTGCAGAGGAGGTAGCCGTCCGTGCCCGCTGATCTCGGAACGGCTCGCAAGCCGCGCGTGCTGCACCTGCCCGCTCGTGAGCACACCTGGAAGGTGTTCTCCACCGAGTCCTGGACGCGCCTGCAGGAGAGCTTCGAGGTGACCCGCAACGAGGGCGAGCGCGACCTGACCGAGGCGGAGATCTGCTCCCTGATCGGCGGACACGATGCGCTGATCACCGGCTGGGCGGCCCCGGCTTCCGGCGGACCGCCGGCGATCACGCCCGCAGTGATGGAGGCGGCCGACCGGCTGCGTATCATCGCCCACTCGGCCGGCTCGGTGCGCCGCATGCTGGACCAGGTGTGGGACCGCTACATCGTCCCGCGCCGCATCTGCGTGTGCACGGCCACGGTGCCGATCGCCCACAACGTGGCCGAGACCACGCTGGGCCTGATCATCATGAGCGCGAAGCGCCTGATGGAGCACGCCCTGCACGTGCGCGGCACGGGCGGCTGGCGAACGCCTGCGATCCCGGTGGGTGAGCAGTACCTGACCGGCGCGACCGTCGGCATCGTCGGCGCCAGCGACGTCGGCCGCGAGGTCATCCGGGTGCTGCGACCGTTCGCGGTGCGGATTCTGGTCTACGACCCGTTTCTGACCGCGGAGGGAGCGGAAAGAATGGAAGTCGAGAAAGCGGAGCTGGACGACCTGTTCGCCCGCTCGAACATCGTGTCCCTGCACGCGCCGAGCATCCCGGAGACCGACCGCATGGTCGGCACCGAGCAGCTCCGCCTGTTGCGCGATGGCGCCGTGCTGGTCAACACCGCGCGGGGAAGCCTGATCGACCACGACGCCCTGATCCGGGAGGCGTCCACCGGCCGGATCCGGGTGGCGCTCGACGTCACGACTCCCGAGCCCCCGCCCGCCGACAGTCCGCTGCGCGCGATGCCCAACGTGATCCTCACGCCGCACGTGGCCGGCCACGGCCGCTACGGCCACCGCCGCATCGGCGATGCCACGGTAGCCGCGCTGGAGGACTTCTTCGCGGGCCGGCCGGTGACCGGCGCCATCGATCCCGCCCGGTGGGAGCGGCTGGCATGACCGGCGCTCCGCCCCGCCCGGTGTTCCCCGATGGATCCGATGTCGGCAGCCGATGAGTTCGTCGCGGCGGTCGGCGCTGAACTGGAGCGCTTCTCACACCTGACCTTTGCCGTTCTGTTCGGGTCGGCCGCCGCCGGACGGCTGAGGCCTGACTCCGACCTCGACGTGGCGGTGTACGGCGCATCGGCCGGCCGGCTCGAGATCGAGCAGGAGCGGGAGATCGACCGGGAGACCGAGATCCAGATCGCCCTGGAGCGAGCGACGCAGCGCAACGTGGAGTTGCTGGTCCTGAACCGGGCTCCGGCGACGGTGTGCGCCGCAGCGCTTACGTCCGGACGTGTCGTCCTGATGCGAGATGGAGCCTTCTACTCGCGGTACTTCCTCGCAGTCACCTCGGTGGCAATCGACTTCCTGCAGACCGAGCGCGAGTACCGGGCGATCCGCGACCGCAGCCGCTCGCTCTCGCCGGTTGATCGCAGTCGGCTCGAACGGATCGCCGACTTCATCGACACGGAGATGGAGGATCGCGAGCGATTCCGGGGAGTCACGCAGCATCGCTATCGATCCGACCGCGACCTGCGGCGCAATCTCGACCGCTGGGTGGAGATCCTGATCAACGCCGCGATCGACATCGGCAAGATCGTGCTGTCGTCCACTCAGCGTCCTATTCCCTACACGTATGGTCAGATCCTCGCCGAGCTGGAGACTCTGCCCGACTTCGCGGCGTTGTCAGGACGCCTGCAGCCGCTGGCAGCGCTGCGCAACCTGATGGCGCACGAGTACCTCGACCTGCGTTACGGACGGGTCACGCGATTCGTGGCCGACGGCGCCGGAGCCGTCGGCGATCTGTCACGGCTCACGCGCATGTGGATCAGCCGATCCGAGGAGCCCTGCGAAACGTAGTCGGACGGAAGCGAGGCAAGGAGCTATGGATCCGGTTCCTGCACCGCGTCCAGCACGGTGAGACGCACGAATGCAGCATCCTGCAATGCCTTCTCCGCATCCTCCTGACGATAGAACGCGTTCGGCGTCAGATCCTCGCTCCCGTAGAATGCCAGCTCGCGGTCACGCCGCAGCGAACGCGACACGTCGCTCAGTCGATCCAGGTGCGACAGCGCCGCCGCCGGCAGGCGATCGCGGTTGTCCTCGAGCACGGGACTCACGTCGTGCAGGCGCGGAACCTCGATGCGGACGTGGCGAAGCAGCGCTTTGAGACAGATCTCGACCACCTCCTGTGACTCGCGCACGACATCCGCCCAACTCGATTCCGCCAGCAGTACCTCGATCGCCTTGAGCCTGCTGGCGGCGCGCTGCAGGTAGTCGCTGGTGAGATCAGGGTTGTACATCAGGCTCCCCGTGCACCCAGTACGGGGTTCCATAGGCGACGCGCCGGCGCACCTGCCCCGCCGCTATCCGCTCCCGGGCGCCCGCCAGACGGCGCGTCAGGCCGGCGTCGCGCTGCCAGAGCACCTGTCCGTGCAGCGCCGCCTCCAACCACAGCGATCCGCCGCCGTCCGCAGGTGGCAGATGGATGAAGTGCGGACTCATCACCGGATCCCGCGTGCCGCGATCGATGCACTCATCCCAAGTCCGGTACAGATCGCGTGAGAGCGCTGTCGCCGGAGTCATGACCAGCACGAGATCCCAGTCGGAGTCCGGCCTCGCGGTGCCCTGCGCACGGGAACCGAACAGGATCACCCCGACAATGTCCGGCCGATAGGACTCGGTGATCCGGGCCAGCATCCCGTGGTCCGGCAACGCCGGCTCAGTCATGGTGCCGACGGGTTCCACGTCGACCGCAGCCGCAAGTGCGCCACGGCACAACTCGTTCAGTGACACACCCAGCCGACCAGCCCGCTCCCGCAAGGAGCCGTGCAGCCGCGGAGACACCCGCACCACGAACCGGCCGGACAGGGCACCCATTGAGTAGTACTATAGTATCAGACTCCGAGTCGATCCATCGAGGCCGTGAGGAAATTGCGCTGTAGGGGTCTCTGTCGGCCGATTCGGGTCGGAGGGACGA
>JAPPKD010000380.1 GCA_028820215.1 Spirochaetaceae bacterium | reverse complement strand
CTCCTATTTCAAGCCCACCACAGAGCTTATCAACGATCTTCCTCTGGAAGTTCCGACTAGTACCCCGTACTACAGATCCACGTCGCCCTCGATAGGCTCATGGAGATCGACGTCGAGTTCCGTGTCTTCCAGCACTGTCCGTGCCAGACCGTCGGGCAGTTGCTCGATCAGGCGTCCGGCCTTGATGTCGCGTTCGAGCAGGTCGAGAAATGCTCCGATGGCTGGGTCTTCGTGCTCGGCGTCAGCGCGGCTCACACTGATTTGTCCGTTTCCGTGCAGTTCGAACGTCACCTTGGTTCCGGCGTCGGCGCCGAGTGCCTGGCGGATCGGCTTAGGCACCGTGATCTGGCCTTTCGCGGTCATCGTGGCGACTTCGTGGATGATCGACATGATCGACACTCCTCCCTGGTTTCGACGGCACTGTAAGGAATATCCCTTACCTCGTCAACCGGGAGCGGTCTCGCTGCTGCAATGTTGATCGATACCCCGCTGCTCCGGGAACACTGAGCGCCTCCTCGACGTCCAAGCGCACCGTCTTCTCGTTTGCGACGCGCACGATGCTGAAGCGGACCGCGCCAGGCGAGCTTGAATTGTTGCCCATGGCTTGACCATGATGTGGCCATGATTCAGGTCAGCACCGCGGAACTGAAATCGCGGCTCGGCCGGTACCTCGCAATGGTGCGGGCGGGAGCGACCATCGATGTCACCTCCTACCGCCAGAGTGTCGCCAGGCTGGTGCCGGCCGTCCAAGAGCCGGCCGTCGAGGAGGAGGTGCACATCGAAGAGCCGACCGAGTCGCCCGAGACCCTTGCCCGGCTCGACCGGTTGCCGTCCGACCGAGCGATTCCCGGGGTGGCCGCGCTACTGACCGACCGCAGGCGGCGATGACCGTCTATCTCGACACCTCGGTGGTGCTGAGCTGGTTGCTCAACCAGGACCCGTCAGTCGCAGAGTGGGGAAGGTGGCATGCCGCCTACACCAGCGAGATCTGCCGGGTCGAGTTTCACCGCACCATCGACCGGCTCCGCCTCGGCGGTGACCTGGACGATCACGAACGTGTCTTCGTCCATGAGCGGTTCGCCACGTTCTGGAGGTCCGTCTATCGGATCCGGGTTTCAGGTGCGCTCCTGACCCGCGCCAGCCAGTCCTACCCGACGGTCGTCGGAACCTTGGATGCCATTCACCTGACAAGTGCGCTCGCCGTCCATGAGCGCCGCAACCGCCGGATCGACGAGTTCCTCACCCACGACGGGCAGTTGGGGACGGCAGCGCGAGCAGTCGGATTCGCGGTGCGAGGTGTGGCGGACGGGGCGTGATGGACTGATTCCGGGAACAGGTCCGGCTCGGTGACCGAAGCGTGTTCGCCGTCGGGCGCTATCCGGGACGGCCCGTCCTCCAGTCCCAAGGCCGGAACTGAGTGTCGGCGAAGATGTCCGCCTTGCCGTAGGGGCTGTCAGCCAGGAAAGCGCGCGCAGCCTCCAGGGAAGGCGCTTCGGCGATCAACAGCAAGCCGACGATGGTCTTCGCGTCGTCGGCGAGCGTCGGACCAGCGTTGTGTACGACAACTCCGGGATGACCGGGATGATTGCGCAGATAGTCGATGAATGCGCCCTGAAGCTCGCTGCCTGCCTGTACCCGGCCCGGCTTGTGTGTGACGAAAGCGACAACGTACATCTGTTTTCTCCCTGTCCCTTGGATGGATTCCTTCGACTACGCTAGGCTCCTCATAGCGTTCCGTCAATGGGCGTTCTGCCATTTCGATGACCGCATGCATGACGGCGCGAACGGCCTCTACATCCCGCGGGGCATCCGTGCCCCCGGAGGCTCCACGCGGACGGTCACGATCTCCGTGTCATGGTACTGCTGATGGCGGACCGAGGAGGCGAGGTGGCGCAACAGCCGCAGCGAGACCTCCCGCTCGATCGACGCTCCGGCGCTGGCCTCGCCCAGCAGCGCGATGCGGTCCTCGATGTTCTCCTCTCCTTTCGAGGCGACGAACTCCAGGACCGCTCCGCCGTCCTCAGCGCGCGCCGTGAGGTGCAGCCGCCGGCGTCCGCCGTCCGTACCCGGCTCGTCCTGTTGCTCGAGCGTCAGCAGCGTCTCTTCGCAGACGGCGTCGAGGCGATCCACCATCTGTGCGTCCCAGCCCCTGCGCAATGCGAATGCGCCGATGAACTCCCGGATCTCGCGCAGGGCGGAGGGATCGAGCGCCACCTCCAGCCGGCGGCGGCGCGACTTCGCCAGCTCCACGAACGCGGTCATGACGATCGCCGCGATGCCTCCGGTCAGCATCCCGTTCTTCAACAGAGCGTTCGCAAACTCCCAGACATGCTCCGGAATGATCGCGCCGCTCTGAAAGCCCACGCCGATCCAGAACGAGATCCCGGCAATCAGGCCCTTGCGATAGTCGACTCCGTCCTGCGTGATCATCTTCATGCCGATGATGAAGATCGTCGCCATGGTGACGGTGACGAACGCCGTGATGACCGGACCGGGTATCGCCAGGATCACGGCAAGCGCCTTGGGAACGAACGCCAGCACGATCAGCACCGCCCCGAGCGCGAGTCCGATGCGGCGAGAGCTGATCCCGGTGATCTCGACCATCGACGCGCCGGTCGGCCGGAAGCCGAGCGGCATCGTGCCCGCCAGGCCGGACAGCAGGTTGCCCACTCCGTCGGCAGCCACCGCGCCCTGCACCGCCCGGAAGTCCACCGCCCGGCTCTCGGCCCACGACACGCGCTGGATGGCAACGGCGCCGCTGATAGTCTGAATCGTGCAGACCAGGGCGATGAACACGAACGCGGGAAGCAGCGCCCAGAAGTCGGCCCCGAAGCGCAGGTCGAGGGCCGACCATGCCGGCCTCGGAATGCCGATCCACGAAGCGCGGACGATGCGGTCCGCGTCATAGAGACCGAACATGCCTCCGACGATCGAGCCCGCGACGATGCCGATGACCGGCGCCCACAGGCGCACCCGTTCCTTCGCCGCCAGCGTGATGCCGGCTATGACGACCAGGGTCGTCAGGGCGCAGAGCGTCGCGGCCAGCGGCGGCGTGCCGCCCGGCACGTTCTTCAATTGCTCGAACATGACCGGCATGACCGTGACCGGCGTGAGCATCAGGACCGTCCCCGTGACGGTCGGCGTCAGGATGCGCCGGAACAGCGAGAGGCGCGTAGAGAACACGAACTGGACCAGGGCGAGGATCACGACCAGGGTCGCGAGCAGCGCCGGGCCGCCCGCCGCGATGGCGGCGATGCTGACCGCGATGGCGGCCCCTGACGTTCCGATCGCCAGGATGTAGCCGGCGCCGAACCGGCCGATCCGCCGAGCCTGGAGCATCGCGGTCGCCCCGCAGGCCGCCACCGACGCGAACACGGCCCACAGCAGGACGTCTTCGGGCTGGCCGGCGGCCCGGAAGACGACCGTCGGAATCATCACGGCGCCGGGCAGCACCAGGCAGGCGATCTGCAGGGCCAGGCCCACGCTGAGCGGACCCGGGATTTTCGCGTCGGGATGGCGGCGGTCCCCGGAACTATTCTCCATTGCCGTTCAGACCAGTCTCGGCAGCCAGAGGCACGTCACGGGCACGGCCAGGAGCATGGCGACGCGGGCGAAATCGACCAACAGGAACGGGAAGATGCCCCGGAACGACTCTCCGAGCGAGACGCCGTCGGCCAGCGAGTTGATCACGTAGACGTTGAGGCCGATCGGCGGGGTGATCAGCCCGATCTCGACGACGATCAGCGTCAGGATACCGAACCAGATTGCGATCTCCGGTTCCGTAAGGCCGAATTCGAGGCCCGTAACCAGGGGAAAGAACACCGGTACGGTCAACAGGATCATGGCCAAACTGTCCATCACGCAGCCGAGCAGCATGTAGATGAGCAAGATGCCGATCATGATAGACATCGGCGCCAGCCCCGATGACGCGAGCGCGGCGGACAGTCCGACCGGGAGCTGGGACAACGCGAGGAAGCCGTTGTAGATCTCGGCGCCGATCAGGATCAGGAAAATCGCCGCAGTGGTCTGCGCAGTCTCCAGTATGCTCGACGCGAAGCCCTCCCAGCTCAACCGCCCAAGCGCGATCGCCAACAAGGCGGTGGACGCCGCCCCGATCGCGGCTCCCTCGGTCGGGGTGAATATGCCGAGATAGATGCCGCCAAGGACCACCAGAAAAATCGCTACGACCGGCAACACCGCGCCCAGGCTGCGTACGCGCTCGCGGAACGGCAGGGCCGGAACGACGGGGCCGGACTTGGGGAAGATCCGAACATAAGCGCTGATCGCGGCAGCATAACCGAGCGTCGAGATGACGCCGGGGATCAGGGCGGCCAGGAACAGCTTGCCGATCGACTGCTCGGTGATGACCGCGTAGATCACCAAGATCACCGAGGGAGGGATCAGAATGCCGAGCGTACCGCCGGCGGCCAGCGCCCCGGTAGCCAGCGCCCCCGAATACCCGTGCCGCTTCATCTCGGGCAGCGCCACCGAAGCCATCGTTGCCGCGGTTGCAAACGACGAGCCGCAGATGGAGCCGAACGCCGCGCACCCGTAAACGGACGAGATGGCCAGCCCGCCGCGGCGGTGCCCCACCCAGGCGCGGGCCGAGTCGAACAGCGAACGGCTGAGCCCCGCTCGGGAAGCGAACTGGCCCATCAGCAGGAACAACGGCAGCACCGAGAGCGTGTAGCCCGACGCCCGGCTGAACGGAGTGGTGTTGATCAGGTTGAGAAACGCCGGCCATCCCGCGAGCGACGCGAAACCGATGCCGCCGACCACGAACATTGCGATCGCGACGGGCATCCGCAACGCGATCAGCAGCAGGCAGGCGCCGAACAGTAGTCCGGCGAATCCCATTTCGGTCATGGTCAGACCACGCCGAGAAACAGCCTGGCCATCATACCCAGGAGCGTCGACCGTCTCGCCTCAGGGCGTGAACGTGGCGGAAGACCACCATGACGCAAATCGCGGTCAGCAATCCGGCTCCAAGCAGCGCGGCGAAGTAGGCCCAATGGAGCGGAATGCCCAGGAACAGCGTCGTCTCGCCGTCCTGCAGCTTGCGCACGCCGCCGACGAGCAGGCGCCACGTGACCAAGCCGGCAACCAGCGTGAAGGCGACGCTGTGCACAGTGCCCAGCGCCGTCTTGTGACGCGGACTCAGTCTGCCGGTGAAGAACTCCACCACGATGTTGCCGTTCCTGGCGTGGCAGTACGGGAAGAAGGCGAACACCGCGATGCCGCAGGCGAGCTCAGTGAGCTCGTAATCGCCGGGGATCGGGGCGTTGAAGAGATAGCGCCCGAGCACGCTGATCACGGTCATCAACACGACGCCGAACATCAGCAGGCCGCCGGCGATCGAAACCTTTGCGGCCAGCCGCTCCAGGCGCGCTCCCACCTGATGGCCCGACGCCTGGTCCTCTCCCGGCCTACCGCTGGAGGTCATCGCCGTACTCGGCGACCAGGCGTCGTGCATCGGCGAGCATGGCCGCGCCGTCGTGTCCCATGGCGTCGACCTTCTCCACCCAGCCGTCGGTCACCGGCTGCAGGACGGTCCGCCAACGCTCGCGCTCCGCTTCCGAGAGCGGAACGATCGAATGGCCCCGTTCAAACGCGATGGCACGGCCCGGCTGCTCGTCGTCCTGCCACAGGCGCCCCAGTCGCCTGGCCAGGTCCATTCCCGTCGTCTCGTCGATGATCCTACGGATCTCCGCCGGCAATCCATCGTAGCGCGCCTTGTTCATGGTCATCAGGAACAAGGCGCAGGAGAAGGCAGCCTCGGTGTGGTTCCGGGTCACTTCATGCAGGCGGAAGGGCCGCATGATGGTCCATGGGATCAGTGCGCCTTCCACCACGCCCCGCGAGAGCGCCTCGTAGACCTCCGGGACGGGCATGCCGACCGGCACGGCGCCAAGCGCCTCCAACATCGCCGCGCTGATCCGCGAAGGGGCACGGATCTTCAGGCCTTCGAGGTCCTTCAGCGTGCGCACCTCCCGGTCGGCAGTGTGGATGTGGCCGGGCGCTGCCGAGTGAAACACCAGGGGATGAGTATCGTCGTACTCACCCTGCAGCCACATCCGGTAGAACTCGTGGAACGCCTGACTGGTCGCCTCCGCATCCCCGCAGACGAAGGGGAGCTCGAACGCCTCGGTCAGTGGAAACCGCCCCGGCGAGTAGCCGGGCAGTGTCCAGACGATGTCGACCACGCCGTCCCGCGCTTGCCCGTAGAGATCCGACGGCCTGCCGCCGAGCTGCATCGCCGGGAACACCTGCACCTCGACCCGGCCCTCGGTTCGCTCCTCAATCTCCTCGGCCCATGGTTGCAGAAACAGTCGGACGGCGATCGACTGGGGTGAGTTGAATGTATGAAGCCGAAGCGTGATCGGCTCCGCGCCCGCGCCGTTGGCGAGCGCACAGCAGAGCGCCACGACAAGAGGGGAGAACCGCGCGGAGACGATGGCCCGGCGAATCACGTCCATCGTTAGCCTCCCCCCAGAAACCCGGTTCTTCGGACAGTCCCGATGGGCCTAGTTAAAGTGTGATCCATTGACTGTCAACCCACCCCTCCGTCTCTCCGTCTCGGGTGCATTCCGTCAGCGTGACAGGTCAGGCAGCCATTCGTTCGTTCTCCTGAGCAGGAGAGAGGGGGAGCAGGGCCTCGTGATCGTTGCGGAAGCGGCGGCTCTTCAGCGATGCGCGCAGTTGCAGCATGCCGGTCGCGCCCGGCTGTCAGTGCCCGCGATCTGGTGGTGGAAAAAGGCTGAGATTCCCGCTTTGCTG
>JAPPKD010000354.1:32230-49499 GCA_028820215.1 Spirochaetaceae bacterium | reverse complement strand
CCCCCTCCTATATCTCATTGCCATCATTGCACTTGGAACACCGCAATTGGCTCGGCCTGGAAGATGCCCGGACGGCGGCCCAGGGCCTTCAGGAACCACTCCCGATCACGAATCGATGGTGCCGCTTCTTGCCGGCGCGCACGACGAGTTGCCCGTCCGAGACGTCCGTCGCCGCGACCGGCCGGTCCATGTCCGTCCACTGCCGCCCGTTGAGGTAGGCGCCCCCTTGCGAGATCAGCCGACGGGCGTCGGAACGGCTGGACGCGAGTCCGCCCCGCACCAGCAACTCGACCAGCGTGACGCCGGACCCCATTTCCGCCGCGTCCAGCGGCGAGCTCGGGATGGCGCCGCTGTCGCTTCCGCTGCCGGCGAACAGCGCCCGGCTGGCCTGGCGGGCGCGCTCTGCCTCCTTGGCGCCGTGCACGAGGGTGGTCAGCTCCATCGCCAGCCGCTCCTTGGCCGCGAGCACCGCACGGTCGCGCAGGCCGCCAAGCTTCTCCACCTCGGCGTCCGGCAGCAGCGTAAGCAGCGCCAGCAGCGTGCCGACGTCGGCGTCCGGGACGTTGATCCAGTACTGGTAGAACTGGTACGGCGTAACCAGCTCCGGGTCCAGGAACAGCGCGCCCGCGGCCGTCTTGCCCATCTTCTTGCCGTCCGCGGTCGTAACCAGCGGCCAGGTCAGGGCGTGCGCCTCGACCCGCTCCACGCGGCGGATCAGGTCGACGCCGGCCAGGATGTTCGCCCATTGGTCATCGCCGCCGATCTGCAGCAGGCATCCGTGGCGGCGGTGCAGCTCCAGGAAGTCGTACGCCTGCAGCAGCAGGTAGTTGAATTCCAGGAAGGAGAGGCCGGTCTCCAGGCGGCGGCGGTAGGTCTCGAAGCCGAGCATCCGGTTCACGGAGAAGCGGGGGCCGATCTCGCGCAGGAAGTCCAGGTAGCCAAGCTCGGCGAGCCAGGTGGCGTTGTCGACCACGGTGGTCTGGCCGAGGTCGATGATGCGGCCCACCTGCCGCTGCATCAGCTCGGCGTTGCGAACGACGGTCTCCACCGGCAGCAACGGCCGCATGTCGTCCTTGTCCGACGGATCGCCCACGCGGGCGGTGGCGCCGCCGATCAGCAGCACCGGCTTGTGTCCGGCGCGCTGCAAATGCGCCATGGCAAGCAGACCGACCAGGTGGCCGGCGTGCAGGCTGGGCCCGGTGGGGTCGATGCCGAGGTAGAACGTGACCCGATCGCGCTCCAGCAGCTTGGAAAGCGCCGCCGCATCCGTGGTCTGCTTGATCAGCCCGCGCCGGGTCAGGGTGGCCAGCACGTCCATCAGGAGCCGTCCGCGCGGGAGTAGCCGGCCGTCAGCTCGGCGAGCTGCCCGCGCAGCGCGTCGCGATGGACACGGATCTGTTCCATCGAGTCGCGCAGCCGCACGGTCACCGTTCCGTCGTCCCTGCTCTGGTGGTCGACCGTGACGCAGTACGGCGTGCCGATCTCGTCCTGGCGGCGGTAGCGCCGGCCGATGGCGCCGCCCTGGTCGTAGAAGGTGTCATGGTCGGCGCGCAGGTCGGCGGCCACCTCGCGGGCCAGCTCGGCCAGCCCGTCCTTCTTGAGCAGCGGGAACACCGCCACCGTGATCGGAGCGATCGCCGGGTGAAAGCGCATCACCGTACGCTTCTCCCCTTCCACCTCGTCCTCGTCGTAGGCGTCGGCCAGCACCGCCAGCACGGTGCGGGTCAGCCCCACCGCGGTCTCGATCACGTACGGGACGAACCGCTCACCCTGCGTGCCCCCGGAGCTGCCGTCGTCGAGGTAGGTCAGATCCTTGCCCGACAGCTCGGCGTGCCGGCGCAGGTCGAAGTCGGTGCGATTGTGGATCCCCTCCAGCTCCTGCCACCCCATCGGGAAGTCGTATTCGATGTCCACGGCGACCTTCGCGTAATGGGCGATCTCGTCCGGCCCGTGCGGCCGCAGCCGCAGCCGGGACGGCTCGATGCCCAGGTCGGTGTAGTAGCGGAAGCGCGCTTCCCGCCAGTGCTCGAACCAGCGCTCGTCCTCATTCGGATGCACGAAGAACTGCATCTCCATCTGCTCGAACTCGCACGTGCGGAAGATGAAGCTCTTGGTCGTGATCTCGTTGCGGAACGCCTTGCCGACCTGGGCGATCCCGAACGGCACCTTGACGCGTCCGGACTGCACCACGTTCTTGAAGTTGACGTAGGCGCCCTGCGCGGTCTCCGGGCGCAGGTAGACGTCGGCACCGCCGTCCTCCACCGGACCCAGCGTGGTGCGCATCATCATGTTGAACTGGCGCGCCTCGGTCAGCTCCGCCTTCCCGCACTGCGGGCAGCGGCCGGCCGGGTCCTCGAGGTGGTCGGCGCGGAACCGCGCCTTGCAGTTGCGGCAGTCCACCAGCGGATCGTTGAAGGCGCTGGTGTGACCGGAGGCCTCCCACACGCGCGGGTGCATGAGGATGGCCGCGTCCAGGCCGACGACCGGCAGCTCGCCACGCGTCATGGTCCGCCACCAGCGGTCGCGCAGGTTGTTCTTGAGCTGCACGCCGAGCGGTCCGTAGTCCCACGCGGAGGCGAGGCCGCCGTAAATGTCGCTCGACGGGTAGACGAACCCCCGCCGCTTGCAGAGCGATACCAGTTGATCGAGTGTCGTGCGCGTCATGTTCCTTCCCGTTACGAGTCGGGCGTTTGTTCGTCCAGCTTGACCAGGGCGGCGCGAAGCCGGTCCCGGCAGGTCTCCGCACCCAGAATCCGCATGCTGCCGAACAGCGGCGGCGACACCCGCGCGCCGGTGATCGCCACCCGCACCGGCATCATCAGGTCGCCGAACTTGACGCCGAGCTCATCGGCAGCGGTGCGGAACGCCTGTTCGGCCGGGGCTTCATCCGGGCCGCATGCCGCGTCGACCAGGCCGAGCGCCCGCTCGAGCACCCGCGCCGTCCGCGCCCCGTCCAGCCGCTTCGGCACGAGCGCGCCGCCATCGTAGTCCAGCTTCGTGGCGAACAGAAACCCCGCCATGGGTATCGTGTCGCCGAGCACGGTCAGGCGCTCGCGGACCAGCTCGGCGACCGGCCGCGCCACCCGCTCCGGGTCGGCCGCGCCCGACGTGGCGAGCCACGGCGCAAGCCGCCCGGCCAGTTCTTCGGGCGGCAGGGCTCGGATGTAGGTGCCGTTCATCCAGCGCAGCTTGTCGGCGTCGAACACCGCGGGGGAGGCGTGCAGCCGCTCCAGACTGAAGGCCTGTTCCAGCTCCCGCAGGGTGAACAGCTCGCGCTCCCCGTCCAGCGACCAGCCGAGCAGGGCCATGTAGTTGACCAGCGCCTCCGGCAGGTAGCCCTGGTCGCGGAATTCGGCGACGCTCATCGCCCCGTGGCGCTTGCTCAGCTTCTTTCCGTCCGGTCCGTTGACGACCGGCAGGTGGGCGTACCGCGGCGGCTCCCATCCGCATGCCCGGAAGATCAGCACGTGCAGCGGCGCCGAGGAGACCCATTCCTGGGCACGCAGGATGTGGCTGACGCGCATGTCGTGATCGTCGGTGATGGCTGCCAGGTGGTACGTGGGGTAGCCGTCGGACTTCAGCAGCACGGGATCGGGATTGATGTCGCTGTTGCGGCGCTCGATGGAGCCAAGCAGGTCATCCTCGTAGCGCGTTGCGCCGTCCAGCGGCACCTTGAACCGCACGACCGAGGGTGTCCCACGATCTTCGTGCTGCCGGCGCTCGACCGCGGACAGGTTGCGGCAGCGGCGGTCGTACCCGCTGCCGGCCTCGCGCACCCGCGCCAGGCGCGCGGGATCGCAGTAGCAGCGATACGCATGTCCGGTATCCACCAGCCGTTCGGCCACCGCCCGGTGGCGCTCGACCCGCTCCGACTGCACGTACGGTCCATGGGGTCCGCCCACCTTCGGCCCCTCGTCCCAGTGCAGTCCCAGCCAGCCGAGGGTGTCGTAGATGTCTTCCAGCGCGGCCGGATCGAAGCGGGCGCGATCGGTGTCCTCGATGCGCAGGATGAAGGTCCCGCCGGCGGAACGCGCCAGCAGGTAGGCGAACAGGGCGGTGCGAGCGCCGCCGATGTGGTGCAGCCCGGTCGGCGACGGGGCGTAACGAACGCGAAGTGACATCTTCTGTTTCCGGTGAACGGGCACAGTAGGGGCGCCCCGCTACGGCGTCAAACGCCCCGCGGCCGCGACTCCACCCGAACGGGCACCATAGGGACGGCCCGCGACCGCGTCAAACGGCACGCCGTGGTGGCGGGACGGGACACCCCTTGCACGGTGCTCCGGCCGCCCCATAGACTCCCGGCGATGGTCGAACGGTCACATCCACACACCCTGATCGATCGCCTGTGGCCGCCGGCCGGGAGCGCCTCCGGTTCGGGCACGTGGGCCGCCAACGTGTTCCGCGTCCTGTTTCTGGCGCTGGTCGGGAGCCTGCTGATCGCGGTCTCGTCCAAGATCAAGGTGCCCATGGTGCCGGTACCGATGACCCTGCAGACCCTGGTGATCCTGGTCATCGGCATGGCGGCGGGCTGGCGTCTGGGCGGACTTACCGTGCTTCTCTATCTGGTGGAGGGAGCCGTGGGGTTGCCGGTGTTCGCCGGCACTCCGGAGAAGGGAATCGGGCTCGCCTACATGGTCGGCACCACCGGCGGCTACCTGCTCGGCTTCCTGCTGGCAACGCTGGTGATCGGCCTGCTGGCCGAGGCGGGGTGGGACCGCAGCGTTCCGCTGGCCGCGGCGGCGATGCTGATCGGCAACGTCGTCATCTACGTCCCGGGGCTGCTGTGGCTCGGGAGCGTCGCCGGCTGGGACAACCCGATCCTGCAGTGGGGTCTCACGCCCTTCATCGTCGGCGATCTCGCAAAGCTGGCCATCGCCGCCCTGCTGATGCCGGCAGCCTGGCGACTGGTTCGCACGAGCTGAAGGAGCCGGCCGCCCGGCTCTTCCGGCGGCTCCTCGAGCACGTGGAGCCGGCCGCGCCGATCGTCCACCTGGCAGCTCCGGTACCGTTGCGCGCCGTCCTGACCACCGCGGCAGCCGGCGACATGAGCGATCCGGCCACATGGCGACGGACCTGCGAGGCGCTCGGTGTCAGCCCCGAGCGAATCCGCCGCGTCGTGCAACGGCATACGCGCTGCGTGATGGTTGCCGGCGGGGGTTCCCGCGACGCCGCGCGTCCGGCCGACGGCGTGATCGCCGGAACGCCGAACGACGTGCTGTGCGTGACCGTCGCCGACTGCCTGCCGATCTTCCTGATCCCGCGCGACCGCCGGTTCCCGGCCCTGCTGCACTCCGGATGGCGCGGCACCGGCATCGTCGACGATGCGTTCACCTGCCTGGAACGCCGCTTCGGCCGCCGTACCGACGCCTATGATGCGGTCATCGGTCCCGGCATCGGTCCGTGCTGCTACGACGTGCCGGCGGAGCGGGCGCGCCGCTTCCGCGAGCGGTTCGGAGCGGATACGGCCGACGTGGCAGGCGGAGCGGGCCGCATCGACCTGCGCGCGGCCAACATCGCTCTGCTGTGCCGAGCGGGTGTCGCCAGCGTCACCGTGTACGACGACTGCACGGCGTGCTCGCCGGCACTGTTCTCCTTCCGGGCCGAGCGGGCGTCGGGGCGGGACGGTTCCCGCCGCATGGCCGCGCTGCTGGGACGATTCGGGAGCTGAAGCGAGCCGCTACGCGACGGCCGCCTTTGTCGTACCATGCCGCGGGGTCAGGAAGACCGCCACGGGAAACGCCATGCCGCCTATCCGCAACGTAGGAATCATCTCGCACATCGATGCCGGCAAGACCACGACCACGGAGCGAATGCTCTTTTTCACGGGGCGCACCCACCGCATCGGCGAGGTCGACGACGGCGAGGCGACCACGGACTGGATGCCGCAGGAGCAGGAACGCGGCATCAGCATCACCTCGGCGGCCATCACCTGTTTCTGGGCCGACCATCAGATCAACCTCATCGACACCCCCGGACACGTCGACTTCACCGCCGAGGTGGAGCGTTCGCTGCGCGTGCTCGACGGCGCGGTGGCGATCTTCTCCGCCGTGGAAGGGGTCGAGCCGCAGTCGGAGACGGTGTGGCACCAGGCGGATCGCCATTCGGTCGCCCGCATCGCCTTCGTCAACAAGCTGGACCGCGCCGGCGCATCGTTCGATGGGGTACTGCAGCAGATGCGCAGTCTGCTCTCCGCCGAGCCGGTCGCGCTGCAGGTGCCGTGGGGCGAAGACCGCGAGCTGCGCGGGATCGTCGACCTGATCACGATGGAGCGGATCTCCTGGAGCGACGACGGTACCGCGATGCAGCGCCGCGCGGCCGATCCCGCGGACCCGGAGGTGGGGCCGCGCCGCGACCTGCTCGTCGACGCGCTCGCCGACGGGTCGGACGAGATCGCCGAGCGGTACCTGGAGGGCCGCGAGCTGCCGGTCCCACTGCTGCGAGAGGCGGTCCGCGCGGCGGTGGCTTCGGGCCGGATCGTTCCCGTGCTCGCCGGAGCGGCGCGGCGCAACATCGGTATCCAGCCGTTGCTGGATGCGATCGTCTGGTATCTGCCGGCACCGGACGAGCTCCCCGCTCTCCAACTCCTCGACCGGGACGGGAGTGCCGCCGACCAGCCGCTGCTCGCCCGGTCGGCGAAGGGGCAGCCGCTCGCGCTCGCCTTCAAACTGCAGAACGACCGCGAGTCCGGGCCCTTGAGCTATCTCCGCGTCTACTCGGGGACCTTCCGCCGCGGCGACCGGCTCCTGAACCTCAGCCAGGGCCGCACCGAGCGCATTCAGCGCCTGCTGCGCATGCACGCCAACAGGCGCGAACAGATCGATTCGGTGAGCGCCGGCGAAATTGCCGTGGCGGTGGGACTGAAGTTCGCCCGCACCGGCGACACGGTGACCAGCAAGCAGCGCGGCAACCAGGCAGGAGACGCCGCACAGCCAACCGGGCTCTTGGAACGCATGCGCTTCCCGCTGCCGGTGGTATCGGTGGCCGTGGAGCCGCACTCCGCATCCGACGCCGCCGCTCTGCTCGACTCGCTGGAGGCGCTGCGGCTCGAAGACCCGACGTTCGCGGTGGAGGAGAACGATGAGACCGGCCAGCTCCTTGTCTCCGGCATGGGCGAGCTGCATCTCGAGGTGCTGATGCGGCAGATCGCGGAGCGCACCGGCATCGACGCCAGAGTCGGCAAGCCACAGGTCTCTTTCCGGGAGTCGGTCTCCGCTGCGGTCGAGCACCGCGAAGAGTTCGAACGCGAGATCGGCGGCCGTGCCCACTACGCGGCCTTGAGCCTGCGCGTCTCGCCACGCAGCCGGGGCGGCGAGTGCACCTTCGATCCCGGGCCGGTCCCGGCTGCCGCGGGCCTTCCGGAGGCGCTGTCCGCGGCGATCTCACGCGGCATCGAGGCAGGCTTCTCATCCGGCCCGGGATTCGGGTACCCCCTGGTCGATGTCGCCGTCGAGCTGGCCGACTGTGCGTACGACCAGGAACGCGCCAGCGAGTTCGCATTCGAGGCCGCGGCGGCGAGCGGCTTCGTGAGCTGCTGCCGGAAGGCGGCGCCGATCCTGTTGGAGCCTGTGATGAGCGTGGACGTCACCACCCCGAAGGAGTTCGTCGGCGAGGTGCTCGGCGGTCTGCAGATGCGCGGCGGGGCCATCGACACGGTGGAGTCCGGCCACGCCGCGGAACGGGTCAGCGCCAAGGTACCGCTGGGGGCCATGTTCGGGTACACCACCGATCTGCGCAGCGCGACCCAGGGCCGCGCCGCCTACACGATGGCGTTCGCCCACTACGCGCCGGCGCGCGGGAATTGAGGCGTCGCGGGCCCGCCCCTCACCGCGCCGCGCGCACGCCGCTTGACAGCGCAATACCGCCTGCATAGCGTCGCCGTTCAGAGTCCAGCCCGGAGCATCACCGTTATGAGCGTCCCTACAGACCGAATTCGCAATGTCGCCCTGGTAGGCCACAGCGGCACGGGAAAGACCACGCTGATGGAACAGATCCTCGTCCACGGCGGCGTGGTTCCCAAGTTCGACCCCGGAAAGTCCGTCAGCGACTGCACGGAGGAAGAGATCGCCCGCCAGATCTCGATCTACAGCGCCTTCTCCCACATCGACTGGGACGGCCGGAAAGTCAACCTGGTCGACTCGCCGGGTTCCGGCGACTTCATCGGCGAGGTGGTGGCGGCGCTTGGCGCCGCCGAGTGCGCGGTCGTCGTGGTCGGCGCAGACGTCGGCGTGCAGATCGAAACGGCAAAGCTGTGGCGCCGCCTCGAACGGGACGGGACGCCCCGCATCATCTTCGTCAACGGCATGGACAAGGAGCATGCCGACTTCGACGCCGTGCTCGAGAACCTGGGCGAGTCGTTCGGCGGGGTGTTCGCACCGCTGAGCGTCCCGATCGGGGCCGGGAACTCGTTCGAGGGCGTCGTGGACGCCGTCGGCCAGCGCGCGATGTTGCGCTCGGGCGGCGACGCTCCGGTGCCGGACGCGTTGAGCGATGCGGTAGAGGAGCGGCGGCTGGAGCTGATGGAAGCCGCCGCGGAAGGCGACGACGCACTGATGGAGAAGTACCTCGAGGACGAGGTGCTGACCGACGAGGAGATCACCCGGGGCCTGACGACGGCGGTCGCCGCCGGTCAGGTATTTCCGGTGCTGGCCGGTTCCGCGCTGCACGACGTGGGAATCACGCCGCTGCTGGACGCGATCGTGCGCACGGTGCCGTCACCGGCGGGCGCGACCGTGCAGGCCGACGGCACGGGCGAGGTCACTCCGTGCACGATCGACCCCTCCGGTCCCGCCTCCGCGCTGGTGCTGAAGACCAGCGTCGATCAATACGCCGGCCGCTTGTCGTTCGTGAAGGTCATCACCGGCGGCCTTCGCTCCGATGCCGACCTGATCTGCGCGCGCACCGGCACCAAGATTCGGCTGAACAAGCTGAGCACCCGCCAGGGCGAGAAGCTCGAAGACGTGCAGGAGCTGGCTGCCGGGGACATCGGCGTCCTGAACAAGCTCACCGATGTTGCCACCAGCGACACGCTGCACGCCCCGGAGGCAACCGTCACCTATGTGCCGCCGGACTTCCCGCAACCGGTACACGCGCTCTCACTGCGAACGGCTTCCAAGCAGGACGAAGACAAGCTGTCGGAGATCATCGGCAGGACGGCGGACTCCGATCCGACCTTCCGCGTCCGTTACGACGGGGAGACGCGCGAAACCGTGGTCGCGGCGATGGGGGAGTTGCACCTGGCCGTGGTCTTGGGGCGGATCCGCGACAGCCACAAGATCGAGGTGGAGACCGAACTGCCTCGCGTCGCGTACCGGGAGACGATCAACCGGCCGGCCGATGCCGATTACCAGCACAAGAAACAGACTGGCGGACACGGGCAGTACGCCAAGGTTTCTCTGGAGATCAAGCCGCTGCCACGAGGTGAGAAGTTCCGTTTCGAGAACGGCATCGTGGGTGGTGCCATCTCGCGGGGCTACATCCCGGGGGTTGAAAAGGGCGTCCTCGAGGCGCTGGAGTCCGGCGTCCTTGCCGGCTACCCGGTCGTGGACGTGGAGGCGAAGGTGGTGGACGGCAGGGAGCACTCGGTCGATTCCTCCGAGCTGGCCTTCAAGCTTGCCGCCCGGGAAGCGACCAAGGCGGCCCTGGCACAGGCCAAGCCCGTGCTGCTGGAGCCGGTTGTCGAGCTGGTCGTGTTGAGCGACGATCAGTACCTGGGTGACATTCTCTCCGACCTGAGCTCACGGCGTGGACGGGTGCTGGGACAGGAGCCGACAGGGTCCCTGCAGGAGACCCGTGCGCAGGTCCCGCAGTCGGAGATGCTGCGCTACTCCATCGACCTCAAGTCGATGACCTCCGGCACCGCGTCCTTCGAGATGACCTTCAGCCACTACTCGCCGATCTCCGGCAAGGTGGCCGAGGACGTGATCGCCCGCGCCAAGCAGGCGGACGGAGACTGATGCAGTCAGGGCAGGGGAAGGGAGCCCGGCGACCTGACCCGTTGCGCCGCCCTCTTCAGTGGACGTCCGTTACCGGTACCGTTGCCGCTTACAGGAACAGTGCCGCTTACAGGAACAGCACGCTTGCCAGCAGGAAGTGGATGACGCCGACGGCGATACCGCCAAGGCCCAGCGGAGTCCGGTACGGCTTCAGCGTTTCGTCGATCCTGGCGATGCCGGTGGGGCCCGAGTCCGACGACTCGGTTGCGTCACCGTCGCCCGGTTCGTCGCCGGCAACCTGCTCGACACCGCCTCCGGGCAAGCGCCGTTCCTGGTAGCGATCGATTATGAGCATGGCTCCCAGCAGCATGCCGGCAATCGACGGCAGGAAGTCGCCGACGATGATCACCTCACCCGGAGCGCGCCAGAAGAGCTTCACGAACCCGATCACCAGGGCGATCGCGCCCAGAGTGCCCTTGGCGCGGCTGCTTGCCGCGAAACGCCGCAAAGGCTCCAGAACGGGTATCCGCTCGACCAGATAATCGGCCGCCAGCGTCGCGCCGGCGGCGATGGTGCTCAACACCGACAACAGGTAGATATGCACCCCGACAGGGTAAGCGCCCGGTTAGCGTCAGGTCAACAACGAAACGCTGCTTCTATTTGGTGGCGACGTGCGACCTGCGGCTATCGTTATCCGAGATCGTCACGGCCGGCTACCACGCGCGACACCGACGCCGGCAGGTCCTCCGCCAGAAACCAGCCCCGCTCGCGGTACAGGTGTCGAGCCGCCGCGGCGTGGATCAGCACCCCTGCGCAGGCTGCCTGGTAGGGGCCAATCCTGCCGCCGGCAAGCAGCGCGCCGATGACGCCGGCCAGCACATCTCCGGAACCGCCGGTCGCCAGCCACGGCTGCATGCCGTCCACGACGCTCAGAGGCGGCTCTGTGCCAACGCCCGCCGCGTCACCGCCGTCCGGAGCGGCGATGTAGGTCACGTGCCCTTTCAGCACGACGACCGCGCCGAACCGCTCAGCCACGTCGGCAGCGGCCGCGGCGGGATCTGCCAGCGCCTCGGCGACGGTGGCGCCGAGCAGCCGGGCCAGCTCGCCCGGATGGGGCGTCAACACCCAGCGGCCGGACAGTCGCCCCGGCCCGCCGGCACGTGCGAGCAGCGTGGTCGCGTCGGCATCCAGCACGCCGCGGCACCGCTTGACGAGCAACCGCTGCAGCCACACCGCGCGGGCCGGCCCGGTCCCCCACCCGGGACCGACCACCAGGCTGTCGAAACGCCGGGCGAGCTCGCCTGGTTCCGCCGTTTCCGACCAGGGAACGACCATCACCGAGGTAAGCGCGCCGGCTTGCACCGGGTAGGTGTCGGCATCGGCGTGCAGCGTCACCAGGCCTGCTCGGCTGCAGGCAGCGGCGGTGGCAGCCAGGCGCGCGGCGCCCGCCGTCCCGGCGGAGCCGGCAAGGACCGCCACGTGCCCGCGTGTCCCCTTGTGCGCGTCCGCCGGCACGGACGGCAGCATGGGCGCCAGCGCAGCGGGGCCGAGCAACCGGGCGTTCCCGGCGGCCGGATCGGTGAGCGCGGCGGGAAACCCGATCGGCACGACGATGATGCTCCCGCATGCGGGCCGGGCGGCCGGCAGGTAGAGCGCCCTCTTCGGAAGCTCAAGCGCGAGCGTCCAGTCGGCGTGGACGGCGGGCATGTCGGCCGTGAACCGGTCCCCCACTCCGCTCGGCGCATCAAGGGCGATGACTCGCGCCGCGCTGCCGTTGATCCGTTCGGCCAGCGCCGCCGCCGGCCCGCGCAGTGCCCCGCGCTGTCCCGTGCCGGCCATTCCGTCGATCACCCATCCGCAGGAGAGCGTTGCCTCCGCCGCGTCGAGCACGGTGATGCCAAGCGCCCGGCAGATGGCGAGGTTGGCCGCACATTGGCTTCCATCCGCGGGTTCGCCGTGGCTGAGAAGCACCGTGATGTGCCGCGCGCCGATGGCGTGAAGCTGGCGGGCGACGACCAGCGCGTCCCCCCCATTGTTGCCGCGCCCCGATACGATCGCGACCGGTTCTTCGGGAACGGGCCGGCGCCAGATACGCCGCTGCATCGCCTCCAGCGCCTTGAGCCCGGCGTTTTCCATCAGGATCGGCGACGGGATCCGGAAGCGCTCGGATGCCTCGCGGTCGATCGCCGACATCTGCGCCGAGTCGACCAGGCGGTATATGCCCGGTTCGTCCACCGGGTGCAGCGCGCCCGCGTCGGCGGCCGTCAGCGCCGCTGCATCAGGAGGTCGGTTCTCCACCAGAAGAAATCCACTCGTTCCGGCCCGATCCGGGCACCGTACAGTACGCCATCTGTCGCCACCTGCAGTTCCGAGAACTGCAGGGCCGGATCTTGCAGGGATAGCTCGACCTGCGCCAGGGGCCGTCCCTCCCCATCGGTGATGGTCAGTGGCACGCGACGGCCCCCCGCGCTGACGGACTCGCCGCCGCCGTGCGAGGCGAAGAACAGCCGCCCGCCGGCGCTGCCGACCAGGCGGAACGGTGCATGCGGTGCGTGCGGCGCCGCGAACGCCCGCTCCGGGTCCTCGTCACCGGTCACCCGCCAGATGTCGGCCTGCCCGCCGGGCAGCGTGACCGTCTCAACCAGCAGATGCGGCGGCCCGCGTCCGTCGGCCAGCACGGACTCGATCTCCACGGTGGGCGGGACATCGTCCGCGCTGCGGAGATCACGGACCGAAAGCCCGCGCCGGAACCGCAACATCCCCTGGGAATCGAACCAGAACGCCTGCCACGAGTCGCCGTCTCGCGTGACGACGAACGGTTCGTCGCGCTCGGTCACCAGCAGGCGGTGCACCCGGCCGAACGGACTGCCGCCCACTCCCTCCCGACCCAGATAGCCCAGGTCGCCGCCCGTTCGGTCGAACCGGCGCACAACGTGGCTGCGCGTGATCCCGTCCTCCGTCTGCCAATCGCCGGTCGCGAGGCGCTCCTGGACGTATATCGTCCCCTGCGAATCGACCGCGACCCGCCCCAACGGGCCCAGTTGCAGGCTGCGCGCGAGGCGGGTGGTGACGGTGTCCGTTCCCGCCTCGGCGAGCCCCACCGGCATCGGGTTCAAGCGCGGGTCGTACAGCAGCAACAGCAGGTCTCCGAACGAGGAGAACCGCATCACCTTGCGTACCGGCGCGTTGACCACGTGGAACAGACCATCGTGCAGAGAGAGCCAGACGCCCGCCTGCTCGTAGCCGGGGGAAATGTGTACCTGGTCTTCCAGCGGTCCCACCGACAGGCTGAACAGCTCCTGGCGCGTCACCGGCGCTGTCCGTTCGGCACATCCTGCCGCCGACAGCGCCACGGCCAGCGCCGCAACCAGCAGACGTGCCGTACGACCGATTCCACCCGCGCGCCCGTCCGGCTCCTTGACCGTGGCTTCCAGCCGTCGATACACTCGCACTATGCGGGGTTTCCTGTCCCGCGTACTCGGCTCAAAGTCCAACCGTGATCTGAAGGCCCTGGTTCCGCTCGTGAACCGGATCAACGAGCTGGAGTCGCGGATGGTCGCGCTTTCCGAAACCGACTTTCCGGCGTGGACGGACAAGCTGAAGAAGCGGCTCCGGTCGGGCGAAGCGCGCGACCAGATCCTGCCGGAGGCGTTCGCCCTGGCGCGGGAGGCCGCGCGCAGGCAACTCGGCGAGCGCACCTTCGACGTCCAGCTCATGGGCGGCATCATCCTGGACCGCGGCGCGATCGTCGAGATGAAGACCGGTGAGGGAAAGACCCTGGCAAGCGTCCCCGCAGCCTATCTGAACGCGCTGTCCGGCGACGGCGTGCACGTCGTCACGGTCAACGACTACCTGGCCGAACGCGACGCCGAGTGGATGGGCCGCGTGCATCGCTTCCTGGGCCTGAGCGTGGGGGTGGTCCTGTCGCGCATGGAAATGCGCGAGCGCACGGAAGCCTACGCGTGCGACATCACCTACGGCACCAACAACGAGTTGGGATTCGACTATCTGCGCGACAACATGCGCTGGGACTCCGAAGCTCGTGTACAGCGCGGTCACCGGTACTGCATCGTGGACGAAATCGACTCGATCCTGATCGACGAGGCGCGCACGCCGCTGATCATCTCCGGGGCGGCCGAAGACGACACCGAGCGTTTCGCGCAGGTCGACCGGCTGGTCGGCGGGTTCCGGGAGTGTGCGAAGGATCCGGAGACCGACGACTACCCCGAGGAGCCGATCGGCCACTACAAGCTGGACGAGAAGGGCAAGCGCATATCGTTCACCGACGAAGGGATCGCCGCGGCCGAAGGCCTGTTGCGCGGCAAGCGCCTGATCCGGGGGTCGCTGGTAGACGACGAGAACTTCGAGTACATCCATTACCTGACCCAGGCGCTGCGCGCCCACCGGTTGTTCCAACGGGATGTGGACTACGTGGTCGAGGACGGCACCGTGCAGATCGTCGACGAGTTCACCGGCCGCATTCTGCACGGCCGACGCTACTCGGACGGCCTGCACCAGGCGATCGAGGCGAAGGAGCGGATCCCGATCCTCAAGCGCAACCGGACGCTCGCCTCCATCTCGTTTCAGAACTACTTCAAGCTCTACGACAAGCTGTCCGGCATGACCGGTACGGCCGATACCGAGGCGACGGAGTTCGGCAACATCTACGGTCTGGACGTGGTGGTCATACCCACCAACCGCCCGCTGGTCCGGGCCGACCACGACGACGTGATCTTCCTCAACGAGCAGGACAAGATGGCCGCGATCGGGGACGAGCTGGCCGCCTGCCAGGAGGCGGGGCAGCCGGTGCTGGTCGGCACCGTCTCCATCGAGAAGTCCGAGCAGCTCTCGAAGCTGCTGCGGAGTCGCGGGGTCGAGCACGAAGTGCTCAATGCCAAGGCGCACGACAGGGAGGCGCTGATCATCGCGCAGGCGGGTGCCAAGGGTGCGGTGACGATCGCCACCAACATGGCCGGACGCGGCACCGACATCAAGCTCGGCGGCAACCCGGAGTATGCCGCCCGCCGGCGCCATGCTGCCGACAACGGCGATGGGACCGGCGACGCCGCCGGTGACGAGGAGCGGTTCAGGACCATCTACGAACGCGAGCTCGATGACTGGCGCCACCGCTACGACACGGTCCGCGGCGCCGGCGGATTGCACGTGCTCGGCACCGAGCGCCACGAGTCGCGCCGGATCGACAACCAGCTCCGCGGCCGCTCCGGGCGTCAGGGCGACCCCGGATCGTCCCGTTTCTATATCTCGCTGGACGACGACCTGATGCGCCTGTTCGGTGAAAACCTGCGGAGCATGATGTCGAAGGTGGGCATGAAGGACGGGGAGCCCCTGGCCCATCCGTGGCTGAACAAGTCGATCGCCCGCGCGCAGAAGCGGGTCGAGGAGCGGAACTTCGAACTGCGCAAGCACCTGTTGGACTTCGACAACGTGCTCAACGAGCAGCGCAAGTACATCTACGGAAAGCGCGACGAGATCATGGCGGATGACGATCTGCTCGGCCGGGTACGGGAGACCGCCACGGCGGCGGTCGATGAGTTGACCGGCGGCGCCGAGTACTCGGTAGCCGGGACGCTCTCCGCGTTGCGCTCCCGGTTCGGATTCGCCATGCCGGACGGGGAGGCGGCGCTGGCCGATCTGCGCGGCGGCGAGGTGCGCGACCGGGTGGTGGCCGCGATGGGCGCCCATCTTGCCGAGAAGGCGGATCTGGTCGGAACGGCCAACTTCAATCTGTTCATCCGCTACGAGTATCTGCGTCTCATCGACGCCCGGTGGCAGGATCACCTGGAGAATCTCGACGCACTGCGCGACGCGGTGTACCTGCGCACCTACAGCCAGAAGAACCCCTTGCTGGAGTACAAGCTCGAGGGTTTTCAGATCTTCGACGAGATGCTCGCCGGCATCCGCAACACCATTGCGGAGAAGATCTTCCGAGTCACGATCCGGACCGGAAACGGCACGGCGGGCGCCGGCCGGCCGGCGCGCAGACCGCAGCCGCAGGGCATGGCGACCATGCATCGCGAGCTGGGACAATTCGCAGCGATGCAGCAGGGCGACGCGGAAGGAGCCTCGGCGATGCCCGCCCGCCGTGCGCCCAGCCGGCGGGCCACGCCGGTCGGATCGGCTGCCGCGGTCGCATCTCCCGCCGGCGCGGGACCGGCACTGCCGGGACCTTCCACGCCGCAGGCGGAGCGGAAGCTCGGACGCAACGAGCCCTGCTACTGCGGAAGCGGCAAGAAGTTCAAATTCTGCCACGGACGCTGACCAGCCTTCGTTCGAAGCTCCCGACACCATGGACACGGACGGCATGCACACTGACGGCGTAAACATTCTGGTGACCAACGACGACGGCCCCGAGTCGCCGTTCGTGGCCCCGCTGGTCAGAGCCGCTGCCTCGCTTGGAGCCGTCACGGTGGTCCTGCCCGCCTCTGAGCGGAGTTGGACGGCGAAGGCGATGACCCGCTACGCCGACCTGCCGCTGGTACGCCATGACCACCGGGATCGAGCCGGTCACGCCGTGACCGGTTTCACCCTGGGAGGCACGCCGGCCGACTGCGTCAACGCCGGCTGCCATCTGCTCGGTCCGCGCACACCCGACCTGGTCCTGTCCGGCGTGAACGCCGGTGAGAACACCGGCGTCTCCTACGCGGCCTCGTCCGGCACCATCGGCGCCTGCCTGGAAGCCAACATCGCGCTCATCCCGGCGGTCGCCCTCTCGCAGCAACTCACCCCGGCAGGATTCGGCCGCTGGGCCGCCCGCGCACCGGCGGATCCGGGAACGGAGTTGGGAGACGCCGTCGCGCGGCTCGATGACCTGCTGCCCACGCTGCTGGCCGACCTGATGGCGCAAGTTCGTCCGCCCGGCGAACGCCGGACCGAACGTCCCGTCACCTGGAGCGTGAACGTTCCGGCGAGGCTGGCCGCCGACTGGCGGCTGGTCCCGTGCGCGTTGGAGCGCGCGCGCTACGGCTCCTGCTTCGAGCGCCACGGAGACGTGCTGCGCCACGTGGGGGCCGCCGCCATCCGCGACCCCGCGGAAGGGACCGACATCGACGTGCTCGCCCGCGGATCCGTCAGCCTGACCTGCATCGACCCGTGGGCCATGGGCCAAGCGACGCCCGTGGTCTGACCGCTCCGCCTATGCAAACGGCGCCAAGGGCGCCGGGGCTACCAGTATCCGGCGAGGAACGCATCGGGAACCGATGCGCTCCGAGCCAAAGGAGGGGCTGGGCCGGGGGGGGGGCGGGGGGGGGCGCGGGCGGGGGGGCGGGGGGGGGGGGGCGGGCGCGCCGGGGGGGGGGGGGGGGGGGGCGCGGGCGCCG
>JAPPKD010000354.1:0-32220 GCA_028820215.1 Spirochaetaceae bacterium | reverse complement strand
GCCGCCCCCCCAAACCCCCCCGCCCCCCCCGCGCGGGCCCCCCGGCGGGGGGGCCCGCCCCCCCCCCCCTCGGGGGGGGGGGGCCGGGCGGGGGCGGGCCGCCCCGCCCCCCCCCCCCGGGGCGCTAGAGGCCGGGCACCTGCGAGGCCGGGTCGATCGGCTGCCGCCGGCTCCACAGCTCGAAGTGGAGATGGGGGCCGGTGGACTGGCCGGTCGAACCGACGCGGCCGATCGTGTTGCCGGTGGAGACCAGCTCTCCAACGTTGACGTGGACGGAGGAGAGATGCGCGTACAGCGACTGGTAGGAGCGCGCTCCATGGTCGATCACGACGTATCTCCCCAGGACGCCGTCGCGTGCCACCCGCTCGACGCGACCGTCCGCGGCCGCCTGCACCGGGGTCCCGTGCGGCGCAGCGATGTCGACGCCGCGGTGCATGCGCCACTTGCCGCTGAAGGGATGTACGCGCATCCCGAACGGTGAGCTCACCCAGCCTCCGTACAGTGGCCGGCTGAACCCCAGACCCATCCTCAGCAGGCGCTCGAACCCGGAGTTCTGGGCGCCGGGGAAGAACAGCTCACCGCTCACAGACTGGGCGTCGAAGCCGGGATTGGCGGCCAGCACGTCGCTGCCGGCCAGCCCGTGATCGCCTGCCACGGTCTCCAGGTGATCCCTGCTCTCCACCTTCAGAAAGAGTCCGTCCTGGTTCGGAATCGTGAAGACCTCACCGATCTTGACGTTGTGGACGCCGGAACCGGCGTCGCGGTTGACGCTTGACAGCGTGTCCAGCGTCAGCCCGAACCGATTCTTGATGTGGGTCATGTTGTCGCCCGGCTGCGCCACGTAGCGCATGGTGGCGATGGGCAGCGGCCAGGCCGCCGAAGCTGCGCCGCCTGCGGGCAGGACGGCCGCGGGAATGACGCGAGGCTCGTGCAGAACCTCGAACCATCGTTCCGGCAGATGTAGGTAGTCCCGTTCGAGGGTGGCCTTCTTCGTCAGGTACCAGCCGCCGGACTGGGCAGCAATGAGGATCACCGACAGGATCACGATGCCTACCGGCAGGATTCGATCAGCGCGCCCCTCCACGAGCGCGCATCATGCTAGTGCAGATAGCGGCTCGGGTCAACAGGCTGGCCAGCCTTGAAGATCGCGAAGTGCAGGTGGCTGCTCGTGCTGTCTCCCGGTGCGCCCATCGTGCCGATAACCTGGCTCTGGGCCACCAGTGCGCCTGCCACCACATGCGCCTGTGACAGACGCGCGTACAGGGTCTGGTAGCCGTCGGCATGCACCAGCACCAGGTACCGTCCGTAGGTGCCGTTGACTCCCACGCGGCCCACCCGCCCCGCCATGGAGGCGGCGACCGGGGTTCCGGCCGCATGCTCGATGTCGATCCCGTCATGGAAGCGGCGGATGCCCGTGACCGGATCGGGGTGGTCACCGAAGGGCGTGACGACCCGTCCGGGCACGGGTTTGAGGAACAGCCTGCCGAGGACGGCGTTCCGTGCGTTCATCGGCAACGAAGCGCCCGGAATGAACAGCTTCTGCCCCACGCCGAGCGCGGACGACGGCAGGTCATTCCACTCCATCAACTCCGTCAGGCGCACACCGTGCCGGGCGGCGATGTCGCTGAGCGTGTCACCTGAACGCACCGAATAGGAGAGCCCTGACGCGTTCGGTATCGTCAGTTCCGCGCCCTCCTGCAGATCGCTCACGTCGCGGATGGCGTTGAAGCTGATCAGGGTGTCGAGGTCGATTCCGAAGCGGTGCGCGATCTCCGAGAGTGAATCGTCCGCCCGGACCAGATACGAGCGGAGCGACAGATCGGGAACCGCATCCCACGCGGCCTCCGCCGAGCTCGAGTCAGCCGGCGCCACGTCACGGTGAATGAGACTGTCGGCAGGCCCGGGCACCGTCGGCGGCGCCTGAGGTCGGGCGGCGGCGATCACCAGACCGGCGGGTATCACCGCTGCGGCGACGGCCACCGCCACGTTCACGATCACCCGGAACCTGCCGCGCAGGCGGCTCTGCAACCGGTCGAACAGCCCGCGCCGCCACAGGGACCGCAGCGATGCGGCGCGCGCGCGGTCGGCTGCTTCCGACACGCCGGCCGGGACGACCGTCAACTGCGCGGCCCGGCCGGGGCTGAAGTCGAACGGTTCATCGAACCGCGAATGGCGCGGACGGAGGCTGGCGGCGCTCTGCCTCTTCAACTCGCGGACGAACGCGGCACGAGCGCGATCGGGTGCGGCGACTCTTTGCGCGTGGAGTGCACGTACCATCGTCCTCTGTATCGACACATCCCGCGCCACCTATTACATTTTCCGGGGACCCGCACGGCACCGATGTTGGAAGCGCGCGAACGCTACCGCATGTGGACGGTGATCGTGGGCCTGGGCGTTCTTGCCGTGGCGATCGCGGCTCGGTTCGTCTGGCTGATGGTCGTCCAGCCGTTGCCGGATCCGCGCGCCGCCGTGCAGGTTTCCGACGTCGAACGCGGGCCCATACTGGACCGCAACGGGCGGCTGCTGGCGATCGCAACGCGTTTCGACTCGGTTTCGGTCTGGACCCCGGACGTAACCGACCCTGCGGCAGCCGCGGCCACGCTGAGCGAAGTGCTGGACCTCGACCGGTCGCGGCTGGAACAGCGGCTCCGGGGCCGGCCCCACTTCGCGTATCTCAAGCGCAAGATCACGCCGACCGAGTCGGCGCAGCTGCGCACGCATCTGCAGGCCGGCGAACTGCGCGGCGTGTCGCTGCAAGCCGAGTTCGGGCGCACCTACCCCGAGCAGGAACTTGCCAGCCATGTGCTCGGCTTCGTGGGTGTCGACGACGTCGGACTTGACGGGATCGAGAACACCTTCGATCACGTGCTGTCGCCGGCCGTCGTCCAGCCAGGAGAACAACTCGTGCGCGGCCACCAGGTGGTGCTCACCATCGACGTGAACGTGCAATACGCGATGGAGCAGATCGCGGTTCGTGCGCGTACCGAGCACCGGGCCCAGTGGGTAACGATCCTGGTCATGGTGCCGCAGACCGGGGAGTTGCTGGCCTATGCGGCATCGCCGCGCTACGACCCGAACTCGATCGGCACGAGCTCGGCGCAGACCCGCATCAACCGTCCCGTCGCGGTCGCGTACGAACCCGGGTCCGTGTTCAAAGTGTTCTCGATTGCGTCCTTGCTGGAGAGCGGTGCGGTAACGCCGACCGATACCTTCTATTGTGGCGGCTACTACACACGCCAAACGCCGGGCGGCGGCACCATCCGGATCGCGGACCTGAAGAAACACGGCACGATCACTACCGCGGACATCATCAGGTATTCGTGCAACGCGGGTGCCGGCTACGCCTCCGACCGGATCGACGACGGGAGCTTCCATGCCGCGCTCAACGCATTCGGATTCGGCTCCGCGGTCGACCTTCCCTTCTCCGGTGAGACCGCCGGCATCTTCCACGACGTCGAGCGGTGGTCGCTGCGCTCCAAGCCGACCGTGACGATGGGTCAGGAAGTGGCGGTGTCGGCGGTGCAGATCATGCGCGCCGCCAGCGCCATCGCCAACGACGGAGTGATGATGCGGCCGCGGATCGTACGGCGGGTGGTCGGCGCCGACGGCACCACCGTCAAGGACTTTCTGCCCGAACCGGTGCGCCGGGTCGTGAGACCCGCGGTCGCCCGCACCATGCTTGCCATGATGGAAGGCGCGACCGAGCCCGGGGGCACGGCCGTGCTGGCCCGCGTTCCCGGCCTTCGGGTCTCCGGCAAGACCGGCACCGCGGAGATACTTGACGAGAACACGGGATCCTATTCCGACGACGCGGTGATCGCGTCGTTCCTGGCCATTGCGCCGACCGAGAACCCGCAGGTGATCTTCTACGTCGCAATTCACAATCCGCGAGGGCCTTCCCGATACGGCGGCCTGATCGCGGCTCCGCTGTTCGCGGAAGCCGCCGCCTTCCTCATGCCGTACCTGTCGCTGTCGAGCGCCGAATCACCGCGCGTGCGGTACCAGGGTGCCATCACGCGGCAAACGCCAGCCGCTCCGGTGATACAGGAAGCGGCGATCGGCGACTATCGGGGGCTCCCGAAGCGCAGTCTGCTGCCCCTGCTGAGCGACAGCCGGTTGCGCGTGCAACTGATCGGCAACGGCTTCGTACGCGGGCAGAGTCCGCCGCCGGGAACACCGATCAGCGACGGTCTGGAGGTGCGCCTCACCCTGCGGTGAGGGCTTGGCGCCTTCCGGGGCGCCCCGCGGCCTCAGATGCCGCGCTTGACGTTCGTGAGCTTGGTCCGCAGGCGCAATCGGGCCTTGGTGTGAAGCTGCGACACGCGTGACTCGGTCACCTCCAGCACCTGCCCGATCTCCTTGAGGGTCAACTCCTCGTAGTAGTACAGCGCAAGGACCTGCTGCTCGTTCTCCGGCAACTCCCTGATCGCCTCCACGATCACCCGCCTCATCTCTTCCTTCTCGGCGATGGTCGCGGGCCCGGACTCCGTCGGCGACTCGATGTTGTCCTCGATCGACACGCGATCCTCGTCCTCACCGCCGTGCCAGACATCGTTCAGCGATACGACCGCGGTGCCGGCGATCCGGACCAGAACCCGCTGGAATTCCTGAACGCTGACACCCATGCCTCCTGCGATCTCCTCGTCGGTCGCCGCCCGTCCCAGGCCGGCCTCCAGTTCGCGGACCGTGTCCTCCACTTCCCGCGCCTTCTGACGCACCGACCGCGGCACCCAGTCGATCGCACGCAGCTCGTCGAAGATCGCGCCGCGAATACGGGTCACCGCGTACGTCTTGAACTTGACGTGCTTGGTGGGATCGAACTTGCTGATGGCGTCGAACAACCCGAACATCCCGCACTGCACCAGGTCGTCGAAATCGACAGCGCTCGGCATTCCGATCGCGACCCGTCCCGCCACGTACTTCACCAGCGGCGCGTACTGATGCACGAAGTACTCCCGGATGGACGGGTCCCGCTGCTTTCGATAGCGGTTCCACAGGTCGTTCTCCGGCATCTCCTGCCAGCGCGGATTCGCCTTGATCACGAGCGCTCCACTCCGCGCGGGCCGCCGCCGAGCTTCGCTGCCGTCGTCATCGATCTCCCAAGCCATTGAGCCTGTCGCCATGTTAGCATGTATACATCAGGGCACGCCACACCGCCAAGCGGTGCATCTGCGCCTCGATCCACCGGCGCGCTGCCGTACCGGAGCGGCGCGGCAGCACGCGGGGCGCGCGCAGTCGGGCAGAGAACAGCAGGCAGAGTGCGGCCCGGAGTGCGGACGCCGCCGCGGACCGCGGTCGATCGTCATTCAGTGTCCCCTCCCAGTGACGCCGAAACGAGCCCCGACCCTAACCCGGGACGGGTGGGCCGTCAACGTGCGCCAGGTGGAATGGGAGTCCTGCTACAGGATGAAGCGCGTCAGGTCACGATCCTCGATGATGCCGGCCAGCCGTTCGTCCACGTACTGGTCGGTCACCGTAATCTTCTGCCCCTTTGCGTCGGGTGCGTGGAACGACACCTCCTCGAGGATGTGCTCCAGAATCGTGTGCAGCCTTCGCGCTCCGATATTCTCGGTGCTGGAGTTCACCTCGTTCGCGACTTCGGAGATGCGCACGATCGCTTCCGGAGTGAATTCGAGTTCCACTCCCTCGGTCCCGAGCAACGCCGTGTACTGCTTGATCAGGGCGTTCTCCGGCTGCGTGAGGATCCGTTCGAAGTCCTCACGGGACAGCTGCTGCAACTCGACGCGAATCGGGAAACGGCCCTGGAGCTCCGGGATCAGATCCGATGGCTTGGACATGTGAAACGCGCCGGCGGCGATGAACAGCACGTGCGTGGTGTCAACCACGCCGTGTCGCGTATTGACCTTGCTGCCCTCGACGATCGGAAGGATGTCCCGCTGCACGCCCTCCCTCGAGACGTCCACGCCGTTGCGGCCCTCGCGTGACGCGATCTTGTCCAGCTCGTCCAGGAAGATGATCCCCATCTCCTGTACACGTTCGACCGCCAACTCCGAAACCCGGTCCATGTCCACCAGCCGGTCGATCTCTTCGTTCAACAGCATCTGCCGCGCTCGCTTGATCGACGCCTTCTTCTTCTTGGTGGCCTTGCCGCCCAACAGGTTGGAGAAGTTGCTGAAGTTGAGGTCCATCTCCTCGACTCCCTGCCCGGACAGGATGGACACGTTGGGCGACTGCTGGGCGCTGACGGTGACCTCCACCGGCCGGTCGTCCAGGTCGCCCGCCCGCAGTTTCTCACGAAGCTTGTCCGCGGTGCTGTTCCCGGCTTCGGGCTTGGCCGCGTCGGCGGCGGGAGCGGCGGCCGCTGGCTCCGGCCCGCCTCCTGGCCCCGGCAGCAGCAGCTCCAGCAGGTGGTCCTCGACCCGGCGTTCCGCCTCTTCCTGGACGCCTGCCTGCTGTTCCGCCTTGACCATTGCCACGGCCACGGAGGTCAGGTCGCGGATCATGGACTCCACGTCGCGACCGACATAGCCGACTTCCGTGTACTTGGTGGCCTCCACTTTCAGAAACGGCGCGCCGCACAGCTTGGCCAGCCGTCGTGCGATCTCGGTCTTGCCGACGCCGGTCGGCCCGATCATGACGATGTTCTTGGGGGAAACCTCGTCGCGCAACTCGCTCGGCAGCCTGCGCCTGCGCATCCGGTTGCGCAGCGCGATGGCGACTGCCCGCTTGGCCCTGTGCTGACCGACGATGTAGCGATCGAGCTGCTCGACGATCTGCGCCGGCGTCAACTGGTCCAGATCAACGGTCATCGACCCTCTCCTTGGGCGAATCGGACTTGGGCGAATCGGACTTGGGCGAATCGGACTTGGGCGAAACCTCCTCGATGACGATCCGATCGTTCGTATACACGCAGATGTCGGCCGCGATCGCCATCGCGCGCTGGGCTATCTCTCGAGCCGGGAGATCCGAGGCGTCCAGGTAGGCACGCGCCGCAGCGGCGGCGTATGCGCCTCCCGAACCGATCCCCACAACAGGGTGATCCGGCTCCACCACGTCGCCGTTGCCGGTGATCAGAAACGTGGCGTGCGCGTCCCCTGCGACCAGCAACGCCTCCAACCGCCGCAGAACCCGATCGGAGCGCCACTCCTTTGCCAGCTCCACCGACGCACGCATCAAGTCCCCGCCGAACTCCTTCACCTTCGCCTCGAAGCGTTCGAACAGCGTGAAGGCGTCCGCCGTGCCGCCGGCGAAGCCGACCGCGATCCTGCCGCCCATCAGCGTTCGCACCTTGCGCGCGGTGCTCTTCACCACGGTCGCCTCCAGGGACACCTGACCGTCGGCCGCCAGTGCCAGCGTGCCGTCGCGGCGGACGGCGACCACGGTGGTGGCGTGCGCCCACCCGTCGCGTGCGGTCACGTCGCGGTTCCCGGGCGGGCCCGCCGGGCGTGGGGGTGGGCGACGGCATAAACGTCACGGAGCCGGTCCACGCTGGTGTGGGTATAGACCTGGGTGGTGGACAGGCTGGCGTGGCCAAGCAGCTCCTGCACCGTACGGATGTCGGCGCCGCCGTTGAGCAGGTGCGTCGCGAAGCTGTGCCGGAAGGTGTGCGGCGAGACCGGCTTGCCGACCTGGTGGCGGTAGCGGCTTACCGCAAGGCGCATGCCGCGGTCGCTGAGGGCGCCGCCCCGCCGGTTGAGAAAGACCGCGGGCACCGACCGCGACTCGGGGTTCGCGGCGAACCGGTCGCGCAGGTACGTTCGCAGCGAGCGGGCCGCCGACTCCGTCAGGTAGACCATCCGCTGCTTGCCGCCCTTGCCGGTCACCCGGGCGGTACCCGCTTCGAGCTGAACGTCCTCGAGCCGCAGTGCCGCTGCCTCCGCGACGCGGCAACCGGTCGCGTACAGGAACTCCAGCAGCGCCGCGTCCCGCACGGCCGTCAGGCCGTCTCCCGTCCCCGGCGACTCGGCCGCGGGGTCCAACACGGCCGCGGAGTCCAACACGGCCGCGGAGTCCAACACGGCCGCGGAGTCCAACACGGCCGCGGCCTCGTCCTCGAACAGGAAGACGGGCAACCGCGAATCGGCGCGCAGGCCGCGCAGACCCGCGGTGGGATCCGGAGTGTCGGCGTCATAACGCCGCAGGAATCGATAGAAGGAGCGGATTGCACTCATCGCCCGATTCACCGACCGTGGGCCCAAGCCCTCCTGCGCGAGCGTGGCGAGATAACGGCGTACGGCAGCGGGCTGGACCGAACGGGGATCCTCGGTGCCGGTAGAGCGGAGAAACCGCTCCACCTCCCGCCGATACGCAGCGACGGTGGCGGGGGAACTGTGCCGGACGGCGTTGAGATAGGCGACGAAGGTGTCAACCATCATCACCCCCGTAGCAGGACGACGCGCCGGTCAGCTCTGCCTGCAGCGACCGCGAAAGCCTCTTGCCCACGCCGGCATCACCCCTGACCGGGCCCGAAACCCGTGCACGCGCGCCGGCGGCGGTTTCGATGACGTGAGCGCCGTCGGCCGCCAGTGCGTCGCTGCCGGCTGAACACTGCGCGTCACCCAGGCCGGCGGCATGCACCACCACCTCCCGGCCCTGATCGAGAGCATGGTCGGCCGTGATCAGCGCTCCGGATCCCTCCGGCGCCTGGATCACGACGAGCGTGGTCGACAGGCCGCTGATGATCCGGTTCCGGCTCGGGAAATGATGCCGGCGCGGCTGCGTGCCCAGCGGGTACTCGGAGAGGAGAAGGCCTTCGGCGGCGATCAGGGAACGCGCCACCGATGCGCTCGAAGCCGGGTAGATCGTGTCGACGCCGGTTCCCAGGACGGCCACCGTGCGGCCGCCGGCGGCCACGCAACCCCTGTGAGCCTCCGTGTCGACGCCGCGCGCAAGCCCCGACACTACGGTCGCGCCCCGCCGTGCCGCCTGGAATCCGACCTCGAACGCCGCGCGCCGGCCCGCCCCCGACGGGCGACGGGTGCCGACGACCGACAGGTGATCGGCGGACGCGAGAAGCTCAGGGTGATGGCCACGGTAGTACAGCAGGAACGGCGGATCGTGGATCGCCGTCAGCAGCGGCGGATACCGCCTGCTGCCGTACAACATGCAGCCTCCGCCAAGCTGCGTCAAGCGCGATCGCTCCCGCGCCGCGGCCTCCACGAGCGTGCCGGGCTCCTCCGGGACGGCGCGCAGGCGGCGCGCCGACACCTCCCGCACCATGCGGGGAGTGAGTCGCGAGACGGCACTCACGTCCGGGGCGCGATCGAGCAGGCGCAGCTTCTCCATCGCGTTCAGGCAGCCGATGCGATCGATCGCCAGGGCGGCGACGAGAAGATCGCCGGCCGCTTCCGGACAGCGTCCATCAGCCCCCGTAACCCGTTCCCCGTCCTGCAACCGCACTTCCGTCCTCCGACCATACAAACGGCAGCACGTCCGCGGTGCTTTAGGTTCCGGCGCTCCCTCGCGGATGGTGACGGCGGTGCGCGTCACGCAAATCGGTGGCGTCCAGGTGGGTGTAGATCTGGGTGGTCGTGATATCCGCGTGACCAAGCAGTTCCTGCACGGAACGAAGATCGGCGCCTCCCCCGAGCAGGTGGGTGGCAAACGAGTGACGCAGTGCGTGCAGCTTGCCGCCGACCCCCGCCCTCACGGCGGCCTCCTGGAACCGCTTCCACATGCCGGCGCGTGTGAGCCGGCGGCCCGAGCGGTTGAGGAACAGCGCCGCCTCTCCCACATGCGCGGCCAGCACCGGCCGGCCGTCTTGCAGATAGCGCTGGATCCAGTCGAGCGCCTCGCCCATCAGCGGCACCAGGCGCTGACGTCCGCCCTTGCCGGATACCGTGACGAAGCCCTGGTCCTGATGCAGGGAGGTCACCTGCAGCGCCACCGCCTCGCTGACCCGCAGGCCACAGGAATAGATCATCTCGAACAGCGCCCGGTCGCGCAGCCCGGACGGCGTGCTCGTGTCCACGGCTGCCAGCACGCGATCCACGTCGGAGGGGCTGAGGACGGCAGGCAGCTTGCGCGTCGGCCGCGGCGGATCGATCAGCGCGGCCGGATTCGCCGCTGCTCTTCCTTCCGCCTGCAGGAATCGATACAGCGCTCGCAGCGCGCTGACCGACTTGGCCGCGGTGCGAGCGTCGATCCCGCCCCGCTGGCGCTCGATCAGGTAGTCGATGATGTCGGCGGCGCGGGCGTTCGCGATCGCGATGCCGCGCTCGACGCAGAAGCACTCGAACGTCCGGCACTCCTGCCGGTACGTGGCCACGCTCGTCGCGGCCAGCGCGAGCTCGGCGCTCAGATGCGCGCCGAAGTCAGCGTCGAGCTCGCTCAGGGTTCGGTCTGCCGGGACTCGAGGTGGGCAGCGCGCTGCTGTTCCCGCAGCACCGCCGGGACGTTCAGATCATCGTCAGCGCGCCCCCGGTGCGCCCCGCCGTTGCGACTTCCCCGGCCGCCGTTCAGGCTCATCCACTCCTCGTAGGAGAACACGTCGACCTCGTCGTCGGCTGCCTCCTCCGGCTCGGCCTGCTCGGCCTCCCGGTTGAAGCCCGTGGCGATCACGGTCACGCGCAACTCGTCGTTGAGGTCCGGATTGGTCGCCATCCCCGCGATCACCAGCGCTTCGTCGGAGGCGGCGGTGATGATCTTGAGCACGTCCTCGTACTCGGTGAGACACAGATCCTCGCCCCCGGTCACGTTGACCAGGATCCCCTGCGCCCCGTCGATGCGGGCATGCTCCAGGAGCGGGTTGTTGATGGCGTTGGTCGCCGCGTCCACGGCGCGATTCTCCCCCGTTCCCACGCCGACGCCCATCAACGCATCGCCCTTTTCCTTCATCACGGTGCGCACGTCGGCGAAGTCGATGTTGATTTCGCCCGGCTCGGTTATGAGGTCGGAAATGCCCTGCACCCCCTGGCGCAGCACGTCGTCGGCGAGATAGAACGCTTCCTTCATGGAGGTCTTCTTCTCCACGATCCGCAGCAACTGCTGGTTGGGAATGATGATCAGTGTGTCCACTTCCTTGCGGAGCCGCTCGATTCCGTCTTCGGCCAACGCCATCTTGCGCGCGCCTTCGAACTCGAACGGCTTGGTCACGACGCCGACGGTCAGGATGTCGGCTTCCCGAGCCGTGCGCGCGATCACGGGAGCGGCGCCGGTACCGGTGCCGCCGCCCATGCCGGCGGTGATGAACACCATGTTGGCATCGCGGAGCACTTCCTCAAGCCGTTGTTGATCCTCCAACGCCGCCTTCTCGCCGATTTCGGGATCGCCGCCGGCCCCCAGCCCCGCGGTCAGCCGCGAGCCGATCGGCACCTTCAACTCCGATCGGCTCAACTCCAGCGCCTGCAGGTCGGTGTTCACCGCCAGGAAGCGCACATTGCGCAGTCCCGAGGCGATCATGCGGTTGACGGCGTTGCTGCCGCCCCCTCCTACTCCTAGAACCTTGATCTCGGTGAGAGACCGCGGTTCCCCATCATGTATCTCAATCGTCATCGTCCCCTCCTTCGATGACCACACGTATCATATAGCGTTCATATGAATTCGCGAAACCAGCGTTTCATGCGGTCCCAGACGCTGTCGTAGCCGCTTTCACTGGTATCCATGTCGAAGTGTTCCGGGCGCCGCTTGCCGTGGCCGTACATCACCAGGCCGACACCCGTAGCGAACTGCGGGCTGCGGTACTCCTCCACCAGTCCGCCCATGGGCCTGGGATGTCCGATCCGCGCCGGCAGTCCCAACACGTCGGTCGCCAGCTCCGCCGCACCGGGCAGCAGCGCGCCGCCGCCGGTCAGCACGACGCCGCCGCTCAGCAGCTTGAGGTACCCGGCACGGTCCAACTGATCCTTTACCATCCCGAACACTTCGGTCATGCGCGGCCGAATGATCTCCGTAAGGCGGCTTCGCTTGATGGGCCGCGGCGGGCGGCCACCCACCCCCGGAATGCTGGCTTCGACTTCGTCGTCGTCCAGCTCGTCGGGATGGCAGCTCCCCGCCTCGTGCTTGAGACGCTCGGCCACTTCCATGGGCGTCTTCAGCATGATGGAGATGTCGCTGGTGACCTGGTCGCCGCCGAGTGCGAGAACATTGGTCAGGTACGGTGCACCGTCCAGATAGGCGAGAGTGTCAGTCGTGCCGCCACCGATGTCGACCAGCAGCACGCCCAACTCCTGCTCGTCCCTGCTCAGCACGGCCGCGGCGGCGGCCAGCGGCTCCAGGACGATGTCGTCGGCCTTGAAGCCGGCGCGGTTGATGCAGCGGATGATGTTCTGTGCCGAGGAAACCGCACCGGTGATGATGTGGACCTCGGCCTCCAGCCGCACGCCCATCATCCCGATCGGATCCCGTATGCCGTCCTGCTGGTCGACGGTGAACTCCTGCGGGATCACGTGGACGACCTCCCGGTCCATGGGTATGACGATCGCCTTGGCGGCGTCGATCACGCGCTCCACGTCGTCGCGCGTGATCTCCCGGTCCCTGCCCGTGACGGCGACGACCCCTCGCGAGTTGATCCCCTCGATATGGCCGCCGGCGATGCCCGCGAAGGTCCCCGTGACTTCCCGGCCGGACATCATCTCGGCAGCCTCCACGGCGTTCAGGAGCGAGCGCACGGTGGCGTCGATGTTGATGACCACGCCGCGGCGCAGTCCCCGCGACGGGGTGGTGCCGACGCCGATGATCTCAAGCCCGCCCTCGTGCCCGATCTGCGCGATGATCGCGCACACCTTGCTGGTGCCGATGTCCAACCCGACGATCACGTCTTCCCGTGCCACGCTACCCCCTCACCTCAGGCATCCGTCGACCGCGCGTACGGAGCAGCTACCTGCGACCGTGACGCGGGCGGCTCGACGTAGACCGCCTCTCCGCCGCGAAAGTCGATCTCCCGGGGAAGGGGCGACGTGCCGTCGGCGTCCAGCACGTCGAGCGCCACGAACGCATGCCTGATCACCTCGATGTCCAGGCGCGGGCCCAACCGCACCGCGACCGGGTAGATGCTGGGATAGAACGACAGGTCGAGCGCACCCGTGTCGGTGGTGGTCACCACCACTTCCGAGATCAGGCCGTACAGCCGTGAATCGCCATCCCTGACGGCGGCCAAAGCGGAGACGGCCGGCAGCAGCTCGTCCGGCAGCATGACTCCCGGGCGTGGCGGCTGGACGAAGCGAAGCCCGGACACGATCGGCAACTCCGGCGCCGTGCCGGGATCGACTTCCATGATGACCCCGCTGGCGTCGAACACCACCGGCACGCTGCGGCCCTCGATCGTCGGCAGCGACATCGCCAGCGGCTGGCGCCGGGTCACGGTGATCTCCAGCGTGCCCGGGATGCGGGTTCGCACCGACGCCGATCGGACCATCGGGTGGGCGCCGATCCGCTCGGCAATGGCCTGGGTGTCGACATCGAAGACGTGATCGTCACCGTCGAGCCCCGCGATGCGCTTCAATTCCACGGTCGAAACCGGGAACTCGCCGTAGACGACGATCTTTCTGATCAGGAGTTGCGGGGCGATGAGGCTGCTGAACAGGAACTGGGTCAGCAGTCCCATCACCACCACGCCGCCGACCAGCAGCACGGCCAGCGCGGCCCTACGCACCGCGCGCTCCCACGGGTCGCACCCGGCCGGGCAGTCCGGCGCCGGCCGCCAGTGATGCGCCCCCTGCCGCGCGCCGGCTGATGCCGCAGAGCACGCCTGCCATCACCAGGGTCATCACCATCGCGGATCCTCCGTGAGAGAACAGCGGCAGCGGGATCCCGGTTGCCGGCAGCAGGCCGGCGACCACGGCGATGTTGGCGAATGCCTGCACGGTCACGGACGTGGTGATCCCGCACGCCAGGTAGGCGTCGAAGCGATCCTGAGCCATGCCGGCGATCTGATAGCCGCGGGAGGCGAACGCCACGAACAGGGCCAGCACGATCGCGACGCCGATCAGTCCGGTCTCCTCGCCCACGACCGCAAACACGAAGTCGGAGTGAATCTCCGGAACATCGCCGAGCTTGCGGACGCCCTGGCCGAGCCCGAGCCCGGTCAACCCCCCGGACGTGAGCGCCTGGCGTGCCGCCAGCACCTGGTAGCCGAATCCCGTCGGATCCGCCTCCGGATTGAAGAACGCTATGACCCGCTCGACACGATGGACGCGCGTGAAGATCATCATCGCCGCGAGTGGAACACCCACCAGCGCGAGGGCGACGAAGTACCGGAACTGCACCCGACCGATAAAGAAGATGATGCCGGTGACCAATATCAGCAGCGCCGCGGTGGAGAAGTCGTTCTGCAGGTAGATCAGCGCCGCGAAGACGCACACCACGATGACCGGCGGCAGCAGCGTATTGACGGCGTCGGTTCTGGCGTTGTACTTGCGTGACAGCATCGATGCCAGGTACAGCACCAGCGTGAACTTGACGAGCTCCGACGGTTCGTAGGAGATGCCGGCCACCACCAGCCAGCGCCGCGCCCCCTGTATCGGTTCGCTGATGCCGGGGATCAGCGTCAGCACCATCAGTACGCCCGACAGCGCAAGCAGCGGGATCGACAGGCGCCCCAGGACCCTTGCGTCCACCCGGGAGACCACGACCGCCGCGATCGTCCCGATCAGGATGAACAGCGCCTGGCGCCTCACGAAGTACAGCGAGTCGCCGAACACGTGCTGCGCGCGGTAGTGCGAAGCCGACAGCAGCACCCCCAGTCCGATTCCGGTGAGGGTGATCAGGATGACGATCAGCGTGAGATCGGTGCGGCGGTGCCCCGCCGGCGCATCGCCGTTAGCCATCGCACCGGCCCGTGAGATCTGAGGTGTCGACGTCCAGCGTCGGGAGCAGCCGTTCGATGCGGAAGGCTCGAGATGCCTTCAACAGCACCAGATCACCATCCCGCACGATGGCACGCAGCCGGCCGTCGATCCCTTCGATGGTTTCCGTCCAGATGGCACGGTCCGCCGCGTCTGCTCTGCCGATCTGGTCGGCGAACGCGTCGCGGAGCGGTCGGGTGGCCGCCCCGAAGCAGCACAGGATGTCGATCCCGGCGTCGATCAACGGCTGCGCCAGATCGAGATGCGCCCGGGCACCGTAGCGGCCAAGCTCCAGCATCGGTCCCAGAACCACCACCCGACGAGCGGGCGACCGCTCCTCGCCCAGCATGGCCAGGGCCGCCCGCACCGACTCCGGGTTGGCGTTGTGGCCGTCATCGATGACCGTGCAGCGGCCCCGGTGCACGGTCAGGCGGCCGGGAGCCGGCCGTACCGCCTCAATCCCGGCGGCGACGGTTTGGGGATCGAATCCCAGCTCCGCGGCCACCGTCAGCGCCGCCAGCGCGTTGTCGAGATTGTGACGACCGGGTAGAGAGAAGCGGAATTGGAGCCCCTCCCAATGGATGGACCAGCCATCCAGCCCCAGATTCTCGCTTCGCTCGTACCCGATCGTCGAATTCGCTCCATACCTGATGACCCGCGCGCAGACCCCGTCCAGCAGCAGGTCGGCCGCCGGCTCCTGCTCGCGGAGGTACACGCAACCGGTCGCAGGGACCGATCGCAGCAACGCACCCTTCTCGCGCGCGATGTCGCGGCGACTGCCAAGCCGTCCGACGTGTGCGCTGCCGATGTTGGTGATCAGCGCGTGGTCCGGCCGTGCCAGCGCGGCGTAGCGCTCCATCTCGCCGATGGAGTTGATGCCGACCTCGAACACGGCGAACCGCTCCTGTCCGGTCATTCGCAGCACCGACATCGGCAGGCCGACCTCGGCGTTGAACGACGCCTCCGAGACCAGGCTGCGACTGGCCCGGTGCAGTATCGCTCCCAGGATCTCCTTGGTCGTGGTCTTGCCACTGCTGCCCGTGACCGCGATGCGCACCGCCGCGCGATGGACCGCGCTGTGGCCGCACGCCAGGTCGTACAGCGCGGTCAGCGGATCGTCGACGGCGATCAGCGTGCCGTGCTCTGCCGGCTCGATGTGCCGGTCCTGGCGGACCAGCGCCGCCGTGGCTCCACGCCGGAACGCGTCGTGCACGAACTCGTGACCGTCGGCATGCTGCCCCGGCAGAGCCACGAACAGGGAACCCGCTCGAGCGAGCCGCGAGTCCGCGATGACCTGGGACACGCGGGCTTCGGCGCGGCCCCGGACCCCGGCACCCAGCATGCCGGCGATCTCGTCCACGGTGTAGTTCATGAAGACTCCGTCCCGGACGGCTGACCGCCCGCCGGAGCCGCCGGTTCGACGATGGTCACGTGCTCGGCGCTGATCGGAGCCAGCCCCAGCTCCTGCCCCGCGAGCTCTGCGATGCGCTGCGGCGAGCGGTAGATGGCGATCGACGCCAGCAGTCGCTTGTTTCGCTCCAGCCACGCGGTCTGCTCGTGCTGGAGCTGCTTCAACTCCTCGGCCAGCAGATGCCGGTGCAGCCCGCTCCAGGTGGTCACCAGCACCGCCAGCGGGATCATCAGCGCCACGAATATCGTGAGCAGCCGTTGGCGCCCGGACGCGATGGTCACCGCACACGCTCCAGCACGCGCAGGCGGGCGCTGCGCGACGCGGGATTGGCCCGGACCTCGGCGTCGCTCGGGGTCTCCGGCCGCCGGTGCAGCGCGACCAGGAGAGGATTGCCGGCCGGATACCGCTTGACGATGCCGTCGTCGATCGAGTGAAAGGCGATCACCGCAAGGCGACCGCCCGGTCGCAGGGCGGAAGCGGCGGCGTCGAGCGAACGCCGCAACCTCCCGACCTCGTCGTTGACGGCCACGCGCAGTGCCTGGAACACCTGTGTGGCCGGATGACGGCTGCCGCCACGCCATGGGGTGCGCGCCAGGATCGCGCGCACGAGCTGATAGGTGGTTTCGATTCTGTGCCGCGAACGAGCGTGCTCGATGGCCTCCGCGTTCCTGCGCGCGTTCCGGTCACCGCCATAGCGAACGAGCAGATCGCACAGACGGTCCGGCGAGTCGCGGTTCACGATGTCGGCGGCCGAGACGCCCCGGCGCGGATCGAACCGCATGTCCAGCGGCTCGTCACGCAGGAACGAGAATCCACGCGCGCCACCCTCGATGTGAAACCGGCACATGCCCAGGTCCATGAGAATCAGATCCACCGCGGCCGGGGCCAGATCCCCCAGCGCCTCGTCGGACCACGCCTGCCGCAGCTCGAAGCGGCCGGCATACCCGGCCAACCGGCCTCGGCTTCGCGCCAGCAGCGCTTCGTCGGCATCGGACCCGAGCAGGGCGATATCCGGATAGCGCTCGAGCATCGCGATGGCGTGACCGGCTTCGCCGAGCGTGACGTCCACGAACGTGCTGCACGGGCGGGGCGGCCGCAGGTAGTCGACCACCGCCTGTTGCAGTACCGGGACATGAATCGGTGCGTCGGGATCATCGGCCCTGCCATGATCTCCATTCAGAGCGTGATGCTGCCGCCGATCTCCTCGGCGGCCTCCTTGTACTGGTCATCGGTCTCCAGCTCATAGGCCCGGTAGACTTCCTCGTCCCACACCTCCACGTAACTGTTGATGCCGAGCACGATGCAGTCCTTGTGCAGTCCTGCGTAGTCGCGCAAGGTTGGCGGGATGGCGATCCGCCCACTCCGATCGATCTCGATCTCCTGCGCGGGAGCGAGGAACCGGCGCCCCAGCATTCGGTCCCTGGCCAGGAACAGCGATGAGGATCCGGTCAGCTTTCCGGACACCGCCTTCCATTCCTCGGGAGCAAAGAGCCACAGGCATCGGTCGATCGCGCGCGTCAGGACGACCAGGTTGCCGGCGATGGACCGGCGAATCGGCGCCGGCACCATCAACCGACCCTTCTCGTCCATCGCATGTCGGTACTCGCCTGAGATCACGCTTCTAGCTCCCGCGACGCAAAAATCTGCTTCCGATGGTCCTCCACCATCTCCCACTTTCTCCCACGAAGTTCCCTATAGTAGGGAGCCCCCACCACATGTCAACTGCTGAACGGCCGATGGGCCGCTCCCGGTGTCTCAACCGAGGGCCATCGCTTTCGGATGGTAAACATTTGTAGGGTTATGGAGATCGAACCGCGGCTGATTTGACACCGTTGCGGAAGCGCCCTTACCTTGTGACGAGCGTCGACGCAGAAAGCCCGTGACCCTATATCGAGTACATTTCAGGTGGCGGAACAAAGAGGTGCAGTTGGTGGCGGAGAGCCTGGACCTCACCCATCCGTACTTCGTGTCGATAAAGGGTATCGTCTTCAAGGAAGACGAGAAGCTGATCATCAATCCCTCCGAGGAGGAGATCAGGCGTACCTTCGGGGACGCCTCGCACCTGATGATCCCGTTCCAGACCGTCTCCCTGATCGAGGAGTTCGCCGCGGACTCTGGCTCGCGCATCCGGCCGTTCACGCTGGTGGAGGACTCCTCGGGAGAAGAGCTGGACGAGCGGTCGGGTGGTGACGGCGGGGAACAGTCCCTGTAGTACCCCATCAAACTGTAGTTTTGGGGTTCGTGCTACAGGAACTCGGCCTTGTGCGCGCTGTTCCAGCGCGCTTGAAGCCCTGTAGCGACCTAGGTCACCCGTCGACATCAGTTTGATGGGGTACTAGCCGGTCCCCGGGCGGCCAGACGACCTGCCAGCGAGACTGACGGTCAGTCGACTTGGCGGCGCGCGGTCTCCAGCAACTGCGCAGCGTGCTGCCAGGTGGCACCCTCGGTGTGGTCGCCCGCAAGCATGCGGGACAGCTCATCGACCCGCGCCGCGTCGTCGACGACGGCGGCGGCCACCGAGCTGCGTTCCGCGGAGGTGCGTTTCTCGATTCTGACGTGCGTGTCCGCGCGTGCCGCAACGGTCGCCAGGTGCGTGATGCACAGCACCTGTTGGCGCTCCGCCAGCCAGCGCAGGCGCTCGCCGATCGCCACGCCGATCTGCCCGCCGACGCCGGCGTCGATTTCGTCGAACACCACCGCCGCCGTTCCGCGGGCGCGGGCCGGCACCGCGTTGAGCGCAAGCATCACCCGAGACAACTCGCCGCCGGCGGCCATCGAACGCAACGGGGCAAGACCTTCACCGGGATTGGACTCGAGCAGAAACTCCACGACATCAGCCCCCGTCGCGCCGATCCCATCGGGGCGCGGAGTCACCGATATCCCGAACCCGGCCTGCGGCATGCCGAGCTGGCGCAACTGATCCTGCACGGACCGCGCCAGGTCCGCCGCCGCGCGCTCTCGGGCGGCGCTCAGCGCGGTAGCCGCAGCGCGCCGCGACCGGTCGAGCGCGGCCGCCAGCTCGCGATACCGGGAGAGCTCTTGCCGGCTCGACGTCAAGCCGTCGAGCCGGCGCTGACAGTCGTCGGCGTGTGCCAGCGCAGCGCCTTCGGTGCCGCCGTACTTGCGGATCACGGTGCGGATCGCCGCCAGCCGATCCTCCAGCGCAAGCAGCTCACCGGGGTCCACCGTTTCGCTCTCGGCCCTGCCGAGCGCATCGGTGATGTCCTCGACCTCGTAGAGCGCGGTCTCCACCTGCCGCGCGAGCGCGGCGAAGCGGCCGTCGATGGCCGCCAGCTCGCCGAGCGCCTGCAGAGCGGTGCGCAGACCGGAGCCCGCGCCTCCCTGTGTCTCCGAGGTCGCCGTCCGTGCGGCGGCCAGGAGCCGCTGGATCTGCTCCGCGCTGCGGAGCACACGCTGGCGATCGGACAACTCCTGCTCCTCCCCGTCGCGCAGCTCCGCACCGGCGATCTCCGCTGCCGCGTGTTGCAGCAGCTCGCGTTCGTGCGCGGAGCGCTCCATGTCGGACCGCATTCGATCCAGACGATGATCCAGCTCGGTGAGACGGCGTGTGTCGGCCGCGATGGAAGCCACCTGCTCCTCGACGTCGGCGTACCGGTCCAGCAGCCGTCGGTGCTCTGCCGCCGACAGCAGGCCCTGGTGCTGATGCTGTCCGTGGATCGCCAGCAACATGCGTCCGAGCTCGGCGTAGTCCGCCAGCGGGACCGGTACCGACTGGACGAACGCCGTGCCGCGGCCTCCCCGCCGAGCGATCCGCCGCATGAACAGGGACTCCTCATCGAGCTCGATCGAATGCGAGCGGAGCCACCCGTCGATCTCCTGGCCCTGCGGAGGATCGAACACCGCGGTCACCTCGCAGACGTCGGAGCCCGAACGGATTTCCTCGGCCGACATGCGCGCGCCCAGGGCGACTCCGAGCGCCCCGATGATGATCGACTTGCCGGACCCCGTCTCGCCGGTGATGGCGGTGAGGCCGGGGCCGAACGTGAGGTCGAGGCGGTCGATCAGGGCATAGTGGCGGATGTGCAGCGCTTCAAGCACCCGGCTCCCCCGCCCAGTGCAGCTTGTGCCGCAACACCTCGTAGAAGTTCCTCCGGTCAGACTGGATGATCAGCGCCGAATGCTCGTAGCGCCTGAGCACGACGCGGTCGCCCGGTTGCAGCGGAAGCGGCTCCTGCCCGTCGACGGTCAGCATGACTTCGGTGCGCTGCGGCTCTTCCACCGTGATCTCCACGACCTCGTCGGCGGGAACCACCAGCGGGCGATTGGAGAGCGTGAACGGACAGACCGGGTTGAGCACCAGCGCCTGCATCTCCGGGTGCAGTATGGGACCGCCGGCCGCCATCGAGTAGGCGGTGGAGCCGGTCGGCGTGGCAAGGATGACCCCGTCCGCGCGGTAACGGCCGACCGCAGTTCCGGACAACGCGACCTGCAGCCGGGTGATCTTGGGCGTACCGCCGGTGGAGATGACGGCATCGTTGAGTCCGGGCAGACGCGCGACCTCCCGACCGGCCCGCAGTACGGTCGCCACCACCATCAAACGGGGGCTGACCGCCAGCCGTCCGCTGCGGTAGCGCTCGAACGCGTCCTTCCACTCCGTCTTGGCGATCTCCGTGATGAAACCCAGGGTCCCGAGATTGACCGGCAGAATGGGCGTCTCCAGCTCCGCCACGATCCGCGCGCAGGTGAGCAGCGTGCCGTCGCCGCCGAGCGACAGGGCGATGTCCGGGGGCGCGGCGCAGCGGGCGCGCGGATCGGCCTCGATCAGGTCCGCCTGCACCGATCTGCGATGCAGGTAGTCGGCGACTTCGTCCACGAACTCCGCATCGGGATTGCCGGGCTTGTGCACCAGAAGCGCTCGGGTCACGTTCACGTCGCGCGCCACCGTTCACGTCCCGTGCCGGCGATCATTACGGCAGCGTCGCCAGCACCTTGGCGACGACCTCGACCTGCCCGTCACCGAGCAGCGGATACAACGGGAACAGCACGCAGCGCCGTGCCAGCGAGTCGGCGGCAGGACACGCGCCGGCAGGGTGCGCATCGTCCGGGGCTTCGTCGGGCACGACCGCCGCCGCGCCGTTCGTCGCGCCCCCTGCGGCGACGATCGAACCTGCATAGGCCGAACGGGTGTCGATGCGGGCTCGCGCAGCGTAACGCTGCACGTCACGAGCACCGTCGGCGACCACCACCGGATAGGAGAACGGCACCTGCAGGTTCTCGTCCGCGCCGGGGGGAAGGCTCAGCGTGCGGTGGCGGGTGCGCGTGATCGACGCGTGGTACGCGTCCCGGATGCCGCGCCGCGTCTGCATGTCGCCGTCATAGCGTTTGAGCTGGGCGAGCGCCAGGGCGGCGTTGAGGTCAGCCAGCGGCTCGGAGCGGTCCTCGGCCGCCTTCCGGGCGGACGCGAGCAGGGATTTCGTACGGCAGAGCAACAGCGCACCTCCCGCCGCCGTCAACAGCGCGGTTGCCGCCAACGAAACGACCACCAGATCAGCGCGAGGCCCCGGCGCCGCGTCGCCGTCGTACCCCCCCAGCGAGCAGGTAACGTCCTCGATCACCGGCAGATCCCAGCCGCCCACGCGGGTCAGGTCGGGAACGAATCCAAGGGTATGGTCCAGCAGTGCCGCGCGCGCTCCCCCACGAGCCTCGTCCGCCGCGTCGAGGTCGATCACGCCGGAGTCGGCGCTTACATCCACCACCACCGGCATCAGGCCGCTCGCCTCCACGGCGTCCCGGTGCGCACGCGGAGCCAGCGCCGAGCACAGCACGCGCGACCCGCCCGGAACATCGATGGTCGTAAGGGCACATGCGAGCGCCATTCGGTAGTCCGCCAGCGCGATGCCGCCGGCCATGCCCAGGACGCCCGCCACCGCGGCGGCGAGCTCGCGGGCCCGGTCCCCGGGGCCGATCTCATCGGTGACCAGGCAGCCGAGGACGCTGTCCATCTCGTCGCGGCGAACCGTCGGCCGGAACACGGGAACCCGGTTCACTCAGGACTCCCGTCCCGGCTCGGCTGCGGATTCCGTGTTCGCGCACAACGGCACGAATCGGCAGTCCACGCCGCGGGTGGTCTGCGTCGCGTTGCCGCGGCGACGGATCGTGGTCATCACCTGGTAGCCGTCGGGCTCCCCGACCGGCATCAGCAGCACGCCTCCGTCCGCGAGCTGCTCGACCAGCGGTCGCGGTACCGACGAGGAAGCCGCGGCAACCAGGATACGGTCGTACGGCGCCGACTCCGGCCACCCCATCCGGCCGTCGCCGATACGAAACTCGACGTTGGAGAACCCCAGGTCAGCCAGGACCCTTCTGGCGCGATGCTGCAGTTCCGGGAGGATCTCCACCGACCACACATGGCCGGCAAGCTCGGCCAGGATCGCCGTCTGATAGCCGCTGCCGGTCCCGACCTCCAGAATGCGCTCCCGGCCGGTGAGCTCGAGCATCTCGGTCATCAGGCCCACGATGAACGGCTGCGACATGGTCTGTCCGAAGCCGATCGGCACAGGATGATCCTCGTAGCAGCCGCAGCGCGCAGCGAACGTGACGAAGCGGTGGCGCGGAATCCACTTCATCGCCGTGATCACGCGCCGATCCGTGATCCCGCGATTCTGCAACTGGCGGTGCACCATGCGGCGGGCATCCCGGTGGTCGGAGCCTGGCACGGCTCTGCCTGACACGGCCGACCGTCGGCCGCGGTCATGCATCCGTCAGAGGACGGCTCCTTCCGTACGCCGCTCGTCCTTCATGTGCAGCTTCGACAGCTTGTACGCCTTCAGCAGTTGCTGAATGGCATCGTTCACCGCCTCGGTGCGGTCGTGATAGAAGCCGTCCTTGACCATGCGGTCGATCCCGGCCAACAGGTCGGACGAGGTCTCGACGTATGTTTTGGACACCGCGCACCCCCGGTCAATCGCCCGCCGCGCCGGCAGCACGCAACCGGCGGCCGAGCGGGTTCAAAGTCATCCTGGGCCTGGCTAGACTCGAACTAGCGACCTCACGCTTATCAGGCGTGCGCTCTAACCACCTGAGCTACAGGCCCCGACTCTCGACTGTTACATGATACCTCAGATCGACGTGCGTGTGGGACCACCACCGGACCATAATCACCTCCGACACCACCCATGGACATCGCCCGCACCACCGCCAACGCGCTGACCCTGAGCAGGGGCGCCTTGGCACCGCTGATCCTGATCGCGCTTGCCGGCGATGTCGGTGGCGGGGCCGGCCTGGCGCTGGTCCTTACGGGCGTCGCCGTGGTGACCGACTATCTCGATGGCGCGGTCGCGCGGCGCTTCGCCGTCGTTTCGAGGTTCGGCAAGGTGGCCGACGCCCTCACCGATGCGATGGTGTTCGTGGCGATCTTCGTGGGCCTGGGGATTCGCGGGGTGCTCCCGCCGTGGGTGCCGGCGCTGATCGCGGCTCGCGAAGCGGCGATGCACGGACTCGTCCGGCCGGTACTGCTGCGCCTGCGAATCGACGCCGGAGCGCGGCCGGTCGGCAAGCTCAAGACCGTCCTGCAGGCCGGCGCGGCGATCGTGGTGCTGCTGGTGCTGCTGGTCGAGCCCGAGCACGCGCGCAGCGTGGCGGTGCCGCTGGTTGGCGCCGCGGCGGTCCTTTCGATCGTGTCCCTGTACTGGTACGTCGATCCGATCGGGACGCGCCGCGGTTGGGACGGACTCACGCTCAGCATCATCGCGACGTGCCTGAGCCTGTGGCTTCTGCAGATGGCGATCGTGGCGGTTGCCGCCGACCTCGGCGTGACCGCCGGCGTGATCCCGTACGCCCTGCTGCACACGGTGGTGGCCGCCGCGCTGATCTTCCTGCTCCTGAAGCGCCGCTGCGACTTCACGCTCGTCGACGGGCCGGTGCTGTCGAGAATCAACCCCTCGAACGTGCTCACGCTCGCGCGGCTGACCTCGATCCCCACCGTGGTCCTGCTCATCATTGCCGCGGCCGACGGGACCGCTCCGGTGTGGCCGGTGATCGCGCTGCTGTCGGTCGTGCTGCTGACCGACCTGGCCGACGGCGCGCTGGCGCGGCGCAGGGGCCAGGTGACGCGCATCGGCTCCTACCTGGACTCGTCAACCGACTACCTGCTGCTGGGAACGGCGGCGATCCTGTTGTTGATCTTCGGCCTCGGCACACCGTGGGTGTTCGCGGTGCTGGTCGCGCGGCTCACCATACAGTCCGTCGCGGTCTCCTGGATGGTGTGGGCAGGGCGGCCGCTGCCGTCGGCTACCCGACTGGGAAAGGCGTCGATTGCGGCCGGCATGGTGCTGCTGGCGGCGGAGCTGGCCGCCGCGCTCGCGGCACCGGCGGTGCTTTCGGCGGGGATGATTTCGGCGGGGATGCTGCCCGTGCTGCGCACCCTGCTGGAACTCGCACTCGCCGGCGTGCTGGTGGCGTCGGCCGTGGAAAAGCTCGTCCTGCTCACCCGCGCGGCCCGGCATTCGAAGCCCTGAGCGGCTGAGCTTCCGAGCTACTTGCCCTTGCGCTTCTTGTTGCGCCGCTTGCTGACCGGCTGCACCCGCGGGCCCGAGGGCCGAGGTGAAGCCGCGGGGGGCGGAGCATCGGTTGCCGTGGCCGCCGCGGTCGCGGCGGGCGCCCTTCCCTGCTCCGGACCTGGCTCGTCCGGCTTCGGCCGCGCTGAGGCGGAAGAGGCGCGACCGCCGGCCGCCGGCCGCCGGCCGCGCTGCAGCAGCAGAACGATCGGCGACGCGATGTACATCGAGGAGTAGGTGCCGACGATCACGCCGATGATCACGGCCAGGGCGAATGTCTGGATCGGCCCGGTCGCAAAGACGTAGATGGCGACCACGGCCAGCAGGGTCGTCAGGGAGGTGATGAGGGTGCGCGACAGGGACTGCGTGATGCTCGTGTCGATCACCCGGCGCAGGCCGGCGTCGCGCATGAGCGACACGTTCTCGCGAACGCGGTCGAAGATGACGATGGTGTCGTTCAGGGAGTACCCGACGATGGTCAGCAGGGCCGCAATCGTGGCGGTGGAGACCTCGAGCTGGAAGGTGCCGAGAACGCCGATCATCACCAGCACGTCATGGGCGACGGCCACCAGCGCGGCGACCGAGTACTCCGGGCGAAAGCGGAAGCCGACGTACACCATGATGAGCAGCAACGCGACCACGACCAGCCACACCGCCTGCTGGCTGAGGATCTGCGAGAACCTCCTGCCGACGAAATCGGTGGACCGGACGATCAGGCTGTCATCGCCGAACTCGTCTGCCAGCAGAGCCCGCACCCGCTCCTGGACCGCCTGCAACTCCGTATCGTCGTCCGACGCTACCTCCACGCGGATCACGAACTGCTGGTCGGCCAGCGCCCCGATGGTCTTGATCTGGAACTTCTCCAGGGAGGAGAGCGCGTCGCGCACCACGTCGATCGACAGCGGCTCGTCGCCGTCCGCCCCCGCGTGCAGAACCAGGCGGCCGTCCTGCGGCCGCGGGCTCTCGGCAAGGAGTTCGTCGGAGGCCAGTCCCGGCTCCAGCGCCGTGGCGGCCGTGACGCCCGATATCGCGGCGAACGCGTCGGCCATCTCCCCGAGCGACGGGTAGTCGGCGAAGGCCAGAGGCGTCTGTCCGAGCACGTCGGTGGTGCGGACGAGGACCCGGTCGGTGGTTTGCTGCACCACGACCTCCAGCTCCGTCCCCTCCTGGAGCTCCACGATCAGCGCCGGACGAGCGATCTGGATCTGCTGCGACAGGCCGCCCGCCAAGTCGACCGAGAGATTGAAGCCGCGCTGAACGGTGACCGCCAGTCCGGCCACGATGACCACGAGCGACAGGATCATCATCGGCACCCGGAGGCGGGTGAACTCGATCGTCGCGCGTATCACGCCGTGCTCCGTCGCGCGCCGGCCCAGCCGAGGCTCAGGCGCTCCACGCGCAGCACCTCGATCATGAAGTCGAAGATCAGCCGCGACACCACCAGGGCCGTGAACATCGAGGACAGGATGCCCACCGACAAGGTCACGGCGAAGCCCTGGATCGGGCCGCTGCCGATCTGCGACAGGACCACCGCGGCGATGAAGGTGGTGATGTTGGCGTCCAGCACCGCGCGGAATGCCTTGGCGAAGCCCGCTCGCACCGCGGCGGCAGGCGACTTGCCCGCACGCAACTCCTCCTTGATGCGCTCGAAGATGATCACGTTGGCGTCCACCGCCATGCCCACCGTCAGGATCACGCCGGCGATGCTGGGCAGGGTCAGCGTGAAGCCCAGCACCGACAGGATCGACACGACGAAGAACAGGTTGAGCGCGAGCACCAGGTCGGCGATCAATCCCGCGCCGTGGTAATAGACCGCCATGAACAGGAATACCAGCACGGCCCCCACCGCGACTGCCCGCAGACTGGCGCGGATGGCGTCTTCGCCCAGGCCCGCGCCGATCTGCTGCTGGCTGACGATGTCGAGCGGCACCGGCAGCGAGCCCGTACGCAGCACCAGCGCCAGGTCTTCCGCCTCGCCCTGGGTGAATCCGGTGACCCGCACCTGCTGGCGAATCGCCTGGGATATCTGCGCGCGCGCCTTGACGCGATCGTCGAGCACCACCGCCAGGATCTCGCCCACGTTCTCCTGGGTCAGGTTGAAGAAGATGTCGCCCCCTTCCGGGCTCAGGAAGAACAACACCTCCGGGCGGCCGGTGAGGGGATCGCGGTCCACCCGCGAGTCGTTGATGAATTCCCCCGACAGCCCTTCCTGCTCCTTGATGACCGCGTAGCCGAGGAGCTGATCCACCCCGTAGGTGTCCTTCTCGTAGACACCGCGCAGCACGGTGCCCGCCGGCAACACGCCGGGATCGCGCAGGCCGCCGCCCGCGCCCAGGAAATTCCCCGGATTGGCGCGCTGGTACTCGTCGAACGCGGCCTGGCCGTCCGGGTCCACCAGATGGAATCCCAGCCGGCCCTTGCCGACGATGAAGTTGCGCATCCGTTCGGGATCCGGGGCGCCGGGCAGCTCGACGACGATCCGGTCGTCGGCCACCCGGTTGATCGAAGGTTCGGTCAGTCCGAACTGGTCGACGCGGTTGAGGAGTATCTCCAGGGCGCGGTCGAGCGCATCCCTTCGGTCGGCGTCGCTGAGCGGTCCCAGCTCGTTCGCCAGCTCCTCGAAATCCGGCTCGATCAGCACGTACATGCCGCCCTGCAGGTCCAGTCCGAGCTGCAGGCTGCGGGTCGTCAACTCCTTGAGGTCCAGCAACCGCTGGCGGTGATCGGACTCCAGTGCGCCCAGCAGCGTCGCCTGGCTTCCGAAACCGTCGAGGAGCGCCTGCACCGTCCACGGAGACGGCACCGACCGCCCTTCGAACCGGTACTGATCCCGCGCGGGGCCGCGCAGGAAGCCCAGGTCCTCCGGTACCGATGATCCGGGATCGGCGTCGACGAGCGTCAGCAGCCGCTGCAGGTCGGCGCCGGCCCGTTGCTGCGACACGATGCGGATCTGCTCGCGCGACGAGGTGGCAAGTTGCCGCTCGTCTTCCGGGAGGAGCACGTGCCAGCGGATGGTCGGCATCAGGAAGGCCACGGCGATCCCGACGAACACCAGGATGATCCCGAGACGAAGGCGTTTGCTCATCAGTTCAGCGTTACCGTGGGAGAGAGCGCCGGAAAACGTCCGGCGGTGCTACCTGGAATCGGTGTTGTCCGGTGACCGGACGGCCGCTTTGTCGAATTCGATCTTCGTATCGTCGTCCACCTTCAGCGTCAGCGTTCCGGAATCCTCGCGGATGGCGGTAATCACCCCGTGCATGCCGCCGATCGTAACCACCTTGTCGCCCTTCTTCAGGCTTTCCAGGTACACCTTGGTCTCCTTGCGCTTCTTGCTCTGCGGGCGCAGCACCAGGAAGTAGAAGATCAGAAAGATGGCGGCGAACGGCAGAATCAGCCCGATAATCGGGTCGTTGGGTTGCATGCAGCGAGTTTCCTTAGAGCTCCGTTTGGTTTCCTAACGGCCGTCGGCAAGCCGGGAGTGACCGTCGCTCACCGACGCCGGAAGCTATCACGCCGAGGGCGCCGGCACAACCGCGGCGGCCACCCGCCGGTCGACCTGCCCATTCCGAGCCACCCATCTCCGAGCCACCCATCCTCCGAGCCCGATGGTCAAACCCGCTCGACGCCCGTCACGGAGTCGGGCACGCCGAACACGCCGAACCGGGCACGAAGCTGGTCCACACCGGTCACCGGAGCGACCGCCTTTGCGTTGTAGGAGCTCAGCACGGCCTCCTGAGCCGCGGCGTCTCCATCGAATTCCGCAGCACACAGCGCCGCCTTGTACAGCCCGCGTTCGAGCAGCCGTTCGCCGGACAGCCGCGCACCGCGGCGCCGCGCGGCGCGGTCGACGATGGCCACGCTGCCCCGGTAGCCGATGGTGAACATGAAGTCCGCACGCGAGAGCCCGCGCGGGTTCCGTTTTCGTGCCAACAGCTTCATGACGCAGACGAGACAGGCCTCACGCCCGCACAGCGCGGACGCGAGGCCTCTTCAGAACGATCGGACGTTCCCGGCGTTCTGATGTGGAAATCCTGCCTTTCAGCAATCCTGCCTCTTGGTAGCCCTGCCGGCTTAGTAACCCATGCCTCCCATGTCACCGCCCGGGCCGCCCGGAGGTCCCGCGGGCGCAGCATCTTTCTTCTCCGGCAGATCCGTGATCGTGCACTCGGTGGTGAGCAACAGGCCCGCGATCGACGCCGCGTTCGTGAGCGCCGACCGGGTCACCTTGGCCGGATCGATGATCCCGGCGCCCGACATGTCACACCATTCCATGGACTGCGCGTCGAAGCCGACGCCCGGCTTCTCGTTCTTGGCGCGCTCGACGACGATCGATCCGTCCAGGCCGGCGTTCACGGCGATCTGGCGGATCGGCTCCTCCAGCGCACGTTGCACGATCTTGAAGCCGACGCGCTGCGCTTCGTTGAGGTCTTCCAGGTCCCGTTCGCCCAGTTTGCCGGCCGCCTGCACCAAGGTGGAGCCGCCGCCCGGAATCACGCCCTCCTCGATGGCGGCGCGGGTGGCGGACAGGCCGTCCTCGACCCGGTGCTTCTTCTCCTTGAGCTCGACCTCGGTTGCGGCGCCGACGTTGACCACGGCAACGCCGCCGGCCAGCTTGGCCAGGCGCTCCTGGAGCTTCTCCTTGTCGTAGTCGGAGGTGGTCTCGTCGATCTGCACCTTGATCTGGGCGATGCGGTCGGTGATGTCGCTCTGCTTGCCGCCGCCCTCGATGATGGTCGTGTTCTCCTTCTCGACCTTGATGCTCTTCGCCGTGCCGAGTTGCTCGAGCTCGGTGTTCTCCAGCTTCAGGCCCAGCTCTTCGGCCACGACCTGGCCGCCGGTGAGGATGGCGATGTCCTCGAGCATCGCCTTGCGGCGGTCGCCGAATCCGGGGGCCTTCACCGCGCACGCGTTGAGCGTGCCGCGCAGGTTGTTGACCACCAGGGTGGCCAGCGCCTCACCCTCGATGTCCTCGGCGATGAGCAGCAGCGGCTTGCCCGACTGCGCCAGCTTCTCCAGCAGCGGCAGCAGGTCCTTCATGCTGGAGATCTTCTTGTCGTGGATCAGCACGTACGGGTTCTCCAGCACGGCCTCCTGGGTGTCGCGGTTGGTGACGAAGTACGGCGACAGGAAACCGCGGTCGAACTGCATGCCCTCGACGACCTCGAGGTTGGTCTCCATCGACTTGGACTCCTCGACCGTGATGACGCCGTCCTTGCCGACCTTTTCCATCGCGTTGGCGATCAGCTCGCCGACCGCCGGGTCGTTGTTGGCTGAGATGGCGGCGACCTGCGAGATCTCCTCCTTCTCATTGATGTCCTTGGCGGAGGCCTTGATGTGATCCACCGCCTGGTCGACGGCGACGGCCACGCCGCGCTTGATGTCCATCGGGTTGATGCCGGCCGCGACCGACTTGAGCCCTTCCTTGATCATCGAGTAGGCCAGGACGGTCGCCGTGGTGGTGCCGTCGCCGGCCACGTCGTCGGTCTTGGTCGCCGCTTCCTTGAGGAGCTGCGCGCCCATGTTCTCGAACGGGTCCTCGAGCTCGATCTCCTTGGCGATCGTGACCCCGTCATTGGTCATCGTCGGAGCGCCGAATTTCTTGTCCAGAACGACGTTGCGGCCCTTGGGGCCCAACGTCACCTTGACGGCGTTGGAGAGCTTCGTGACACCTGCGAGCAGCTCCTTGCGCGCCGATTCGTCGAACTGCAGTTGCTTAGCCATGGATCACCCTTTTGAAGAGTTATGTGATTTGGGATAGTTGACGCCAAGATAACAACTCCGGCCGCCAGCGCCAACATCTGTGGTCAATTTTCTGTCCGGGGGCCCTCGAACGCGGCTCCCAACGTGAGTGCGCCGCTCACCACGCGTCTGACCGGGCCTGGCCCGGCGCCGGTACCAAGGCGCAGCGCGCCGTGCCGGTCGACTCCGAGCAGCACGCCGGTCATGGCACCGCCGTCCCGCTCGACCCGTGCGGGGCCCCCGACCCCGGCGAGCCGCCCGTGAAGCCGGTCGAGCCAGTCGTCGGCATCCAGCAGGCGATGCATCGCCGCCAGCACGTCCCCCTCCAGCCGTGCGCGGTCGATGCTGCGGCCCAGGCACAACGCCAGCGACGTGGCGTCCCCCGCATCCGGCGGAAACGACCGCTGGTTGCCGTTCATGCCGACGCCGATCAGCAGCCATCCGCGAGTGGCCGCGCACAGCACCCCCGCCAGCTTGCGCCCGCCGACGAGCAGGTCATTCGGCCACTTGATGGACGGCGACAGGCCCCGCGCAGCGGCCACCTCGGCCAGCGCGCAGCCGACGCGGAGCGGCACCGTGGACGGCTCCGCCGCCGTCCGGTCCTGGCTCAGCATGAGCGTCAGCAGCAGGTTCGCCCCGCGCTGCGACCGCCAGCGGCTCCCCGGATTGCGGCCGCGCCCGGCGCTCTGACGCTCGGCGGTGATGGCGGTTCCGTGCGGCGGGCACGCAGCGATCAGCCCGGCGGCCGCGTCCATCGTCGACGTGGTGAGGTCAAGCCGATGGATCGGAGCCCCCCACGGGGTCGTCGAGCGCGGTTCCCGTGCCCGTGGGGTGCTCACCTGGGCCGGCTTACATCGATACCATCAACTCCTGCGGCGAGCACAGGAGCTCCAGGAAGCGCGACACGAAGGTAGCCGCCGGCACGCCGTCCACCACCCGATGGTCGAACGCGAGCGACACCGGCAACACCACACGCGCCTCGATCGCGCCTCCGGCAGCCACGCGCGGCGCCTGATGGATGCGGCCTATGCCCAGGATCGCGACCTGCGGCGGGAAGATCATCGGCGCCGCCCACAAGCCGCCGAACGGTCCGAAGTTGGTTAGGGCGATCGTGCCGCCGCGCAGGTCGTCGGCCGCCAGCGAACGGTTGCGGGCCGCGGCGACGAGCTGCTTCATCTGCCCGTCGAGGGTCAGGATCGTGCTGGAGTCGACGTTGCGGATCACCGGCAGCAGCACGCCCGCTTCGGTATTGACCGCGAAGCCGACGTTGACCTCGCGGTACACGGTCACTTCCTGGGAAACCGCGTCGTAGGTGGCGTTCAGGACCGGGACCTCACGCAGGGCAGTGGCGAGCGCCTTCATGAAGAACGGCTGGTAGCTGAGGTGCGTCGTGCGGTTGCGATTGGCCTTCGCGCGCAACTCGACCAGGTCGTCGACCTCGCCCAGGTCATGGACGATCGCCGTGGGTATCCTCCGGCTGACCTCCATGTTGCGGGCGATGGTCTTGCGCAGGATGGTCAACTCCACCCGCTGCCCGGCCGGCAGGTCCACCGGCCGGGTGAGCGGATCGTCGGTCAGCGGGAAGCCGAACGCGTCCTTGTCGAGCGCCGGCGGCGCGGATACCGGCAACGCCGCCTGGTTCCCTGCCGCCGGGTTCTCCGCCGCCCGGTAGATGTCGTCCTTGCTGATGCGTCCGCCCTCGCCGGTCCCCTCGACGGTGCCGAGATCGACGCTCAGGTCACGCGCCAGACGGCGCGCGGCCGGGGTGACCAGCGGCGCGCGGGCGGCGCGGCGGCGCGCAGGCTGCGGT
>JAPPKD010000059.1 GCA_028820215.1 Spirochaetaceae bacterium | reverse complement strand
ATCGACCCCAGCACGAAACCCGCCCGCAACAGCGAGCGCGGGCGGAATGCACAACCCCGCGACACACAGCCGATGAACGCGGCGCCCCCCCCCCCCCGGGTGTCCATAGCATCGACCGGCGCGCCGTACGCAGCGACGGCGAACAGTGGACCGACGAACCGAAGCCGCTGCGTACCTCTGACGGCCCTGCCACTATCGCCAACATCGCTGTCCACGTCAAGGTCTTGGCGCGGCGGCGGCCGTGTGTAGTACGAGCGGCAGGATGACCGTCACCAGCACGGTGCCGGCCCACAGCGCTTCCGGCGTACCGGTATCGCGCTGTCGGCCCGGTTGCCATGCCGAGTCGTAGCGGGAGACCAGGTGCTGGAGCAGCAGCCCCAGGCCCACGCCGTAGAACAGATGCCCGATCAGCGAGGCGTAATTGGCCGACGCCGCCGCCAGTGACCAGTCGACCGGTTGCCGCAACAGTGCCGGGAACAGCGTCAGCGCCCCGAGCAGCCACCACAGCACGCCATACGACAGTCCCCAGCTCATCCCCGCTCCGGGGCTGTGTGCATGGCGCTGGAACAGCAAGCCGAAGCTGCTGCCGATGAGGATCGAGATGGCAAAGTGCACCAGAACGCCGACAAGGGGCGAGCGCGAACCGACCAAGCTGGCGACGTTGGGCAGCGCGCCGACGCCGTACATCACGACGGTGAAGAGGATCCCGCCCAGAATGCCACCGGCCTGCCCCATCAGGAGGCCGCGGACGCTGCGCGTGCCGGCACCTTCACGCGTGCGGCTGAGCGGATCCGAGTCCACGAACAGGATCACCCACAGGCGATTGACGACGGCATAGACCCAACCGACGACAGCTCCATAGAGGAGGTGCGCCACCAGCGACGAGTAGTTCGCCCGCGCCGCTTCCACGGTCCACTGAACCGGACTGTGGGTGAACAGCGGAAGCAGCGTCAGCGGACCGAGAATCCACCAGAGCACGCCGTAACCCATGCCCCAGATGAGAGCGGAGCCGGCGCCGCCTACGTTGCGGTGGAACAGGAGGGCGAAGGTCATGGCGATGACCAAGCCGATGAGATAGTGCAACAGGCCGCCCGCCGTGGGCGAGCCCATGCCGACCATGCCGGCGACGACGGGAAAGAAACCCGCTGTCTCGATGCCCCACAGGAACACCCATGCGCCGAGCAGTCCGCCCACTCCGCCCACGACGAGCGCCTGCACCAGCGGCGGCACCAGCTCGGGAACTCTCGGCTCCGCCGGCGGCTTGCAGGCGGCGGTAACGAACGGGAACAGACGGCCGAGGCCGTGCATCGCCAGGCCCAGCACCGCCCCGAAGCCGACCATGTGCGCCAGGAGGTGCGGAAAACCGTCCTGTATCGCCGGCACCGTCCACTGCAGACCGCGTCCATCCACGAGCGGTAACAGCGTCAGCGGACCCACCAGCCACCACAGGATGCCGTACGCCTGACCCCACATGAGCGACGATCCGGCGGTCCGCACCCGCACGCCGAACCCGAGACCGAAGAGCACGCCCAGGACGCCGCTCATCGGCAGGTGCACCGGCCAGGGGATGGCAGGCACTGCCAACAGCCCGGACACGCTGCCGCCCAACACCCCGGCGATCGCCCCGGCCAGAAGACGATTGCGCGTCATGACCGCACGTCCCGCTCCGATTCGGCGTCGAAGCTGATGGTCTGCACGATGTCAGGCGGGAAGAACACATCCAGAACCCAGTCCAGCAGGACGCGCAATCGCTTCTCCAGGTTGGGGAGCTTCGACAGGTAGATGGCCCGCCACATGATCCATGCCAGAAACCCGGAGAAGCGACGACCCAGCACTTCAGCCACCGCCAACTGGTGCCCCAGCGCGGCCAAGCTGCCCAGTGTCTTGAAGTCGAACGGTTGCAGCGGCGTGCCACGGATCGCGGCCGCTACGTTGTGGCCCGCGAGCCTCCCTTCGCGAAAGGCGTGCTGGGCCGTCGGCGGGTAGAAGGAGCCCGGGTCGTTGGGGATGGGTATCCGGGCACAGTCGCCCGCCGCCCACAAGGCCGGGTTTTCGACCGATCGCAGGTCGGACGAGACAGGAATCTGACCCCGCCGCGTCAGCTCGACGCCGAGTGCATGCACGATCGGATTTGGCTGATTGCCCGCCGTCCACACCACGGTGTCGGCAGCGAGTCTCTCGTCGCCGATGAGGATCATCCCCGGCGCGGCTCCGGTGACCCTGGTGTTGGCGATGAACTCGACGCCTCGCGCGGCCATCTTTTCCTGCGCGAACCGCCCCAGCGACTCACTCAACTCGGGCAATATGACGTCGCGGGGATGGACCAGTACGAACCGCACGTCGTCCGGCGCGATGTTGGGATAGTAGGGCAACATGCCCCGGCCGAAGTCGTTGAGGCCGCCGATCAGCTCGACGCCGGCAAAGCCGCCCCCGACGACCACGAACGTCAGCAACCGGCGCTTCGTCCCAGGCTCCTGCTCGAAGTCGGCCCGCTCGAACCGGTCGATGATCTGATTGCGGAGTCGAACGCTGTCCTGCAACGACTTGAAGGTGAGCGTGTTGGCCTCGATGTCCCGGTTGCCGAAGAAGCTGGGAACGCATCCGGTCGTGATCAAAAGATGGTCGAATGCCAGGCTGGAGTCCGGCGAACGTACGCCGGGACTCAGATCGACGCGACCGCGTGCCCAATCGATGCTCGCGACCTCGCCCTGTACCACGTGCACCCGTCGAAAGAAGGAGCGCAAGGGCGGACTGATGTTCTGCGGATTGACGGCGCTCGACGACACCTCCGACAGCATGGGCGTATGCACGAGATAGTTGGTCTTGCTGACCAGCCATACGTCCACGCGAGGGTCGTCGGCGAACGCCTTGTCGAGCGACGTGGCTGCGCTTACGCCGGCGTAGCCACCGCCGACGATGACGACGTTCGTCTTCACGGCCGGTTCCGGCGAGGGCATTTCGGCCGGCGCCAGACGCAGGCGTTCGCATGCCAAGCCGTAGAGGAACCCGGTCAGACTGCCGTGCAGCACGTAGGCGACCAGTTCCGGGACGATGCGGGCCGCCGTGTCCGCGTGCCACATCGGGGCGCCCGCGTCGAGGACGGGGAAGAGGCTGAGGGCACAGACCACCCACGTCACCACCCCCATCACGACACCGCCCATGACGTTTTCCGGGTGACTCCCGGGCGTGGGACGGAACAGCAGCGCGAAGGCGACGCCCAGCGACGCACCTGCCGCGAGCAGCCGAATCGCTCCTCCGGCGTTCCTGACAATCCCGCCGGGCGCCGCGGCCGGGAGTGTCGTCAGAATCACTTCCAACCCGGCGACGGCCAGGCCGATCAGCAGGCCGGCGATGAAACGGCGCGTCACGTCGCTGCCCGCACCGCGGGTGCCGGTCCGGCCGGCGGGAGTTGTCTCCAGGCGCACAGCACCTCGGCCACGCTCCATGCCTGCGCGACACAGCCGCCCGGAAGGTGCGGCGGGTCGCCGTCGAAGATTTCGCTGACGGATCCCAGGCCGGCGTCGGCCAGGTGATCCTTCAGCGGAGCGAGGATCCCGCGGGTCGCCGCCGGGTCCCGGTACACGCGGAAGTGGGCGGTGGCGAAGGGCCCGAGCAGCCAGCCCCACACGGTGCCGCGATGGTAACCCGCGTCGCGCTCGGCCGGACCGCCGCCGTAGCGGCCGACGTAGTCCGGATCGTCAGGCGCCAGGCTGCGCAGGCCGTACGACGCCCAGAGCCGGCGGGCGCACACGTCGACCACGGATTTGGCCTGGGCCTCCTCCAGCAGGGGGAACGGCAATGACACCGCGAAGATCTGATTGGGCCGGAGCCGATGGTCGCAACGGCGGCCGTCGGCCGCGGGCTCGCCCTCCGGGCCGTCGATCACGTCGTGGAGGTAGCCGCCGGCAGCGTACCAGAACCGCCGCCGGAAGTTGTCTGCGGCCTGCGCGGCCGCGGCGCGGTAACGCGATCCGTCTTCCGTCGCGCCCAGCCGATCGGCCAGGTCGGCCATGACGCGCAGGGCGTTGTGCCACAGGGCGTTGACCTCGACCGGCTTGCCGATGCGCGGCGTGACCACCCAGTCGCCTACCCTGGCGTCCATCCAGGTGAGTTGGACTCCCGGCTCGCCGGCGTACAGCAGGCCGTCGTCCGCGTCCACGCGAATGGCGTGGCGCGTCCCCCGCCGGTGCCGGTCGACGATCTGTGCCAGCGAGGGAAACAGCTCTTCGATGAGCGCCAGGTCGGCGGTGTGCTGCAGGTACTGGTAAACGGCATGGAAGTACCAGAGTGTGGCGTCCACGGTGTTGTACTCCGCCGCCGCGCCGGGATCGACTTCGTCGGGAAACCGGTTGGGGAGCATGCCCCGGTCGAGGTAGCGCCGAAAGGTGCGCAGAATGTCGGCCGCAATCGCGGCGCGGCCGGTGGCCAGGGTCAGTCCCGGCAGGGCGATCATGGTGTCGCGGCCCCAATCGCCGAACCAGGGATAGCCGGCGATGATCGTGCTTCCCGCCGCCGTTCCGGTCGGGCCGTTCCGGTCCGCGAGCGAGCGCCGCACCACGAACTGGTCGGCGGCCAGCGCCAGGTGGCGGACCCACGCCGGTTCCTCGGCCGGGAGCGCGCGCAGCACGCCGGCCTGCCGCGCGCGTTCCCGCGCCAGCGACTCCCGGCCGCCGTCCGCGGCGACATCCTCCAGTGAGCAGGAGAACGTTACCGTCTCCCCCGGCGCAAGCGTGCAGGCAAACGATCCCGGCGAGAACAGATCCTCGGCTGCATCCAGGCCGCGCTCGGCCTCCATGCGGTGTCTGAATTCCCAGTACCACTCCGGATGCGCGCGGAACGTCCCCCGGTCGGCGACGATCCTGCAGGGCGGCGCACCGGCGTCCGCACACACGGCGACCCCGCCGGCGATCGGATCCGCGGCGACCTCACCACCACCACGCGTGTGGCCGTGAAAGTCGCGCCAGGCGACGAGCGGAGTGGCGGTCAGCGTGACGGTGCCGGCGGCGCGCGCGAGCGTGAAGCTCAGGCGGACGGTGTTGTGCCCGTGGTCCATCCAGATGCGCTGCTCCAGGCGCGCGTCGGCCAACGCCCAGGTCCACACCGGTATCAGGTGGTCGAGATGGAACGACTCGATGCAGCGGTAGCCGTGCGGGTCGACGGTGCCGGCGCCGAACTCGTTGGTGAAGAGGGGATGGCGAGTCCCGTCGTAGCAGGCCCGGGTATCGATCTTGGCCACGGCGAGGGTGCGCTGCTGCGGTGGGCGCAGCGCCGCCACGAGCAGGCCGTGATAGCGGCGCGTATTGAGTCCCGCCACGGTTCCGGAGGCGAATCCGCCCAGGCCGTTCGTTACCAGCCACTCCTTGCGAACGGCGCTCTCGAAGCGGCCGCACTCACCCCGGCCCAGCCTCACGGTCTGTGCCGGGTCGCCGGTGTCCGTGGCCGTGGAGCTCATGCATCTCCTCCCTCGCCGCCGATCACCCGCACTTCGCGTTCCAGTCGCACCTCGAACCGCTCCATCACCGCCGCCTCGACCGCCTCCGCCGCCGCCAGCAGCTCGGCGCCGGTGGCGCCACCGTGGTTGACCAGCACCAGCGCATGGCGCTCCGCCACGCCGGCGCGCCCGAAGCGGCGGCCGCGCAGACCGCAAGCCTCGATCAACTGCGCGGCCGGCACCTTGTAACCCCCGTCGGCCGGCACGCCGGCGAGCCGCGGACAGCGCCGCCGCGCCCGTTCGTAGCGTTCGGGCGCGAGCACGGGATTCTTGAAGAACGAGCCGGCGTTGGGCTCGAGCTCCGGGTCGGGCAGCTTGCGGCGGCGCAGGCGGACGACCGCCCGGCTCACGTCGGCGACCGAGGGTGCCGCGATCCCCATACCCGCCAGCTCCTCGCGCAACCCGGCATACTCCAGGTTCAGCCGCGGCCGCGTGCGCAGACGCAGACGCACCTGCGTGATCAGCATCCGGTCGCGCAGGCCGTGCTTGAAGACGCTGTCCCGGTAGCCGAACGCGCACGCGGCGCCGTCCATGGTACGCGGCTCGCCGCCGTCCAGCGGCACCGCCTGCAGGTCGACGAACACGTCGGAGAATTGCGCGCCGTAGGCGCCGATGTTCTGGATCGGGGCCGCGCCCACCGCCCCCGGAATCAGGCTGAGGTTCTCGAGTCCTCCCCAGCCGCGCGCCACCGTGTAACCCACCAGCCGGTGCCAGTCGTGACCGGCGGCGGCCGTCACGATCGCCGACTCCGAGGCCTCCTGCACCGCGATGCCGCCCGAGCGCGGCATGACCACGACGCCGGGGTAGTCGCCGGCGAACAGGACGTTGCTGCCGCCGCCGAGCACCATGCGCGGCAGGCGGTCGAAGCGCGGATCGTCGAGCAGCTCGGCAAGCTCCCGCGCCACGCGGTCGGGCGGGCCGCCGCCGACGCGCACCACGTAGCGTGCCGTGGCCGCCACGCGCAGCGTGTTGCGGCCGGCCAACGGAGCGTCCGTCTCGACCCGCACCGCACCCTCTCCTGCCTGCGGCGGCGCCGCGGTCAGCTGCTCAGGCGCTCCAGCACCTTGTACAGCGCCTGGGTGCCGCGGTCCTCCAGACCTTCGGCCATCGCCGCCGTGTAGAACTGGTTGGCCAGCGACAGTCCCGGCAGCGCCAGCCGCATCGCCTGCGCCTCGGCCAGGGCGATGCCCATGTCCTTGACGAAGTGCTTGATGTAGAAGCCGGGCTCGAAGTCGCCCTTGACGATGCGCGGGGCCAGGTTGTTGATGGCGAAGCAGCTCGCCGCGCCCTTGCCGATCACGGCGATGATCTCGTCGCGGTCCAGCCCCGCCTTGTGCCCGTACAGCAACGACTCGACCACGCCCACCATGGTGGAGGCGATCAGGATCTGGTTGCTCATCTTGGTGTGCTGTCCCGCGCCGGCCGAGCCCATGTAGGCGATGTTCTCGCCCATGATCTCGAAGTACGGCATGGCGCGGTCGTAGTCGGCGCGGTCGCCGCCGACCATGATCGCCAGCGTGCCGGCGCGCGCGCCCAGGTCACCGCCGGACACCGGAGCGTCCAGGGAGGCCACGCCGCGCTCTGCCGCCTGTTCGTGCAGCCGCTTGGCCAGTGCCGGCTCCGAGGTGGTCATGTCGATCACCATGCTGCCGCTCGCGGTCGCGGCAAGCACGCCGCCCGAGCCCAGGAACACCTCTTCCACGTCGCGCGGGTAGCCGACGATGCTGAACACCGCCTCGCTGCCGTCGGCCACGCCGGCCGGCGTGTCGCACCAGACGGCGCCGGCGTCGAGCACGTCCTGCGCCTTGTCCTTCGAGCGGTTGTAGACCGCCACCTCGTAGCCGGCCTTGCGCAGATGCAGGCACATCGAGCGCCCCATCACCCCGGTGCCGATCCAGCCGATCTTTCCTGCCATTCGTTCTCCGTTCCCCCTTTCGCCGTCAGTATACTAAGGCGGTGCAGACCCTTCAGACGACATTCGGCCAATCCGAGCGCATGCGGCGGGTGCAGCCGCCGATCATCCCGCGCATCCACCGATTGATCGCCGACAACCCCGGCACCATCTCCCTGGGGCAGGGCGTGGTCGGCTACCCGCCGCCGCCGGGCGTGGCGGAGGCGCTGGACCGCTTCATGGCCGACCCGGCCAACCACAAGTACGCCTCGGTGTACGGCATCCCCGCGCTGCGCGAGCGCATCGCCGCCAAGCTCGCGCGCGAGAACGGCATTCCCATCGGCGACGAGCACGAGCTGATGGTGTCGGCCGGCGGCAACATGGCGTTCGTCAACGCGCTGCTGGCGACCTGCGACGAGGGGGACGAGGTGGTGCTGATGTCCCCGTACTACTTCAACCACGAGATGGCGGTGACCATGGCCGGCTGCCGGCCGGTGCTGGTCGCGACCGACGCCGACTTCCAGCTCGATCTGGACGCCGCGGCCGGCGCGATCACGGACCGCACGCGCGCGGTCGTGACGATCTCCCCGAACAACCCGTCCGGCGCCGTCTATCCGGAGGCGGACCTGCGCGAGCTGAACCGCCTGTGCGCCGAGCGCGGCGTCTACCACGTCCACGACGAGGCGTACGAGTATTTCCTCCATGACGGCGCCGAGCACTTCTCGCCGGGGTCGCTGCCGGATGCCGGCGAGCACACGATCTCCCTGTTCTCGCTGTCCAAGGCGTACGGGTTCGCGAGCTGGCGGGTCGGCTACCTGTGCCTGCCCGCGCACCTGAGCGACGCGGCCGCCAAGATCCAGGACACCATCGCCATCTGCCCGCCCATCGTCAGCCAGTACGCGGCGTGCGCGGCGCTGGACGCGGGCGTCGACTACTGCCGCGGATATCTTGCCGGGATCGCCGCACGGCGATCGGCGGTCCTGCAGACGCTGGGAAAGCTGGCGCCTCTGGTGGAGGTGCCCGCCACCCGCGGCGCGTTCTATGCGCTGGCGCGCGTGGCCACCGACGCCGACTCGGTGGAGGTCGCCTCGCGGCTGATCACCGAGCACGGGGTCGCGGCCGTGCCGGGAGCGGCGTTCGGGCTGACCGAGGGCTGCTACCTGCGCATCGCCTACGCCGCGCCGGACGACGCGACCCTTGCGGAGGCGCTGGACCGGCTCGCCGACGGCCTGCGGCGGATCGTATGACCCGCTACGAGGACGCCGGCTTCCTGACCGGGATCGACGTGCTGGACGGGGACGAGGTTGCCGCCGCCCGGCGTGCCTTCGACGAGATCGAGCGCTCGGTCCCGGCCGAACAGCGCCAGATCGGCCTGCATGCCCGCCACTTCCAGGACGAGTTCGTGTGGCGGCTGGCCACCGACCCGCGCGTGCTGGACGTCATGGAGCACGTGGTGGGCCCGGACGTCATGCTGCTCGGCACCCATTTCTTCAACAAGCAGCCCGACCCGGACGCCGACTCCTACGTCGCGTGGCACCAGGACGTCACCTACTGGGGCCTGGAGCCGGCCGAGGCGCACAGCGCCTGGATCGCGATCGACGACAGCGACTCCGCCAACGGCTGCATGCGCGTGCTGCCGCGCTCCCACCGCGAGGGCGTCAAGGCGCACGGCACCGCCGAACGGGCCGGCAACCTGCTGTCGATCAACCAGGAGATCCCGGACGACCAGCTCGACACGACCGGCGCGGTCGACCTGGAGCTGCGCGCCGGCCAGATGTCCGTACACCATGGCCGGCTCGTGCACGCCAGCAACCCCAACCACTCGACGCGGCGGCGCTGCGGGCTGGTGGCCCGCTACATCTCACCCGCGGTCAGGCAGGTGAGCCCGGACTCCTACGGCGGGCTGCACGAACCGGTCCTGGTGCGCGGCCGGGACCGTTACCACCACTTCCCGGCCCGCGAAGCGCCCTTCAGATGAACATCGTCCGCGTGTCGTAGTTCTTCAGAATCGACTCGCGGGTGGAATCGCTCCAGCGGTTGTCGTCCAACTCTCCGGCCAGCGGCCCGTACCGGTACGGGCGTTCCTGCGGATATCGCTGCCGCCGCGCATCGACGGCAAGCGGGATGATGCGGGAACGGTCATGGATGCGCGCGGCATCGTACGGTCTGGGCGGATTCCCCCGGACCACCCCGAGCACGGATGCGCGCGGGTAGAAGCCGAACACCAACGTCACCCGCAGGGACTCGGACACGTTGGCGAACGAGCCGTGCACGACCTGGCGGTTGTTGATTGCCACGTCGCCGGGTTGACACAGCATCGGCACCGCGCCAGTAGGCGGCGTCCGGCACCGTCTCCAGCAGCCGGCCGGTCAGGTTGCTCACCAGAGGGACCGCCGGCGCCGCGAACGCCGCCCGCTCAAGCGCCTGCTCCAGGTCGTCCAGCGCCGGCTCGACCAGCGCGCTGTGGTAGGCGGGGCTGTTGCGCAGCAGCCGCACGCGAACCTGCTCCGCCTCGAACCGCGCAAGCAGCGCCGCCACGTCGGCCGCCGGCCCGCTGACCACCTGGTTCGAGCCGTTGTCCACGGCAACGCACAGCCCGATGCCGGCGGCGGACGCGTTGTGCTCCTCCACCGCGGCCGCCACCCGGTCCGCCGGCGCGAACGCCACCGCCATCGCTCCCGCCTCGGGCAGCGCCCCGATCAGCGCCCCGCGCGCCGCCGCGAACCGCAGCCCGTCCTCAAGGCTGAACACGCCCGCGGTCTGCGCCGCCGCGATCTCGCCCAGGCTGTGGCCGACCACGACGTCCGGGCGGACTCCAAGGCTCGCCCACAGCGCGGCGAGCGCGCACTCCAGCGCGTAGATCGCCGGCTGCTTCCAGGCCGGTTCGTCCAGGTCGCCGGCGGCGCCGGGGCGGCCGAACATCACGTCCAGAAGGGAGGCGCCGCGCTCGGCGTGCAGCAGCGCGTCGCACGGTCCAGCACGGCGCGCACCACCGGCTCGCTGGCGTAGAGCGTCTGTCCCATGCCGGCCCACTGACTGGCCTGTCCCGTGAAGGCGAAGGCCGTCCTCGGCTCCGTCTTCGTCCGTGCCGGCGGCCCGGCGTCCGCGTCCGGCTCGGCCAGAATGCTCAACCCCTCGCGCAGCGATCCCGCATCCCGGAACACCACCCCCGCTCGCCAGGCGAAGTGGCTGCGCCCCGTTCCCGCCGTCCACGCAAGGTCGGACAGCGGCGCGTCGGCCGCGGCGCCGGCCTCCTCCAGCTCAGCGCCGTGGTCGTCGAGCCAGCGCAGGTACCCGCGCGCCAGGTCGCGCAGCGCTTCCTCCGACGTGCCCGACAGCGGCAGGAACCGGCTCGCACGGGCGGCGAGCCCGCCGGATACCGGCGCCTCCGATGCCCGCTCCGGCAGGGTCACGGCGATGGGCCGCGCGGGTCCGGCCGCCGACTCCAGGTGGCCGATGTTGGTCTTCACGGAGCCGATCAGCAGCGGCCGGTCGGCGGGCCGCCCGCGTCGGTAGGCCGCACCGGTGGCGTTGGCCTCGACCGGGTCACCCACCTCGGTGCCGGTGCCGTGCGCCTCCACGTAGTCCACGTCCGCCGGCGCGATGCCGGCACGCTCAAGCGCCGCCTCGATCACGCCCTCCTGCGCCGGGCCGCTGGGCACGGTCAGGCCCGGGCTCGCCCCGTCCTGGTTGAGCGCAGTGGCGCGGATCACCGCCCAGATCCGGTCGCCGTCCGCCTCCGCCTCGGCCAGCCGCTTCAGAACGACGATGCCGCAGCCCTCGCCGCGCACGTAGCCGTTGGCGGCGGCGTCGAACGTCTTGCAGCGCCCGTCCGGCGACAGCATGCCGGCGTTGGCGCGCAGCTCCAGCAGTCGCCCCGAGAGGATCGTATGCACGCCGCCGGCCAGCGCCAGGTCGGACTCGCCGCGCTGCAGCCCCGACACCGCCTGGTGCAGCGCCACCAGCGACGATGAGCAGGCCGTATCGACCGCCATCGCCGGCCCTTCCAGCCCCAGCGCGAACGCGACGCGGCCGATGGCGGTGTTGAAGGACGTGCCGGTAACCGTGTAGAGACTGGCGACCGGCTCGGCGGTGTCGCTGGCCTCCATGATCAGGCTGCGGTACTCGTTGTTGCTGATCCCGGCGTACACGCCGGTGCGGCTGCCGGCCAGCCGTTCCGGGTCCAGCCCCGCGTCCTCCAGCGCGCGCCAGCTCGTCTCCAGCATCAGGCGCTGCTGCGAGTCGAGCATCTGCGCCTCGACCGGCGAGATGCGGAAGAACGGGGCGTCGAACAGCTCCAGGTCGTCGAGGTAGGCGCCGAAGCGGCAGGCCGGGCGCCGCTCCGCGGTATCGGGAAAGAGCTTGCCGACGCGCCCGACGCCGGAGCCCGGCTCCCCCTCGCTGATCAGGTCCGTGCCCGCGGCGAGCCGGCGCCAGAACTCGGCGGGGCTGTCGGCGCCCGGAAACCGGCACGCCATGCCCACGATCGCGATCGGCTCCATCGCTCCGGTCATCTGGAATGAACCCTCGCCTCCATCCTCTGCGGACGCGCCCGTACCGTCAAGAAAGAACGACGATACTGTTCAGCTTTCCGTCGCCGCCAGGAGCCACGCGCGGGCGATGTGACGGTGCCGCTCCAGCATCTCCTCGACGCCCGCTGCGGTGAGCGCGCCGTCGGTCACCAGGGAGCGGCCGGCGACGACCGTGTGGCGCGGGTGCGCCGGGCCGCAGCGCAGCAACGCCTCCACCGGGTCCGACAGCGCGCCGGCGAACGGGATGCCGCCGAGCGGCCAGGCCACCAGGTCGCCCGCGCGTCCCGGCGCCAGGCAGCCGATGTCGTCGCGCCCCAGGCAGGCGGCGCCGCCCAGCGTCGCCATCTCCAGCGCCTCGCGCGCCTGCATCGCCCGCGCTCCGCCGCGCAGCCGCGCCAGCAGCAGCGCGCCGCGCGTTTCCAGCCACAGCGACGCGCAGTCCGCCGACGCGGAGCCGTCGCAGCCGACGCCCACCGGCACGCCCGCGTCACGGAGCTCCCGGACCGGGGCCAGGCCGGCGCCCAGGATCTGGTTCGAGCTCGGACAGTGGGCGACGCCGGTACCCCAGCGCCCCAGCCGCTCGATCTCCGCCTGATCCGGGTGCACGCAATGCGCGACCCAGGCGCGGTCCGAACCCCAGCCGACCCGCTCGAAGTGCTCGACCGGGCGGCAGCCGAACGCTTCCCGGCAGTAGGCGTTCTCGCCCACGTCCTCGGCCAGGTGGGTGTGCAGCCGCACCTCCAGCCGCTCGGCCAGCTCCGCGGTGCGCGCCATCAGCTCGGGCGTGACAGAGAACGGCGAGCACGGCGCCAGGGCGATGCGCACCATGGCGCCCGGCGCCGGGTCGTGGTGGACGGCGACCAGCCGCTCGCTGTCGGCCAGGATCTCGTCGTCGTCCTGCACCACGTCGTCCGGCGGCAGGCCGCCGTCCTTGACCGAAAGGCTCATCGACCCGCGCGTGGGATGGAAGCGGAAGCCCAGCTCGCGCGCCGCCGTGATCTCGGCGCCGATCAGGTCACCGGCGCCGCGCGGATGCAGGTACAGGTGGTCGGTGCTTGTGGTGCAGCCGCCCAGCGCCAGCTCGGCCAGCCCGATCCAGGCGGACACGTAGGCGGCTTCCTCGTCCAGGCGGCTCCACACCGGATACAGGGTGCGCAGCCACTCGAACAGGTCGCCGGCCAAAGCCTGCGCGAAGGCGCGGGTCAGGTTCTGGAAGAGGTGATGGTGGGTGTTGACCAACCCCGGCGTGACCAGGCAGCCGGTGGCGTCGATCACTCGCTCGGCCGGCGGTTCCCCGCCCGGCTCGCCGACCGCGCTGACCATGCCGCCGTCGATCGCCACCCAGCCGCCGCGGATCTCGCGGCGCTCGGCATCCATCGTCACCAGCAGATCGGCATCGCGGACGCACAGGTCCACCAGCCCGTCCGCTCGCGCGTCACGTATCGTTCCCGCCATATCCGCCGCTACGGTTCCCCCGCCCGCGGGACGTTGTCAAAGTGCCCGCCACTCGCCGCGCCAGCGCAGTCACGCTGAGCTACTATCCGGTCCGCCGCTTGCGGGCGCGCACAGGAGGATCGGTTGTGAAGGTTACGGAGGTCAGGAGCTTCCCGGTACAAGACGACGACGGACGCCGCTACTTCATCGTCAGGATCGAAACCGACGCCGGCATCCACGGCCTGGGAGAGGCGGGCATCCGCAACTGGGGCGGGTCCATCGCCCGTGCCGTCGAGCACCTGAGCGAGCTGGTCGTCGGCGCCGACCCCTGGCAGACCGAGCGCCTGTGGCAACTGATGTTCCGCGGCGGGTTCTTTCCGGCGGACAAGGTGTACGCCTGCGCCATCAGCGCCATCGACATCGCCTTGTGGGACATCAAGGGCAAGGCGGCCGGGATGCCCGTCTACCGCCTGCTTGGCGGACCGGTGCGCGACAAGGTCGTGTGCTACCCCCACTCGCAGGGAAGGTCGACGCAGGCGCTGGTCGACAACGCCCGCCGGCAGGTGGATGAGGGCTGGCGCTTCGTACGCTGGGGACAGCCGGAGACCTCGGGTGTGCTCGAGGCACCGCGCAGCGCCGTGCTCGACCCGCACAAGTCGGTGGCGATCGCCGTCGAGCAGATGCGCGCGATACGTGAGGCGGTGGGCCCTGCGATCGAGCTCTGCTTCGACGTGCACACCCGGCTCGACCCGCCTCACGTGATCCGCATGTGCCGGTGGCTGGAGGAGTTCCACCCGTTCTTCATCGAGGACCCGATCAGGTCCGAGAACCCGGCCACCTACCGGACGCTGGCGCGCCACGTCTCGCTGCCGATCGCGGCGGGCGAGCAGTGGGCGTCCAAGTGGCCGTTCCGGGAGGTGATCGAGGAGGAGCTGATCAGCTACGCGCGCATCGACCTGTGCATCGTCGGCGGCCTGACCGAGGCGCTCAAGATCACGCACTGGGCGGAGACCCACTACATCGACATCGCGCCGCACAATCCCCTGGGGCCGGTCAGCGCCGCCGCCTGCACGGCGCTGTGCATGGCCTCCACCAACGTCGGCGTCCTGGAGATGCCGCAACGCCCCGGCAGCTTCGCCCGCGCGCTCTTCCCGCAGCAGATCGGCTGGCAGGACGGCTTCGCCTTCGCCCCCGACACCCCCGGACTCGGGGTGGACATGGACCTGGAGGTCGCCGCCGGGTCGCCGGTCACGTCCGCCGACTGGCCGCCCCGCCTGTCCCGCGAGGACGGCGCCTTTACCAACTGGTAAACGGAGATCCGCGACTGATGGGAAACATGAGATACGAAGCTACAACTCTACTCCGCATTTTGCAGCGATGGCCCTGGCCAGCCCCTCGAAGTCCTCGTAGCACTCTTGCACCGCGTAGGTGTGGGCGCCCAGGGCACCATCGGCTGCCTTCAACTGAAACATCGGCTTGCGCGCTTCCTGCGCCATCGGCATCAGACTGCGGTAGTGCTTCAGCGTAGCAAGACAATGCTCGTCCTCCGCCGATGGGTCGCTCGACGCGCCATCGCCAAGGGCTTCGGTACGGTAGACACCGGGAATCCGGGTGATCCACTTCTGGTACGCCTGCACGGGACGTCCCACCCGTACAGCATGCTGCATCACGATATAGCCGGCCGGACGGATCTCCGCCGACGGTAGCGACAGGTCCGAGTCAGCCGGCCGGCGATCTAACCGGTCACCCCACTCCCCGCGCCAATCCCGGAGTGTAGGACCCAGGTTGCGAAGCCCCTGGAGCGAGAACAGGTCGGGAGCCAACGGCACGGCAACGAAGTTCGCAGCAATCAAGGCGGCACGGTTGATCGCACCGAAATTGGGGCCGACATCGACCAGGATCAGCTTGGCGTCCCGAACCTCTGCGGCTTGCAGCATCGTGCGATGGAATGCAGATTCCGTGCGAAAGGCTGCCTCGTCTCGGTTCATACACTCGTTCCATGCGGCCGAGAGCTTCGCCTCGAAGCGGGACAATCCCAGGTCGCCTACCACCAAGCCGAGATCGGTGCTGATGTCTTCCACGTGAGGCTCTTTGATGTCCCCGAGCCCCCGCAGGATCGGCGAGATCGATCCAAGAATGCTCTGGGGATGGTCCCCGTCGGGCCACAACTCCTCAAGCCGATCCTCATCCAGGAACATGGCCGTCAGATTCGCCTGAGGATCGAGATCGGCGGCGACCACGGAAACGCCGAGATCGGCGTACATCCAGGCGAGGTGGTACACCAGCGTGGTCTTGCCAACGCCGCCCTTGTTGTTGAAAAAAGCGATCGTTATCATCGCTTCCTCCAGATGGTCGCCAATACGTGCGAGGGCTCGAACGTGAATCCAGCCTCGGGATTGCCGTTCTTGCGCAACGCCTCTTGTGTGCGGATTACGCCGCGACCAAACGTATTGACATAACCGAGCGTCGCCATGGCTGAGGCGACAACCGGATTGCGGTAGTCGGTCTGCCTTGGGAAGTTCTCGGGGGATGCCATGCCATACAATCCGCCGGGATTCTGGATCTCGATCCGGTCGTCGAACCAGTTGAAGCGTACCGGCGCGTTGGATTCATAGGAGCGGTGCATTATCGCGTTCAGCAGTAGCTCGCGAACCGCGACAGGGGGGTAATCGCTTTCGGCTCGCTCGCGGAACGCCGATTCAGCCACCGGGTGCGACTGCGCCGGTAGCGATACGAAGGACTCGATCTCGCGCAGGACCGTGAGCAGATCGCCGCTGAATCGTCTCTCGGCCACCGCGTCGGCTGCCATTGTGGTCCCCGCCCAGCGGACAAACTGAACATAGGATCCGGGAATCCAGCGCAACGGATCCTTCGCGAACAGCAGCGACCCCGCATTTGTCGGACAATCTTCCGCCAGATCATAGAACCGAAGAGAAGCCATTTGCTCATCTGGGCTGCGTCTATTCTCATCCAGAACATCCCGATCCACCGCGGCAGGGAGGTAGCTCACCAGGAACAGATCGGAGACAAGATCGTGCATCGTGCACCCGCGACAGGGACGCGCGTCGAAGGTTGTCTGATGGGCGGTTCGCCTCTCAGTCAGGATTCTCTCTTCCTGCTGGCTGGCGCTCCGACGGGATGGCCCGACGCGAATCCACACCCGGCCCTTATATCGCACCGGAGGTAGATCGGCTGGCAGCACCTCTACCACAGCCACATCGCCGGCGGGGAGTGATCGCCTTTGCACCGTCATAGCGGGAAGCGGCTCAAAATTGACGTTCGAACGCAGCCCACCGAGCTTGAGAAGAATCTCATCGGTGACCTGGAGGCCGGCTGCGTCTCCCTTGTCGTCCACCCCCACCAATAGGTATCCGGGTTGTCGATGAAGGGGGAAGTCGTTCGCAAAGGCACAGATCGCCTCGCCGAACTTGTCGGTCTTGTTCGTGGAAGTCGTGCGCTCCACCCGATCAGATTCCAGGTTCGCCATCAAGGCTTGCAACTGGTCAGTGGTCAGCATCTCGGCACCCCGGTAACGTCACCCTCTATTGATCACGTGCAGCGGTCTGGCGGTCAACCCGACCGTTTCGCGCCCGCCGCCGATCGAGGTGCTTCTACCGCGCCCGCTGCGGTCCGTCCACGCGCACGGTCACGATCTCGGTGCCGTGGTACTGCTCGTGGCGCACCGACGAGGCGATGTGGCGCAGGAGCCGCAGCGACGTCTCGCGCTCGTCCGGGACCTCCGCCGAGCGCGGGTCGAGCAGCGCGATCCGGTCCTGCAGGTTCTCGTGGCCGGTGGTGGCGACGAACTCCAGCACCGCCCCTCCATCCTGCTTGTGGGCGACCAGCAGCAGCCGCCGCGCCTCGCGCTCGCCGTCTTCCTCGTCCCCGATCAGCGACAGCAGCGTCTCCTCGCCGGCGGCGTCGAGCCGCCCGGCCGTCGCCTCATCCCATCCGTTGCGGGACGCGAACGAGCTCAGGAACTCCCTGATCTTCGGCAGGTCGGCGAGATCGGTCCGCACCTCGATCCGGCGGCGCCGGGGCGAGGTCAGCTCCATGAACAGGGTCATCAGGATGGCCACCAGGCCGCCGGCCGTCATGCCGTTCTGCAGCAGCCCGCCGGCCATCTGTGCGAAGTACTCGGGGAAGATCACGCCGCTCTGGAAGCCGACGCCGGCCCAGAACGAGACGCCGACCACCAGTCCCTTGCGGTAGTCGATCCCGTCCTGGATGACCATCTTCATGCCGGTGACGAACAGCATCGCCAGCAGCACGGTGATGTACGCCGCGGCCACCGGCCCCGGAATCGCCAGCACCACCGCCAGCGCCTTGGGCAGGAACGCCAGCGCGACGAAGATCGCCCCGATCGCGACCCCGACGCCGCGCGCCCCCACGCCGGTGAGCTCGGTCACCGCGATGCTGGTCGAATACGTCGTGTTCGGCACCGTACCAACCAGGCCTGACAACAGGTTGCCCGCGCCGTCGGCGGACACCGCGCCCTGCACGGCGCGGAAGTCCACCGCCCGCGGCCGCCGCCACGACACGCGCTGGATGGCGGCGCCGTCGCCGATCGTCTCGATCGCGCCGACCAGCGTCACGAACACGAAGGCCGGCAGAAGGGACCAGAAGACCGGCCCGAAGCTCAGGTCGAAGCCCGGCCAGCCGCCTGCCGGAACGCCGATCCACCCGGCGCCGGCCACCGATGCCATGTCGTAGAGGCCGAACAGGCCGGCGACCACCGAGCCGACGACCACGCCGATGACGGGTGCCCAGAGGCGGAGCGATCCCGTGGCCTTCAACGCGAGTCCGGTGATCACCAGCACGGTAACGAGGGCGCTCAGCGGCGCGGCCAGGGGCGGAGCGCTCTCCGGCACGTCCGCCAGCGTATCGAAGACGATGGGCATCACCGTGACCGCGATCAGCATGATCACCGTCCCCGCCACCGTCGGGGTCAGAATGCGCCGCAACAGCGACAGCCGCGCGGCGAGCACGAACTGAAACAGCGCCGAGATCACCACCAGGGTGGCGAGCATCGCCGGCCCACCCTTGGCGAGCGCCGCTACGGAGACGGCGATGAAGGCTCCCGACGTGCCCATCAGCAGCACGTAGCCGGCGCCGATCCTGCCCACTCGCACCGCCTGCAGCACGGTGGTGACGCCACTGACCGCGACCGCCCCGAACACGGCCCAGGAGAGGTACGGATCGCCGCCGCCGGCGGCCCGGACGACGATGGCCGGCGTGAGCACGATCCCGCCCAGGCAGAGGATGGCGAGTTGCAGGCCAAGGCCGAAGGTCAGCAGCTTCGGCGGCTTGTCGTCGGGCTCGAAGCGAACGCTGGCGCGGCCTGCGGCTCTCTCGTTCTGCATGCGGTCTCCCTCCCGGCGCCATCCGGCCCGTGCACGACACGCCGCCGGCGGCTGCACCCGGATGGTAACGGGTCAGAGCAGAATGGGCATTACCGTTGTAGCGTTCCGCAGATCACAAGCGAGGGACGAGATGAAGATCACGGAGATCGAGACCTACCTGATGAGCGCGGCCAAGGGCAAGGATTCCTGGTCACGGCGGAACTGGCTGTTCGTGAAGGTGCTCACAGACGAAGGGATCTACGGCGTCGGCGAGGCGAGCGGCTGGCCGCGCGTCGTCGAGACCGCGATCCGCGACCTGAGCGCCATCCTCATCGGCGACGATCCGTTCCGGATCGAGCGCATCTGCCAGAAGATCATGACCGCGATGATGGGCCACGGCATGACCGGCGTGGTCGGCTCAGGCGCCATGACCGGCATCGAGATGGCGCTCTGGGACCTGAAGGGCAAGGCGCTGGGCGTGCCGGTCTACGAGCTGTTCGGCGGCAGGATCCGCGACGAGGTGGCCCTCTACGCCCATGCGGGGACGCCGGAACGGAACCAGGAGCTGGTCGCGCTGGGCTACGGCGCGCTCAAGACCGGCGGCTTCGACGGCCTGCCCACGAAGGTCGCCGCCCTGCGCGATGCCCTGGGGCCGGACGTCGACCTCATGGTGGACGTGCACGGGCCGCCGTGGCTCACCACCCGCGACGCCATCGCCCTGGGCAAGCGGCTCGAGGAGTACGACCTGCTGTTCTACGAGGACCCGGTCGCACCGGAGAACATCGAGGGCATCCGCCGCGTGGCGGCGTCGGTCAACATCCCGATCGCGGTCGGCGAGCGCCACTCCTACCTCTGGGGCGTCCGGCAGGTCCTGGAAGAGGAGATCGCCGACGTCATCCAGCCGGATACCGGACGCGCCGGCGGCCTGCTCCAGCTCAAGAAGATCGCGGCGCTGGCCGAAGCGCACTACGCCGTCATCGCCCCGCACGACGGCTCGCTCGGTCCGATCGCGGAGATGGCCGCCGCGCACGTGCTGGCGACGGTTCCGAACTTCCTCCTGCTCGAGCACCTGGCCGACGACGTGCCCGCCCGCTACGAGGTGATGGAGCCGCAGCCGAACATCGTGGACGGCAGCATCGTCCTGAGCGACGCTCCCGGACTCGGTGTCGACATCGTCGAGGACGCCATCGCGAAGTATCCGTCGACCGGCAACGTGAGCGCGCTCGCCGAGGAGGACGACCACCTCTACGTGGCGCCCCGCCGCCGACGTGCCCGGTTTCTCCAATAAGGCGGCGAGACGACCTCAGGCGGTGAGCCAGCGCCCGAAGCCGGCGCCCCAGCGGTCGTGGCCGGCGCTGAGCCTTCTCGCGCCCGAGCCGTCGACCGCGGCCGTCCAAAGCTCGGGCGGCTCGGTGACCCGCGCCCGTGAGAAGACCACCGCGTCGCCGTCCGCAGACCAGGAGGCGTGATAGTCCCACCTGCCCTCCTCGGCGGGAGTGATCTCCTCCACCTCCCCCGAGTCGGGATCCAGGGCGCAGAGCTGCGTGCCGCCGCGCGCCAGTTCGGGTGCGTAGACCAGCTCCTCGTGATCGGGGAGGGAGGCGTCGAAGTGGGCGTCCGCGTGCGAGTCGGGCAGCAGGCGGGTCCAGGTGATGCGATCCCGCCCCGGGATCCAGGTGGTCATGTTGGAGCCGCCGCCCCGATGGCCGTCGGCGCCGTAGGAGGTGCCGAACCAGTGTGACTGGCCCGCGGTCACCACCCGGTGCGAGGTGCCGTCGGGATGGCCGATGCACAGATCGGCGGCGAAGTGAGCGGCATCGGTGGCGGAGTGGCAGTCCAGGTACGCCAGCCGGTCGCCTGAGGCCGACCACACCGGCGCGAAGTACAGGTGCCCGGTGCGCGCCGCCACCATCGTGCGGTCGCCGCTGTCGATCTCGATCACCTCGATGCTGTAGGGATAGACCCGCGGGTACCGGCTCGACTTGTCGCCGGTGACATGACAGGCGACGCGCGTCTGATCGGGACTGATCTCGGCCCCGTAGTGGAAGCCCTGGCCCGGTTGGGTGAGCGCGCGGCAGGCGCTGCCGTCGACGTCCATGACATGGAGTTGCTGCGCGCCGTCGACCATGGCGCTGGCCAGCAGCCTGCGCCCGTCGGCGAAGGCCGCGCCGCAGGTGAAGAAGCGGCTCGGACGGTCGGCGACTTCCAGGGGTTCGAGCCCGCCGCTCTGCAGATCGTAGAACCAGAGGTTGACCTGCACGTCGCCCATCACCATCCGCGCCATCGTGGTGTCCTCGAAGCTGTGCAGGATGATCCGGCCGTCCGGCAGCAACGGCCCGAACTGCCAGCGCTGCTGGCCGGGCACGTGCAGGTCGAGGTACCGCTCGCCGCTGCCGTCCTCGGCCACGACCCCCAGGCGTCCGCCGGCGTGGAATCCGATCAGGCGAGCCGGCATGGCCCCGTCCGCCCCGAGCCGCGGGTCTTCATGCGATCTTGATCAAAGATCAGGCTGCAAGCAGGCTCGCTTCTGGCGGAGCAGGGATCGCCATGAGGGGCTTGTGGTCTTGCGTCTCCCGGACGTCCTCCACGACCGCGAAGTCCGACCAGTCCGAAGCATCGTACTTCCGCAGGTCCGGCGCCCCCTCCTCCTGCCCCGACCTCACCCTGTCGAGGGCCTTCTTCCACGACGCCACGGCAACCTCGTCCGTCGTCTGCATGAAGTCCTCGATGTGAGCCCTGAAATCCGTCACGTTCTTGCTGGACACCATGACGTCCTCCAGGATCTTCGAGATGTCCGCGCGAACGTTGTCATTCGCTTCGGAGAGGCTGGCGCCTTCGGCGAACAGGGACCCGGGGTAGACCCCGTCGATCGTGCAAGAGCCTGTCTCAGGGTCGATGGTGGCCAGTAGTCGGCCCATCATCATCACGCAGACCTTGAAGTCCGTGCCGCGCACCTCCTCGAAGTGTCTGAACAGCAGCGGCCACTCTTCTCCGGGGGGGTCCCATTCGGCGCGGACCACGTCCTTCATCGTATTACTCCTCTTCCGTAGCAAGCACCGGATATGCGTGCAATCGAGTGTACCAGAGTGGTACTGAGCCTGGTGAGAACCGGTCAAGTCAACGACATGGGGTCCGCCTGTCTTCGTAGTCCTCCTCGACTGTCAGCATCGAGGAGCATGGAGCCAAGCCCTCCCTGGCCGGGACTGACTCGCTGGAGCCATCGCCGCGTCAAGAGGCGGCACCGCATGGCCGGCCTGTTCAGCCACATGGCGCGCGTGCACAGTGTCCGCGATGGGTGAAGCGATCGACCGCGCCTGGAAGACCGCGCTCGACGAGCTGGGCGCCGGCGACGCCGACATCGAGCGCGGCCTTCGCATCCACCGCGATGCCATCGTCTGCGATCCGGTATCCGGGGGCGCCCGGCCGTGGACGCACGCGATGAGCGCGCTCGCCCGCGACCTGATCCGCCAAGGCACGGACCCGCAGGACATGGAGCTACAGCTCCAGGAGGTGGCCGACCGCGACGTCGTGCACGACGCCGACGTGCGCTCCGAGTACCTGGAAGCGTGGCGCCGCTCGGGCGTCACGCTGGCCAACGACTACGGCCACATGTTCTGTTCCTGGCGGACCGAGGGGTACGGCGGGCTGGTCAACGACGCGATGATCACGCTGCGCTCGGTAGCGCGCACCACCGCGGTGCTCGACGCATTGCGGGACCACCTGGTCAAGTTCCGGTGCGCGGACGACGTGGTGGAAGCCAAGCGCGCCGGCAAGCCCTGCATCATGTGGAGCACCGGCGGGCCGCCGCCCTGGATCGAGCACGACCTGGGCAACCTGGAGATCTACCACCGGCTCGGCTTCCGGCAGGCGCAGATCCTCTACTACACCAACCGGCTCGGAACGCAGTGCTACGACCGCCGCGACCGCGGCCTCACCGACGCGGGCGTGGACTACGTGCGGCGGCTCAACCGGCTGGGCATCGTCGTCGACCTGGCCCACTGCGGCCGCCGTGCCCACCTGGACGCGGCGGCCGCCTCCACGGCGCCCGTGATCGACAGCCACACCGGCTGCACGGCGATCCGGGAGCACCCGCGCAACCTGGACGACGAGACTATCCGCGCCATCGCCGCCACCGGAGGGGTCGTATCGATTCTCGGCGGCCCCGGCCGCCGCTTTCTGGCCGAGCCGCTCGGCGGGTTCGACGACTGGCTCCGCCACGTCGAGCACGTCGCCGAGGTGGCGGGCATCGCGCACGTCGGCGGACGCGGCTCCGACCTCTCCTACCGCGGATCGATCCCGGACGACATCCGGCCGCACCTGTTCGCGGACGCTCCGGAACCCATGGACGGCCAACTCGACGGCAGCTTCGCCTGGGTCGCCGCCCCCTACTTCACCGTTGCGCTTGCTACCCGCGGCTACACCGACGAGGAGATCGCCGCCATGATCGGCGGCAACTACCTGCGCGTGCTGAAGGAGGTGTGCGGATGATCCGGCTCTGCACGTTCGCCAGCGACGTCACGCCGCCGGTCGGCCATCCCCTGTGCGCGGGCTGGTATCCCCCGGCGGCCGAGATCGGCGGCCCGCTGCAGGCCCTGGGCCTGGTCCTCATCGCGGACGGCGAGGCGCCGATCGTGCTCTGTGCGCTCGACTGGGCCGAGCTGAGCAACGGCGACTACGACCGCTGGCGCGGGGACTTGGCCCGTGCGGTGGACACCGATCCCGCGCGGGTCGCCGTCCACTGCACCCACGCGCACGACACGCCGTGGCCGGACCGCGACGCGCAGGACATCCTGGACGCCCACGGCCGGCCTGACGTGATCATGGCCGGCGACTGGGCGGAACGGGCGCGCGCGGCGGCCGCGGAAGCCGCCGCGGCGGCGATGGCCGATCCGCGGCCCTGCACCCACGTCAGCACCGGCGAGGCGCGGGTGGACCGCATCGCCTCCAACCGGCGCCTGATCGGCAAGGACGGAAAGCTGTGGGCGATGCGCTGGACCAAGACCAGCGATCCCGCGGTGCGCGCCGCGCCGGAGGGGGTGATCGACCCGAGGCTCAAGACCATCGGCTTCTGGAACGGGGACGAGCCGCTGGCCGTCGCTCACTACTACGCCACGCACCCCACCAGCCTGGACGGCACCGGCGTGGTGAACCCGGAGTTCGTGGGCCTGGCGCGAGACCGGCGCACCGCCGCGTCCGGGGTGCCGCACCTCTACTTCACCGGCTGCGCCGGCAACGTGGCCGCCGGCAAGTACAACGACGGTAGCGCCGACAACCGCGAGCTGTTCGCCGGCCGCATCCACGACGCCATGATCGCCGCCGAGCAGGCGGCGGAGCGCCAGCCGCTCACCGAGCTGCGCTGGGTCGTGGAGCCGGTGCTGCTGCCGCCGCGGCCCGACCTGGACGAGGAGGCGCTGCTGGAGCGCATTCGCGCACCGGGTGTGGTCGAGAGCAAGCAGCTCAGCCGGGCGGCGCTGATGCTCACCTACCTGCGCCGCCACGAGCGCCCGATCCCGGTGACCTGCCTCCACTTCGGCGCCGAAGCGGCGATCCTGCACCTGCCGGGCGAGACCTTCATCGAGTACCAGCTCCATGCCCATGCCGCGCGGCCCACTGCGTTCGTGGCCGTCGCCGGCTACGGCGACCTGGGACCGGGCTACATCACCCTGGAGCGGTCGTTCGCCGAGGGCGGCTACGAGCCGACCGACGCCTTCGTGTCCGGCGCCTCGGAGGCGATCCTGCGAGCCGCGATCGACCGCGTGCTCCGCAAGTGACTCGCTGAACTGCCCTCGTCCAGGCTCCCGCCTGAAGCGGTGCCGCCGCCGAGCCCGTTACGGGTATATGGTAGGAGATGGCGATGGCAGAGCCCATGACCCTGAGAGACGAGGACGTCGGCCGTATCGGAGAGTACGTCAAGCCGTGGCTGCGCGAACTGGTCGACGAGACGGTGCACCGCCAGGAGCCGGGCGGTGCCGGCACTCAACTCCTCGAACGGATGGTCCGGGTCGAGGAAGAGTTGAAGGCGCAGCGCACGCTGATGGACGAGCGCTTCGGCTTCGTGGCGCGCCGCTTCGAAGACATGTTCGAGTACATGAACACGCGCTTCGAGGACACCAACGCCCGCTTCAAGACGCTCACCTGGATGATCGGCGTCGGGTTCGTGGTCGTGACCTCGCTGACCACATTGTTCGCCCTGCTTTCCTGAGCCGAGCCTCGCGCTTCACGAGAGGATGAGGCCCGATGGCTCGGCGTGACTGGTACTGCGAGGATGTCCTTTCGGGCAGGCTCGACGTGCAGCGCGTGTACGAGGACGAGTGGGTCCTCGCCTTCCACCATCCCAGGCCCGCGGCCAGGATTCACGTGGTCGTGGTGCCCAAGCGTCACGTCCCGTCCCTGCTCGACGAGTCCGCCCTCGACGGTGACCTGCTGACGTCGATGGTGCGGGCGATTCAGGCGACCGCGACGTCGCTCGGCCTCCTGGACGGCGAGGGGTTCTACGTGCGTGCCAACGCCGCGGCTCCCGGTGTGACGCCGCACATGCACTGGCACGTTCTGGGACCCGGTGCCGGTGCCGATTGGCCAGGGTCGTGATGCGACTCACGACGCTGCTCGCCCTGGTCCTGAGCTGATCCTCCGCGAGCTTGTCGGCACCCCGGCAAGCTCGTAGGCTCGGGCGATGACCGCGACCCAGAAGTACCTGTTCGACCTGCAGGGCTTCCTGGTGGTCGAGGACGTGCTCACCGACCAGGAATGCGAGACCGCCAAGCACCAGATCGCCGAGCGCATGCAGCCGCTCGAGAAGACCCCGAACGGCTACGACGCCAACGGCACCTGGCACGCCGCCTGGGGGCTCCTGGACGCGGGTGAACCGTTCACTTCGCTGATCGACCACCCCAGGCTGACGGAGGTGCTGACCGAGATCATCGGCCCCAAGCTGCGCCTGGAGATCACCTACAGCTTCGTCCGCTCCAAGGGCTGCCCGCAATTCGAGATGCACGGCGGCCATCGCGGCGGGCGGGTCAACTTCCGCTACCATGTGCAGGGCGACCGGATCTTCACCGGCCTCACCGTGGTGTCGTTCACGCTGCAGGACATCGCCGCCGAGGACGGCGGATTCGCCTGCATCCCCGGTTCCCACAAGTGCGACTTCCCGGTGCCCGAGGACCACGAGCGGCTGTTCGCGGTCGACGGCCCGCTGGTGCGCAACATCGGCGCGCCCAAGGGGTCGGCGATCATCTTCACCGAGACGCTGGCCCACGGCGCCAACCGCTGGCAGGGCGACGAGCCGCGCTACGGGCTGTTCTACAAGTACAACGACCGGGCGGCCAGCTACCACTACCAGCACACCGGCGGCCGCATCCCCGGCCCCGACACCATGGCGCGGCTGACCGACACGCAGCGCGCCTTCTTCAACTCGCCGTGGGAGGCGTTCGGACCGGAGGACAACTTCCGCAACGAGCTGCCGGAAGCCTGACACGAGCGGGCTCAGGAGGGTCACGCCCATGAGGCTCATAGACCGCACGATCACCTGCCCCGAGGGTCTGGAGGGTGCCGCCTACGAGCTCGCCGGTTACCTGACCGCCGACACGCTCGACATGATCCGCGTGCGGACGATCGAGGTGCGCAGCGACATCTACGACCACTGCACGATCAGCTTCTCGGTCGACAACGGCCAGACCTGGTCCGAGTCCCAGCCCTATCCCGTGCGGCGGGAGACGCCGGAAGGCGTGCATCGAAAGTCCTTCGGCAACACCTTCGTCGATCCGGTCAACGGGCGTCTCCTGGTGACCGCCAGCCAGACGTTTCTGCCCACGGACCAGATGCTCGAAGCCCTCACCCACTCCACTCTGACCTACCGCGTCTCCGAGGATGGCGGCAAGAGCTGGCTGTTCGACGAGCAGGTCGTCCAGCACGGCGACGCCTACTCCGCCGAGTACCCCATCGACGGCGTGTGGACGGGAAAGAACGTGGCTCACGTCGCCAACGAAATGGTCTTCTCCTCCGACGGCCGCCTTGTCCTGCCGCTGCAGCGCACCTGTCTGCAGGACGACGACACGCTGTTCTGCCCGCCCGGCGCGCTCTCCTACCACGACCTGATCATGTTGATCGGGTCCTGGCAGGACGACGGCCGCATCAGGTGGACCGCCGGGCAGCCGGTAACGTTGCCGCCGGAAATCTCCACCCGCGGGGTCACCGAGGGAGCGGTGACGGAGATGCCCGACGGCCGCTTCCTCATGGTCATGCGCACGAGCAACGCCGGCAACCTGGAGCTGCCGGGGCACAAGTGGTACTGCGTCTCCCACGACGGGGGCGAGACCTGGGACACGCCGCGCCCGTGGGGCTACACCGACGGCAGCCTGTTCTTCTCACCCGCCAGCTATTCGACCATCGCCCGGCACTCATCAGGAGGCTACTACTGGTTCGGCAACATCAGCCCGCACAACCCGGAGGGCAACCTGCCCCGCCACCCGCTGGTGGCCGGCCTGATCGACCCGGACAGTCTCCTGCTCAGACGCGATACCGTGATGGTCGTGGACACCCGGCGGGGCGACGAAGTGCCGCCGCTGCTGGGCAACTTCCAGGTATACGAGGAGCGCGGCACCGGCCATCTGATCGTGCGCTCGACCCGGCTGTGGGTCGAGCATCAGGGGGAGCGCGCCTACCGCGGACACGCCTACCTCTACCGGATCGAACTGTAACCGGGAGCGACGCCATGGAGGCGCATCATGAGTGAAGACGAGAACGCCACGTTGTGGATCGAACCACGCTGCCGGCCGTTGCCGATCACGGACTACGGGACACGGGACTTCCCCGAGCCGATGGTGGTGACAGGCGACGACCGCCTGCTGCAGGTGACCGGCAACGCCTGCCGCACCAGCGCCGACGACGGCGTCACCTGGTCGGCGCCGGTGCCCATGACCGACGGCTCCGAGCCCGGCGTACCCCAACAGGGGGCCATGGTGCGGACCAGGAACGGCGACATCGTCCTGACCTACGGTGACTCCACCACCTACCGGTGGGGGTGGGACGAGACCACCAACGAGCCCGATCCCGACGTGCGCTGCGACGTGTGGTCGATCCGCAGCGCGGACGAGGGCAGGACCTGGACCGACCGCCAGCCCATCTTCCTGGGCTTCTGCGGTGCGGTGACCGACATCATCGAGACGAGCGCCGGCAACCTTGTCACGCCCGTGCAGCACCTCTGGCGCGACCCGGCCCGCCACGTCCAGTTCACCTGCGTCTCCACGGACGGCGGCCGGAGCTGGCGGCAGAGCAGCATCATCGACCTGGGCGGCCACGGCCACCACGACGGCGTCTGCGAGGGCACGGTCGCCGAGCTCTCCGACGGACGGCTGCTCATGCTGCTGCGCACCAGCCTGGACCGCTTCTGGGAGGCGTACTCCGACGACGGCGGCCTGTCGTGGCGGGAGATCCGGCCCAGCCCGATCGACGCCAGCAGCGCGCCGGGCTACCTGCTGGGCCTTGAGAGCGGGCGCCTGGCGCTGGCGTGGAACCGGCTCCACCCGGCACGAGAGGACAGCTACATCCGCGTGGCGCTCCCCTGGGCCGAGCGCCCGATGAGCGTGCACCGCGAGGAGCTCTCCCTGGCCTTCTCGGACGACGACGGCCGCTCGTGGTCGGAGCCGGTGGTCATCGGCCGCATGCGCGCGGACCGGATAACCTACCCCTACGGCCGGCTCTGCTACCCTTACATGATCGAGCGCCGTCCGGGCGAGATCTGGGTGGTCACGACTCACAACCGGCCCAGGCCGCCGGGAACTCCCCTGGCTGTGACCGTGCGGGAGCGGGACTTCGTTCCCGCAAGGTGAGCGCCATGGCCCTGGAAGGGAGCTTTTTCGATCTGTCCCGGTGCACGCCGCGGTCGCTGCTTTCACCCGTGCCGCGCAAGGGTTTCTGGCGGACCGTGCCGTGGGAGGGGGTTCACCAGCACCAGCGGCTGTCCGGGACAATGCTGATCGTCGGCCAGGAGACCCGGCCGCGGCCGATCACGCTTGACCCGCAACTCGACGGCCCGCACGAGCTCTCCCTGGGATTGGCGCAGTTCGGGTCGATGGGGCCGAGCTCGATCATGATGCGCCTGGACGACGACCCCGGCTGGGTCATCCTGCGCAACGATCCGTTCGACGACGCCGCGAACGCCCATCACACCCGCCAGTCCGTCCAGGATTGCCCCTTCCGCGTTGCCGACATGACCGGCCGCACGGTCCAGCTCGCGCAGGTCGAGTGGGGTGATCGGCCGGAGGGCGCAATGCTCGCCTACCTGCGCGCGATGCCGACCAGCCACGCTCACCTGGAACGCGTCCGCAGCCGCGGCGACAAGCGGTTGGTTGCGATGAACGACGGCCACGGCATCTTCTACATGGGCGTGAGCGAGCCGGAAGAACTCTGGTACTTCATCCTGCCGTACCGCGACAGCGGCTACCGCTCGATGCTCTTCTGCATCTCGGGCGCCGACCACTGCAACTACCCCACCGTGGTCGGCTCGCTGGAGGGCGAGGGGCTCGACGATTTCCCGACCGCCGGCTACCGGCGCTACACGGAGAGCCTCGCGGGTCTGATGCGCCGCGGCATCGACCCGATCGCTACCGTGCGCGACATGTGCCGGTCCATCGGGCTGGAGTTCCATCTCTCGATCAGGATGGGCGCGTTCGCGATGGAGCCCCCCTACGACGGCGTGTTCATGTCGCGCTTCTACCGCCGCCATCCGGAGTTGCGCTGCGTCGACCACGACGGCCGTGTGATCTCGCGGCTCAGCTACGCCTTCCCGGAGGTGCAGCGGCACGTGCTGGACATCGTCGACGAGCTCCTCGCCTACCGCCCGGACGGCATCAACTTCATCTTTCCGCGCGCGCAGCCGTTCGTCCTCTACGAGGAACCGTTCCTGCAGCGCTTTCGCTCCCTCCACGGCGCCGACCCGCGCGAGCTGCCGGAAGACGACGCGGACGTGCTCGGGTTGCGGGCCGCCATTATGAGCGAGCTCATGGCCGAGGCGCGCAGCCGGACGCGGAAGCAGGGCGCCGAGCTGTCGGCGCTGGTGCTGTCCGACCGCCGTTCCAACGAGCTGCACGGACTGGACGTGGTGCGCTGGGCCCGCGAGGGCCTGCTGGACGAGATCCACCCGACCGTGTGGGACTACCGCCGCTGGCGCGTCGTTCCGGAGGCCGACTACCTGGTCGAGCCGTGCCGCGCCGGCAACTGCCGGCTGATCGTCAACCTGCATCCGAACGAGATCGGCAACGCGGAGTTCCTGTCGACCGCGCACCGCTACCACCGGGAAGGCGTGGACGGCTTCTCCATCTGGGACGGCAACCCCACGCAGCCGGTGACGTGGCAGCTCTACCGCGCCATCGCCCACGTGGATCAGCTCACAGGAGCGGCGGCAGGACCCCCGGCGGAGCCGGCGACCTTCCCGTTGACCCAGCTTGGCGACTTCGTCATGGACCGCTACAAGAGTAGCTGGAGTTACTAGCGCCCCGCAGGGTAGGCTTCACGGACAGACTGCGGCGGTCGCCACCATCGGGGCGATCAACCTCGCCTTGATGACGGCTTCACGCCGCAAGGAGGGCACATGACGAGGTACCGCACGAGAGCGCACGCCGGAATCGTCGCGATCGCACTGGGACTCACGCCGCTCATCGCCTACGGGGCGGCGCAGGCTGACCAGGCCGCGGCCGCCGGGCCCCTGACGATCACTTGGCATTGGGAAGGCAACGACGACCGGGAAGACCTGGACACCTGGGGCATCGACCAGATCGAGGAGATGTTCGACGTCGACATCCAGGTTGACGGCATCAACTACTTCCAGGAGAAGGAACGGGTCGAGTTGATGCTGGCCAACGGTCAGTTTCCGGACTTCGGCTACCTGTCAGGCAGTCACGCCAACACCTTCGAGATCCATCGCGAGGGCGTCACGCGCAGCATCCCGATGGCGATGATCCGCGAGCACGCACCCATGTACGCCAAGCTGCTCGACGACTCCGGCTACGGGTGGATGGTGAATGCCAATCCCGACGATGCCGACGAGGTGCTCTCGCTGATGGGAGCGGCGGAGAACGTGGCGCAAGCCCCGTTCAACGGCTTCGTCGTATTCCGCCACGACTGGGCGACGAAGGCCGGTCTGCCGATGCCCGGCTACGAGGACATCAAGGAGGTGATGGACCCGGTCGGCCTCACCTACTTCTACGACCACGACCTTTCCATCGCGGACATCGAGAACTTCCTCGTCGCCGCGCGCGACGACGACCTGGACGGCAACGGCAAGCAGGACACGATCCCGCTGGGCGCCAGCGAGAAGATCGACTGGAGCTTCGAGCCGTTCCTGAACATGTATGGGCTGACCTCCAAGCCGGACTACACCTGGGAGGTCGGCGGCGAGCTGCACTTCTACAACACGAATCCGCGGTACCGGGACTTCCTGAGGCTGCTGGCCGGCTGGTATTCCGAAGGCCTCATCGACACCGAGTTCCCGACCCTCACGCGCAGGAAGAAGTGGGAAAAGGAGACGCTCCGCACGTACGCGATGTCCACGACCTACTGGAACTACAACGTGCCGGCGGGCGAGGGCATCGCCGCTCCGGGATCGTTCGCGAAGCTCGACGAGGACGTGGACGTCATCATGACCTGGCCGCCGGTCGGGCCTGGCGGCGTCGAGGAGCGCGGCATGGCCCGCCACGTACCCTTCGCGCTCGGCAGCTATCACGCCTACATCAACGCGGACGTCAGCGACGAGAAGCTGGAGCGCATCCTGCAGATCTACGACTGGATGATGATGACCGACGAGGGGTATGCCCTGAACGCGCGCGGCCAGGAAGGCGTGCACTTCGACTGGGAAGGAGAGCCGTGGAGCTCCAGGCTCACCTTCGACGCCGAGCGCGTGAAGGACGGGCGGTTCTACACCTACCCGCCGATGTACACGATCGACCGGCTCAAGTTCCTGTACTACTCCATTCTCCACGACTGGGCGAAGGACAACGTGTACAGCGGCAAGGGCTACGACATGCTCATCTATCCCGCCCGCTACGACCTGTTCAACGAGACCGAATACAACGACAGGAAGGTCCAGTACGGTGATGCGCTCAACACGCTCCGCGACGAGTTCTACCTGCAGGCGATCACCGGCAAGGTCGACGTCGACGCCGAGTGGGACGCGCACGTGGAGCGGTGGATGAGCATCGGCGGCGCGGAGCTGCTGGCGGAGCTCGCCAAGGCCCCCCGTGGTCGGGAGCTGTTCGCCGGACAACGCGTCTATTGAGCGGTCGTTCGGCCGAACGATCCTTCGCAGGGGAGCGGTGCAGGTGCCGCTCCCCTTCGCCAATACCCTCCCGCCGTAGATCCATCCTGTAGATGAGGTCCGCCAGCGCACGGACCGCGAGCGCCGCCCTGCAGCGGGGCGAACGATGGCGCAGAGCCAAGCGGATGCGCCTCCTGTACCTTGCGTTGCTCCCCGGCGTCGCGCTCCTGTTCGTGTTCAACTATCTGCCGATCTACGGGATCATCGCCGCCTTCAAGGACTATCGCTTCGGCCTGGGCCTCTGGGGGAGCGAGTGGAACGACTTCCACCACTTCAAGATCCTGTTCGGCCACCCGTTCTTCTGGCGGATCTTTCGCAACACCGTCATCATCAGCGTCCAGCGGATCGCCTTCGGCTTTCCCGCTCCGATCGTTCTGGCACTGCTGATCAACGAGCTCGCCAACCAGAAGTTCAAGCGCGTCGTGCAGTCGGTGAGCTACCTGCCGCACTTCTTCTCGTGGGTCGTCCTTGCCGGCATCCTGGTCGAGATACTCTCGCCCCAGCGCGGTATCGTGGGCTACCTCTACGGGCTCGTCGGTCAGCCCGCGCCGCTGCTGCTGACCGATCCCGGCCTGTTTCGACCGATGCTGGTCGCGACCGGGATCTGGCAGGAAGTCGGCTGGGGATCGGTCATCTACCTGGCGGCGATGGCGGCCATCGACCCGGAGCTGTACGAGACCGGCCGGATCGACGGCGCCGACCGTCTGCAGCAGGCCGTGCACATCACGTTGCCGTCGCTCCTGCCGGTGGTCACGATCCTGTTCATCCTGAGGCTGGGCAACGTGCTGAACGCCGGCTTCGACCAGATCTTCAACCTGTACAGCCCGCTGGTGTACGAGGTGGCGGACATCATCGACACCTATGTCTACCGCCAAGGCATCATCGAGCGCCAATACGGGTTCACGACGGCGGTCGGGCTGTTCAAGAACGCGATCGGGGTCGCCCTGATCGTCGGCTCGAACAGCGTGATCAAGCGCTACAGCGAATACGGACTCTGGTAGCGGATGGCGATGGCCGGCAAGGCGCTGCTCCACTCGACGCTGGACGAAACGCAGCGACTGGTACGCGCATCGGCCGAACGCCCCCGGCTGTTGCGCCGGAAGACCGTCGGCGGACTGGCGTTCGACGCGTGCAACGGCCTGTTCTTCGTCGTCCTGACCCTGACGTTCCTCTATCCGTTCTGGCACACCGTCATCCTGTCGTTTTCCGGGATCCTGGACGTGCGCACGCTGGGGCTGCACATCTGGCTGGGAAGGTGGCAGACCGGCGCGTACGACTACATCCTCAGCGACCCGTCGACGCTCGTCGGCTATGCCAACTCCATCTTCCGCGCCGTGGCCGGCACGACGCTGACCCTCCTCGTCACCTTCCTGACCGCCTATCCCCTGGCGAAGCGCAGCCTGCCGGGACGGGGGCTGGTGACCGCCTACATCCTGGTGACCATGTTCTTCGCCGGCGGCCTGATTCCGACCTACCTGGTGATCCGCAAGCTCGGCCTGATCGACTCGCGCTGGGTGCTGATCCTGCCGCTGCTCGCCAACGGCTTCTACATCATCATCATGCGCAACTACCTGATGACCGTGGACCCGGCCTTCGAGGAGTCAGCGTTCATGGACGGCGCCAACTACCTGCAGATCATGGCGCGCATCGTCGCCCCGCTCTGCAAGCCCGTGCTGGCCACGATCGTCCTGTGGACGATGGTGCTGCACTGGAACAGTTGGTTCGATGCCCTGATCTACCTTCGCGACGAATCCAAGGTCGTCCTGCAGCTCCTGCTGCGCCGCCTGCTCCTTGCCGAGCAGGCCACGCTCGACCGCATCCGGGAGTTCGGCGGACCGGCCGACGCGGAGGACCGGCTCCCCTCCGAGGCGGTGAAGGCCGCCACCACGCTGATCACCATCGGCCCGATCATCCTGGTGTACCCGTTCCTGCAGCGGTACTTCATCAAGGGCATCTTCCTCGGCTCGCTGAAGGGCTGAGGATATGTGCACATCGCCGACCGGGAGGTGGAGCGGCTCGCGGTCACCGAGAGCCGCGGCGACGGCGTGGTGTTCGACCGCCACTACCTGCTCGGCGGTGACGAGTCGGCCGGTTCACGCCTGCCGGGGCATCACAAGGGCGACCGCTACGGCTACCCGGTGCTGCACCTGGACGGCGACAGCGCGTACGCCATCCACTCGATCGAGAAGGAAGACGTGGCCGTGTGCCGCTTCCGCCTGCGCGACCTCACCTGACGGCTTCAGCTCCCGATCCATCCCCGGACGCGCAGGGTCTCGCACGCCAGCTCGATCTGGCGCTCGGCAAACTTCCGCTTGCTACTGTTCCATCTGTACACAGCCCGGATGACATCCTCTATCGTGTCGGTGCCGATCTCGTTTATCACCCAGTAGACCGTGGCCATCAACTCGAGGCCGAACGGTGACTCGAAACCGTCCACCAGTTCGACCACTCGATCGAAGCGACTGCGGGTTTCGGGATGCTGGCCAAGGAACGCCTCTGCCTCCCGGATCGCCCCCGGGATCAGGTTCAGCGGCTCATCCGCCCGGCCTCCTCCGGAGCCGCCACCCTCCAGGTAATGGCCGTCGAGAGCCCGCAGAACGTGACGCAGGTTCTCCGCGTAGGGTCCGTGAGGCGCCTTGACAAACCGCAATCGGAGGGGCTCTCCGGCCTCCTGCATGAAGTAGAGCAGCTTGTGCACCTCAAGCAACGTGACGTAGGGTTCGGCCAGACCGATCAGGTAACGGTGCATCAGACCAAGCAGCGCCGCCCGTCCCGGCGTTATGTCTGGCTGTCTCTCCTCACGGAACGGGACCGTCGGCGAGCTGGAATCGTACGGCTCGAAGACGATCGCGTCGATGTCACGGAGTCGGGAGAGCGTCCCATGTATGCGAGGCTTCACGTCGTTCCAGTCGAGACCACCGAGTCCGCATCCGAGGGGCGGCAGCGCGATTGAGCGAATGCCTCGGCGCTCTATCTCCGTTACAGCGCTGACAGACCTCTGTCGATGTCCGCGAGACGGCTCCGGCCGCGCCAATGCTGCTTGGTCGGGAAATTGATGATGAACCGCGGCATCAGTTCGCCGGTCTCGAACACGAACATCCGGCCCAACTCGACCTCGCCCCACTCGCATGCAGCCTTGTACGCCTTGAAGTTGGCGGGAAACCTGCGCTTGTACGCCAGTGCGACGCCACGACCCATGACGCCGACGCAGTTCACGGTGTTGACCAGAGCCTCCCGCTCCGCTGTCACCAGATCGCCCTTCAGATACTCGACCATCGCTCCCGATCGATACCTAATAGTACCACCTACGGCATACTTCCACACGAACGCCGGCCGTACCGCCAACGATCTCGGACACCCGATTTGCCACGCACTGACTCACGACGCCGACCCGCTCGATCAGCGACCACGGGACGTGGCGGTGCACCAGACACTCCGCCTGTTTGGGCGCCTTCAAGTCGCCGCTCCATTGACGCGCGGCTACCGCAGTCGTGCACCTGGAAGCTGACCTGTACACCGTCGTGGATTGGGCGGATCGCCAACGCGTGCCGTGGGCGTTCACGCTGTCGAACGCGGCGGAGACCCATGCGGAGTACCGTTGTCGGCTTGCCGATCTGGGCGACGTGAACTCCGTTCCTGAACCTGAGCGCTCGTGAGGACGGCACCTTCCCCAACGTCGCCGAGCAGCAGGCGGCGCTGCAGCAGATCGCAGCCCTGTATGCCACCCTCGGGCACGCCGACCGGTTTGCCGCGGTGTGGGCGGACGGTCCGCATGCCTATGGCACCGCCGCCGCTCGCGAAACCGAGGCCTGGCTGCACCGATGGCTCTGGACCGGCTCGGCGCACGACAATACGCATGCGGCAGACCGATCCGCCACGGCCGGCGACGGGCGTCTGAACATGGGAATACGCCCATCGGCGACCGGCACGCTTCTCTGCTACGTCAAATCCACCGCGTGCTAAGGTCGTGCCCATGGCTGAGTACCGTGTCGCCGCAATTCCGCGGCCGGCACGGCATAACGAGCCGGAGGCGTTGGAGTTTCCCGGATGCCGGCCGGTTCGCATACCGCGAGAGGCGATCTCCGACCACGAAGGCCGCATCGAGTATTGGGATGCCGCCACGGAAATAGCCATGGTGTGCGATCCGGCCGGCATCTACCACGAACAGGGCGGTCAGCGCCTCGGAGCGCTCACCACGATGATGGCCCGAACGCGCGGCTCGCCGATCGACACGTTCGGCGCCGCCGATCTCCTGGTCCGCGACGCGCGTGGCGCGTGGCAGCGCATCATGCAGGCCGATCAGACGGTGTATCTGGACCCGCGCGCGACACGGCCCTCGGGTCCCGCGATCGAGGTGGGCAGCGACACGCTTCCGGACGTGGTGCTGGAGGTGGACAACACCACCGACGTGCGCCGTGGCAAGCTCGCACTCTACGAGTCGTGGGGATTTCCGGAAGTGTGGGTGGAGGTACCTGACACGCCGTCGCCAAGCCGTCCGGCGGGGCTGCGGGCCGGCTTGACGATGTACGTGTTGGAAGGCGGAAGCTTTCGCACGGTGCCGAGCAGCCGGGCATTCCCGGGCTGGACGGCGGAAGAGATCCACTTGGCGCTGAACGAGCCGGAGTTGTCGGACGCAACCACGGCAGCGCTGCGCCGGGTGGGCCGGGCGCTGGGTACTGCTGAAGGCACCGGACCTGATGACGATCCGTTCCTGCGCGCAGAGCGCCTCGAGGGCCGGCTGGAGACACAGCGCACAGCGGTGTTGCAGGTGTTCAGGACGCGGGGCCTGCCCGTATCGGCTGCGCTGCCGCGGCGTCTGGGCCAGTTGCCGGCCAACTCCACCGAAACGCTGGTGCAAGCGGCCTTGGAATGCCGAGACGAGGCGGACTTTCTAAGGCTGGTGGCGCAGCGACGATAGCCAGTCGCCCCCGTCTTGCCGGCTGTGGGTAGAGCCAGACGGACAACTGAACATGCGCACACGGCTCATCAGCGGCATTGACCGGCTTCGCGATGCGGTCACCATGATCGAGGCAGCGTTTCCGTGTTGGTCCGAGCGGACTGGTCGGGACTTCCACTATTTCGCGCGAAGATTCCCGTCCGACAGGTCCCTCTACTTCACCCTGGAAGACGCGGCCGGGACGATCGGCGTCGCGCTCCCGACGGTGGACAAGGACGTGGTGGTGCTCGACACCGAGTTCGTCGCGCCGAGCGCCGACTCTCCCGGCGTGCGGGCAATCATCGCGAATGCGATCTCGGCGGCGGCGGTGTCGATGAACGCCACCCGCATGGCGGTCCCGGCAGGGTCTCAGTTGGCCGAGACGTATGAGGAGATCGGCTTCGCGCCCACACTCTTCCTGCAATTCGACGGAGCCCGCAACCGGTACTGGCGGCAGCAGGCAATCGATCAACTCCATGATTTCCGTCTTCTGGAGGTGCGTACCCATGGGCGGGACGTGTCCCAGGCCGTCTTCCGTCTGGAGCATGTCGATCGGCATCTGCTCGCGGACTGCGAGCGCGATTACACCGCCTGCAACGGTTCGCTGTTCATGATGCACCGGTGGATCGGGCCTGATGAGCAGCGCCTCGATCCTGACGGCCCGGTGGTCTTTCGGAGGCCTCGATACGTCGTGACCCACTATCCTCGCTTCCGAAAGCCCGCGCTCTCTGAGGTTCAGCGGGTGGATCCGCGTGCGGAAGTCATGAACGCCGACTCCGCACGAACGATCGTCTCCGGAGCGACGCCGGGATGTGGCGTTGCAGAGGCGTTCCAGGCACAACACCCCACGTTCGTCCAGCACCTTGCGCCCGTCCGCGCTCGCGTGCGGCTGGACGGGCACGCCGGTGACCTCGCACGGATCAGTTCGGCGGTCGACAGAATCCAACCACTGGACAGAAGTCTTACGTTCGCGGTGCAGTGCCGCAAGACTGATTGCACGATCGCCGGCCCGCATGGCGAGGCGCCGTATGGCGCGCGAGACGTGGAGGTGCGGGTTGGTTCCCACCTGGAGGGAACCGGACTCACCGTCGATCGCGATTGTCCTGATCAGGTCCTTTCCGTGCTTCTCTCGGGGCCACATGCCTTCGTGGGCGCGTCGAAGGTGGAAGAGAACCTCGCGGTGCACGCCGACGAACACCGGCGTCGGAGCACACGATCGCGAGTCGTGTCCCGAGCGCGACACAAGCTTGAGGAAGCCATCGACACGTTCCGTATCCCTGTCGGCCCGTCGACCCGCGTCCTGGACCTGGGCGCGGCTCCCGGCGGCTGGACGGCCTTTCTCATGGAGGCTGGAGCCACGGTGATCGCGGTGGATCCGGGTGCCCTCTCTCCGGCCGTCGCGGCCCACCCCCGCGTCTCGCACCTGCGATGCCGGATCGAGGAAGCCTCCTTGATTTGCCGCCCGTTCGGACTGATCGTGAACGACATGTCCCTCGATCCAACCGAGTCGGCGGCGCTGATGTGCCGGGCCGCGTGCAGCCTGGAATCGGGCGGCCACGCGGTGATGACCATCAAGCTGCCATCGCTGCGCGTCCACGGGCACCTCCGCGATGCCACCAGGGCTCTGCAACACGCCTATCGCGTCGTGGACGTGCGACACCTCTTCCACAATCGACAGGAAGTCACAGCACACTTGGTCCGGCGGGACACGATCTCCGATGGCTGGCAACGGCATCCCGTGAAAAGACCCGGATGAGCGCGACGAAACTGACGACCGCTCGACTGGAGCTTCACCCGCTGGATGCCGAGCGCGACACCCCCGCCCTCCACGCCATCCGCTGTGACCGACGGGGCTGGTCCACCATGGGCGACTCGGAACCCCCTGCCGCCGATTCAGTTGTCACACGCATGGCGGAAAACGGCGGATGGAGCTGGACCATCCGGGCGGCCGTCGATCAGCAGATCATCGGCTCGGTGTCCCTGTTCCCGGGTGACGAGGTGTGGCGGTCGCTGACCTGGTACCTGCACCCCGACCACTGGGGCAACGGACTGGCGAGCGAGGCGGTCGCCGCGGCCGTCGATCACCTGCTCGGAACGGCAGGCTTCGCCCGCCTGGACGCGTGGATCGACCACACCAACCGCCGTTCGATCGGCGTCGCACGCAACGCCGGGATGACCGAGCACGGCCGCATGGCCTACTACTCGGACTTGCAGGAACGGATCGTCCACAATGTCGTGATGGCGCGCGCAGCCGGTGACCCGGAACCGGCCCTGCTCGGCCTGCGCCCGCAGCTTGTCGTGCGCGACGTGGAGCACACGACGCGCCTTCTCGTCGACGGCCTGGGCATGCACGTGGACACACGGACACCCGGCACCTCCCAGGATGAGAAGCGGGTAGCGATCTCCGCGTTCGCCGGGGCGCCGGCCATCGCGATCCGTCCGGCGTCCGCGGGCGAGTCGATCCCGCCCGCCACGGTCGAGCTCGACGTGGGCGGCAAGGTGGACGAGCACGCAGCCAAGTGCAAGACGCAGGGCATGCAGGTCGGTCCGCCCACGAAGGTGCATTGGTACCGCTGTTACGAAGTCGACATCGGCGACGGCCACCGCATCCGGCTACGAGGCTCCAGGCACCCGGGGCTCTGACCATGAGCGGCCAGAGGTCAACGGCAGGTCATTTGGCCCGCCATCGATCCGGCGGTGGCGGGTCCGCGCGCTGCGCCGAATCGAGGAGGTCGAGATCGGCGTCCGGCATGACCGGCATACGTCTGATCGCCGCCAGCAAGGCCGCCGCCGTTCGTGCGTCAGGCGGGCGCACGGCGCTCTTGATCACCTCCGAGCAGGACTCTTCAAGCATTCGGCGAGTGTTTGCAATCGTGCGCCTCCAGATGCCGGATGCTACCAGGAAAACGCACCGCTAAGAGGCTCTTCGGAGACGGGGTGCACGACTTCGGGTGCTTGGATACGCTGGGCTGGATGGTGCGCGTGGAGCGCGCCTGACCTCCGGGGTACCCCATGATCATAGACTCACACGCCTACACGTTCGAGGCCGCAGACAGCCTGATGGGCTACGACAGCGTGGACGAGCATCTCCGATGGGTGCAGGCCGGACAGGCCAGCCACTATCAGCCGGCCTTCAGCCTCAGTGACAGGTCCCGGGGCTCATCCGAGGTTCTGGCTCCTGGCGAGTCGGGTGTCCTGACCGGACTGCCCGACGTCGACTTCCGTATCGACCACGCCGCCGGCAGAGTAGTATGGACCGTCGATGGTGAGGACTACACCAAGCATTACTACCCGCCGAACTTGCAGGGTTGCGCCTTTGGGCCGGACAGCCTCATCAGCGAGATGGACTACGCCGGCGTCGACATGGCGCTCCTGCACACGAACCCGATGCTCGGCCGCAGCAGCGCCTACCAGGCCGAGTGCGTACGCAGGTTCCCCGGCAGGATCGTCTCGATGGCGCCCGTCGACGAATGGCGTATCCGCGACGATACCGATGCCGTGATCCGGGAGCTTGAGGACTCGATCACGAAGCACGGACTCCATGCGATCAAGTTCAACGCCGACGGATACAAGGTCAGTGCGGAGCCCTGGGACGACGGCTTCTACCGATCCTTCTGGGAGGCTGCAACCTCCCTCTCCGTGCCGATCTTCTTCTCCTTGAGCACGGGGCCGGAAGCCGGGAGCTGGGAACCCACCACTCAAGCCCGGGACGGCTACGTGAACGAGCTGGGGATTCTCATGCGATGGATGGAGCGCTACCCAGACACGATCGTCAGCATAACCCACGGATTTCCGTACCGCTCCTTCATTGAAGGCGACCGGATCGTCCTGCCCGACGCGGTCTACGAGCCCTTCCAGAACCCGAATCTCACCATCGAGGTCTGCTTTCCCGTGAGAATAGGCGACCTGTGGGACTTCCCCTATCGAGAGGCGATACCGACCTTCCAGAGCATGGTGGAGCACATCGGAGCCGACCGCCTGATGTGGGGCACGGACATGCCCTTCCAGAACCGCCACTGTACCTACCGGCAGTCCATAGACCACATCGTCAAGTACTGTGACTTCCTAAGCCAGGAGGAGATGGACCTGATCATGGGGGGGACCGCTGCCCGCGTCCTCGGCCTCTGATGGCGAGAACCCATAGCATGGCTGGCGGCGGCGAGGTAGAGGCGTGGGTGGCCGAGCGCCGGCCCGGCTGGTCGCTGCCCCGGCAACTGTACCTCTCGACCCAGGCGTTCGAGCGCGACATGGCGCGCGTGTTCATGCGCGGCTGGTCGTTCGTCGGCCACATCGCCCGCATCCCCGCTGTCGGCGACTACTTCCTCCACGAGATCGGGGATGAGTCGATCGTCGTGATGCGCAGCGGCGGCGGGGACACTGCCGTGAGCGCGTTCTTCAACGTCTGTCGCCATCGCGGCTCGCGGATCTGCCTCGAAGCGGAAGGACACGCGACGTCGCGGCTCGTGTGCCCCTACCACGCGTGGTCCTATACGCTCGAGGGCGAGCTGGCTTCCGCGCGCCACATGGGCGCGCATTTCGACCGCGCCGACATGGGCCTCCACCGGTGCGCGGTGCGCGTGGTCGAGGGCCTGATCTTCCTGTGCCCGGAGCCGCCCGGTCCCGACCTCGGCAGCTTCTGGGACCAGATGCGGGCTCTGTTCGCGCCCCATGGTTTTCGCCAGGCCAAGGTCGCCCGCCGCACCATTCATCGCATCCGCGCCAACTGGAAGGTGTTCGCCGAGAACTTCTGGGAGTGCTACCACTGCACGCACGCCCACCCGGAGTTCTGTCAGGTCATGTCCTATCCAGCCGCCGCCGAATCGCCGCGGCGACGGGCAGAGTACGAACGGTTCGTGTCCGATTGGCGCCAGCGGGCGCAACGGGAAGGGCGGTTGCCGGTGCAGGTCGAGTTGTCGGAGTCGAAGCTCTACCAGTTGGTCCGCACCCCGATCCGCCCCGGGTTTCTCACTCAAACGCGTGACGGGCGGCCGGTCGCTCCCCTCATGGGACAGTTCACGCAGTACGACGGCGCCATCTCGGCCATGCAGATGTTTCCGCTCAACTGGATCGTCGCGTCCAACGACCACGCCATGCTGTTCAGCTTTGCGCCGATGAGCGAGCTCGAGACGCGTGCCGAGCTCACCTGGCTGGTCGACGGCGACGCGGTGGAGGGCCGCGACTACGATCCGGCCGAGGTGAGCTGGCTCTGGGAGGTCACCAACGGGGAGGACTGGAAGATCTGCGAAAACAACCAGTCCGGCGTCAACTCACGGATGTACCGGCCAGGCCCCTACTCCGAGGCCGAGCAAGGCGTGGAACAGTTCATCGAGTGGTATTTCGCCCAAATCGCATGACGGCCGCACCGCTACCGGTGCATGGGCGATCTCGTGGGCGCCCAAGGGAATATCGTATGCTACCAGGCAAAGGCGTCGCTCCACAGTTCTTCGAGGAACGTGCGCCAATGCAGGAGCCGGATGCCGTCGTCGGTCCGCCGGTCGAGCTCGTCGAAGGAGACGAGGACCAGCGAGTCCAATCCGTCCTCTTCGGCCAGGGCGCGCAGACCTCGCAGGTCGCGGTCGGACACACGACTGGATGCCTTGACCTCGATCGCCGCCGAAGATCCGATCAGGAAGTCCACCTCGAATCCGCTCTGCGTGCGCCAATAGGCCAGCTCGCTCCGAATACGGCGATAGGAGAGATAGCTGCGAAGCTCCATGGCGATGAAGTGCTCGAACGCGATCCCGTACTCCGTGCTGTTCCTGTTCAGCGTGCGGATGCCGCGCAGGAAGTTGGCTACTCCCACGTCGAAGAAGTAGAACTTGGCCGTCGCCACGGCCTTGCGTCGCCGCGACTCTCGCCAGGGTTGCAGCAGGAACCCGATGAACGTGTCCTTGAGGATGTCGAAGTAGGAGCGCACCGACGTGACGGGTACCCCCGTGTCGCGCGACACGTTCGCGAAGTTGAGCTGCTGGCCGTTGCAAGCAGCCGCGACGTTCAGGAAGCGCGCGAAGTGCGTGAAGTTCTGGACCAGCGCCTCACCCCGGATCTCTTCGGCGAGGTACGTGTTCACGTAGACGTCGAGCTCCTCCTCGGGGTACTCGGCGTCATAGACCTGCGGCAGCCCCCCGTGCAGGAGGTACCGCCCCAAGTCGATCTCCGGCACCTCCGCGCTCGTCAGCGGAAACAGGTTCGCCTGCCATGCGCGGCCGCCCAGGAGATTGACCCCGCCCCGCTTGAGCTTGCGGCCGCTGGAGCCCGAGAGGACGAAGTGAATCCGCTCCGTCTCGATCAGGTCGTGCACCTCGTCGAGGAGCGGCGGCAGCTTCTGGATCTCGTCGATGACGACGACCGGAGGCTCGGTCGAGGCGTCGACCCGGCCCTCCGCCACGATCAGTCAAATCCTTGAAATCAACGGCCACTCCGCTGATTTTCGGCATGATTCAACGGAGTGGCCGCGCATTTCTGCTGATTCGCCGTCTCCGCGTGTCACTCCTCACTCGATGGTCACGTACCAAGGGCTCAGCCAAGCCTTGGCGCCGTCGATCTGGGTGATGCGCAGCCAGTAGGCGTGGCGGCCCGGCGGTGCGGCGCCGTCGCGGAAGGTCGTCGCGATGTCCAGGCCGCTGCCGGTCGGCGCCATCTCCATCACCAGGCGGGTGTCGATGCCGGGGCCGGGCACCGTCACCGGCTGCCGGCGCACCTCGCCGAGGCTGGCGCGATGCTGCAGCACGCCGCTCTGGAAGCTGAGCGTCGCCGTGTCGGGGCCGTCCACGCCAGCGAGCAGGCCGTCGGCGTCGCCGGTGGTGACCGAGCGCCAGGTGATGCGGTCGCGGCCCATCTCTTCCAGGCCCTCGGCGGCCGAGTCGAAGGCCCAGCCTTCGGCGGCGCCGAACGTGCCGCCGGCGATGGACAGCGATCCGTCCCAGCGCAGCATGCGTTGGCGATCGCGGTTGCGGGCGCCGGCCCAGCTCACCCGTACGCGGTCGGCGGCACGCGGCAGCCGCTCGGGGAAGGTGGCGATCAGCTCCGTCCCGCGGAAGCAGTCGATGCGCTCCACGGGCGCCGTGCCGGCCACGCTGACGCTGATGCGGGGTGCGGTGGCGGCCTCGAACACGGCGCCGACCGGATGGCCGTCGGCGCTCGCCTCGACGTGGATGCGGGCGCCGGAGGTGCCGTAGCAGCGGCGCGCGCGCAGCGCGGAGAGGATGCCCTCGCGGCTGAGCTCGTCAGCGAATACGCATGCCAGCCCGCCGTTGACGCCGAACGTGCTGCGCCCCGGGTTGGCGGTGCCGGGACGCCCCTTGTGGTCGTCGGAGCCGCAGACGAAGCCGATCTCGTACCCGCGCTCCAGCCCCTCCCGCAGAAACCACTCGAACTCCCCCCACTCGGACAGCACCTCGATGACCGGCTCCAGCTCGGGATCGTGAAAGCGGAGGTCGGCGCGGCGGCCGCCCATGTGCGGAATGATCAGCGGCCCGGCCGCATGACCGCGCAGGGCCGCGTACAGGTCGCGCACGTGCGGGGCGTCGGCATCGGCGCCGTCGGCCCGCGGCGGGTCGCCCACCAGGATCCGGCTGGAGCGGTGCAGCGGGCCGTCGGCCTGCGCGTAGTAGACGTTGCGGTCGCCTCCGGACGGCGTGTTGCCCGACCACTCCCAGCCGACGAACGCGACGTACCGGCCGGGCTCGTCGTGGCCGTTCGCCTGCCGCTTGATCTCGGCCCAGATCGCGTCGGTGATCTGCAGGTCGTTTCCCTGGTGGCCGGCAAAGTCCGCGAAGGCGACGTCGCGGGCGTAGGCGAAGTGGGCGGAGGCCGGTCCGGTGCCGACCGTCTCATTGCTCTGGCCATGGAGGTCACCCCAGTACGGTTGCGGGCCGCCCTGCCCGGCTCGGCACACCAGCGGGTTGGCCGTGGCAGGCTCCAGTCCCTCGGCGCTCACGGTCACACGGTGGATGCCGGACCCCGCGGCGCACACGTCCTGGAAGCGGTGCGCGCCTCCGTCGCCGGGCTCGAGAGTGTACCGCTCGGGAAGCCCGCTCAGGCCTGCGGCGTCGATCTCGATGCAGCCGGCGAAATCACGGCACACGTTTCCCCAGCGGTCCTCCACCCGCACCCCGAGCCAGCCGGGCGAGCCGGGCGTGGTCACCGATGGCCCCACGGCCACCAGGCGGTGCGGCCGCCCACCCGTCACCTGGACCACCGGCGACGGCACCACCGTGTACTGCCAGGCGCCCGCCCAGTCCACGGCCACCCGGAACTCGAACGTGTCGTTGATGAAGGTCTGGGCGCGGCTTCCCGGGCTGCCGCCGGACGTGTCGCCGAGCGTCAAGGTCACCGTATCGCCCTGACGCAGCCAGCCGTCGAACACTTCCACCGTGACGCAACGGCGCCAGGGCCGGATGTAGCGCTGCCGCTCGTAGGCCGCGCGCAAGGAGGCGCCGCCGGTGGTAGCGACGCTGGCGAAGTCGGCGGCGGCCGGCTCCGTGAGCTGCGGCGTTCCCCAGTCGCTGGTGTCGCGCCAGGCGAACTTGATCGAGCCGCCGTCGTCGATGCCGCGCTCGCCCGCGTGGTAGGTGATCCGCCAGGTACCGGTGGAGCCGGCCTCGATCGGCCCCGCGGGCGAGATCTCCGCCCAGCCGTGCAGGTCGCGGGCGCTCACCGCCAGCCCCGCTGGCCGCTCAGGCCGCGGTCCGGCTGGTACTGGTAGACCGGCTCCGGCATGCCCACCAGGCGGCCGTCGCGCACCCACGCGCGGTCCTCGCCGTAGAGCTCCCCTGCCATCAGCGCCTCCAGCTCACCGGCGACGGCGGCAGTCTCCGGCGCACCGTACAGATCGTGCAGCTCCTGCAGGTCGGTCTCCAGGTCGAAGAGCTGCATGCGGTTGCCGGCCGGGTAGTAGATGAGCTTGTAGCGGCCGCGCCGGAGCATGCGCATGGCCGCCGGCCCCTCGTGGTGCTCGCAGTACAGGTGGGTGCGGCGCGGCTCGCCGACCAGCGACTCGCCCTCGACCGTGGGCGGCACGTCGATGCCGCACAGGTCGAGCAGGGTGGGCATCACGTCGCGCAGCGCCGCCAGCCGCCCGTCGGTGCGGCGCGCCCCCACCCGCGCATCCCCGGCCGTGCCGACCAGGATCATCGGTACCCGGGCCGAGTACTCGTACATGGGCGGCTTGGCCCACAGGTGGTGGTTGCCGAGCATGTCGCCGTGGTCGGAGGTGAACATCAGGATCGTGTCGTCGAGCAGGCCGGCCTCGCGCAACTGGCCGATCAGCAGGCGGATCTGGTGATCGATGTACGTGCACTGGGCGTAGAAGCCCATGCGCGCCAGGCGCGTCTCCTCCCCGTCCAGGCCGACGTTGCGCCGGTCGCGGTAGAGCTTCAGCGCGTGCGGCAGCGCGTCGAAGTCGCGCGCCCAGTCGCCGACGAACGGCTCGTCCACGCCGAAGTGCTCGTAGTGGCGCAGGTAGTCGGCCGGCGGCGTGATCGGTGGGTGCGGCGCCGTGTACGAGCAGTACCAGAACGCCGGACGGCCCGGGTCGCGGCGGCGGATCGTCTCGCACATCTGCCGGGTGGTCCAGAACGTCTGGTGGAACTGCTCGGGCAGGTGCCAGGGCCGCACCGTGTAGCTGTTGTTGCCCATGCCATGGGTCAGCTCCTGGCCGCCGTAGCCGTGGTCGTGCAGGTAGCGCTCGTAGTCGTCGCTGCCGCCGCCCAGGTGGTGGCGGCCCTCCTCGTTGAGGATGACGTCGTCGAAGCCGATGCGGTCGCGCTGCGGATAGACGTGCAGCTTGCCGACCGCGTACGCCTGATAGCCCGCGTCGCGGAAGGTCTGCGCCATGGTCGGCAGCGCCAGGTCCATCGGCTCGTGCTCGCGAAAGGTGCGGTCGCCGTGGGTGCGCGCGCTGGTGCCCGTCATCAGCGCGCGCCGCGCCGGGATGCAGGTGGGCGTGGTGGTGTACGCCTGCTCGAACCGCACGCCGTTGCGGCAGAGCTGATCCAGCGTGGGCGTGAAGACGTGCTCGTGGCCCGCGGCGCGCAGCAGCGCACCCGGCCAGTGATCGACACAGATGAGAAGGACGTTCGGGCCGCTCATCCGCACATTCTACCGCTCATGGACAGCATCAACGCCAATCCCGAGGGTAACGTTCCCTGGTTGGATCACGCAGCCGCACCGGCTATCGTGGCTCAGCCGGCGTCCGAAGAAGTGGAGGAACGCGTATGTACAGGATCGGGCAAGCCGAGCTCGACAGGCTGGCCGAGGTCTTCAGGAGCAAGCGGCTGTTTCGCTACATGGAGGACGCGGAGGGCGAGTGCCTGCGCTTCGAGAAGCGGTATGCCCGCCGATTGGGCGTGGCCCACTGCTTCCTGACGGCCAGCGGCACCAACTCGCTGACGGCGGCGCTCATGGGCGCGGGAATCGGGCCCGGTGACGAGGTGATCGTCCCCGCCTGTACGTACATGGCCACCCCCGGCTCGGTGCTGGCCGCGGGTGCCATTCCGGTCATCGTCGACATCGACGAGAGCCTCGGATTGAGTCCCGCGGCGCTGCGGGATGCCATCGGACCCCGCACCCGCGCCGTGATGCCCGTGCACATGTGGGGCCTGGCGTGCGACATGAACTCGATCATGGACATCGCCCGCAACGCGGGCGTGCTGGTGATCGAGGACGCCTGCCAGGGCGTGGGCGGCGCCTACGAGGGACGGATGCTCGGGTCGATCGGCCACATCGGCGCCTTCAGCTTCAACCACTACAAGAACATGACCTGCGGCGAGGGAGGCGCGGTCGTGACCGGCGACGACGCCCTCGCGGAACGCATCGAGTGCGCGATCGATCCCTGCCGGTTCTACTGGGACGGAAGGAAGGACAGCTTCGCCGGCTACATGTCCAACGGCGCGCGTGCCTCGGAGGTCGAGGGAGCGATCATGAACTGCCAGCTCGACCGGATCGACGGGATGGTGGATGCCATGCGCGGGCAGAAGGCCCGCATCATCAGGGCGACGGAACCCTCCGGCCTGGCAGCCAGTCCCAACAACAGTCCGGGCTGGGAGTGCGGAACCCACGTCACCTACCTGCTCCCGTCTACGGCGGCCGCCGATGCGCTCGCGGAAGGGAGCGGTGGCTGGGTCGCGCTCAAGACGGGACGGCACGTGTACACGGAGTGGGATCCCGTCCTGCAGCACCGGGGCGCCCACCACCCTGCGCTGAACCCGTTCGAGCTTCCCCAGAACAAGGGCTGCCGCATGGACTATTCGAAGGAGATGTGCCGTCAGTCGATCGACATCCTCGGCAGGACGGTGTGCGTCGAGACCCATCCCGACCACACGGACGCTGAAGTGACGCGGATCATCGGGCGGATCAACCATGCCGCCGCTGCCCTGGCGACCGGCGACGCCGCATGACGCCCGGCGAGGGCATCGAGTTCTTCGACTGCAACGCCTACGCCGGAGTGGGTCAGTTTCCCCCGCTCGAGCCGGCCCTTGACCCCGGGGCACTGCTGGAGGAAATGGACAACTGTGGCGTCGACCGCGCGCTCGTCAACCACGACGGCGGTGACTTCTCCAACCCGCTGGAATCGAACCCGGAGATCGCGGCGTTCTGCCAGGCAAGCGAGCGCCTGCTGCCGGTCTGGAACATCCTGCCGCCGCAGACCGAGATGCCGGTGGACGATCTGCTCGGTGGCATGCGGGACCATAGCGTTTCGGCACTGCGCGCGCGGCCGGACGCCCATCGCTATCTCCTCAACGAGGTGACGATGGGGACGGTGCTCGGCGAGCTGGTGGAGCGGCGCATACCGCTGTTCGTGAATGTCGAGGAGGGGTGGCAGCTTCTGCACGAAGTGCTCGCCTCCTGGCCCGAGCTGGTGCTGATCGCGACCGATCACGGCTGCTGGGGCGATGACCGCTTCTTCCGCCCGCTGCTCGAGCGCTACCGCCACTTCCACATCGACACCTCCCGCTACGAGCTCGATGGCGGGCTCGAGGACGTGCTGAATGCCTATGGCTCGCGGCGGCTGCTCTTCGGGAGCTCCTACCACCACGTCCCGATGGGAGGATCGTCGCTGCTCGTGCGGCATGCGGAGATAGACGAGGACGACCGCGCCGCGATCGCGTCCGGAAATCTGCAGGCGATCCTTGATGAGGTGCGACTATGAAGCCCCGTTCCGCTTCGCGCATCGTCGCCGAGTTCGTCGAAACGGGCCGCAGCGCATCCTGTCCGGTCATCAACACGCACGCCCACATGGGGCCGTACAGCAGGATCTACATGCCCCGGAATCGTACGGAAGACATGCTTGCCACCATGGACCGCTGCGGCATTCGCAAGACCTTCTTCGCCCATCACCGCGCCCTGCGCGACAGCGAGCTCGGCAACCGGGACGCGGAGGAGGCGATCGCAAGGTTCCCTGACCGGTTCGCCGGCTACTGGGCGGTCACTCCCCTGTATCCTGAGCGCGTACGCAAGGAAGCCGCAGAGCTGGACCGGCATCCCGGATTCGCCGGCTTCAAGATCCTGGCGGCCTACTACCGGGTCGCCATCACCGATCCGCGATGCAGGCCGGTGTGGGAGCGGGCGCATGACGAGCACCTCCCGGTGCTGATCCATACCTGGGGACATGACGGCTACGGCGATTGCCCGCATGTCGAGAAGATCGCGCAGACCTATGGACAGGCGAGGATCGTCATGGGGCACGCCCAGTACGGCGACTGGGACGCCGGCATCGAGCTGGCCCGGCGCTTCCCCAACGTGTACCTGGAGCTGTGCGCCGCCTACCACGTGACCGGAAGTGTCACCCGGATGGTGAACGCGGGCGTGCAGGACAAGATCCTGTATGGCGACGACCTGCCGTGGTTCAACCCCCATTACGGCATCGGCTGCGTGCTCTTCTCCAGGATCTCCGATGCGGCGCGCCACGCGATCCTGCACGAGAACGCGGA
>JAPPKD010000028.1 GCA_028820215.1 Spirochaetaceae bacterium | reverse complement strand
CCTTCGACCGCAAGATCTCCAGCAGCTCATCGGCGCGGGCACTGCTCATCGCTGCCGATTCCCTCCTGGCGCGGCCGGTCGCACCGACTATTCCCCGATGTCGCCGTCGAGGAGGGCCTGCAGATCCTCGGTGGTTGCCAGCAGGCTCAGCGAGCCTATGGTGCCGGCTTGGCCCCGTATGGCCACGCGCAGCAGCGTGCTGACGCCGACGACCTCGCGACGATCGTTGAAGACCGGCCCGCCGCTGCTGCCCGGGGCGATCGGCGTGTCGGTCTTGATCCACGTCACGCCGTCGAGTACCTGGGTGCCCGAGTAGCGCCCGGTGGTGAGGGTCATGGTGTCGCCGCCGATGCTGGGATACCCGAGCGCAATGAGCGTCTCGCCCGCCTGCAGCGGCTCGGTCGCAATGGTCACGGTCGGCAGCGGGTCGATGTCGGGATCGGTGGTGAGCAGCGCAAGGTCGTGCTTCTCCGACGCCCGCACGATCGACACCGGCAGGAACTTCTCGGGCGCCTGCTCGAAGGTGCCGCCCACGTAGGCCCGGATGCGGATGCACGGGCGTCCCTGGTCGTCGTGCACCACGTGCTCATTGGTCACGATGTGGCGGCCGTCGCCAACCACGAATCCGGACCCGCTCCGGGTGGTGCCGCCGGCGACGCTGACGCAGCGGATCTGCACGACCGACGGCGCCACCGAGTTCCAGCCGAGCGCGCCAGACGCGTCTGCGCCGGCCGAGCCGGAGCCGCGCACTACGCCGGTCGCCACCGCCGACAGCGCCGCCGTGGGGATAGCCGACCCCGGGCCGACGCCGGTCACCGTCGCCTGAACGCCGCCGCCGATGGCCAGCCGCCAGTCCTGGCCGAACCTGCCCAGCGTCTCGGGCACGGGCTGGTCGGCGCCGGGCGCGAGCAGCAACGGCTCGCAGGGGCCGCGCACCGCCCCCGCCGCCAGGCCGCCGAACGGCACCGTGCCGCTGGCCACGGCCACGTCGGTGACCGGGTGGCAGCCCGAGGTGCTGAAGGCACGGCGGGCGATGAGCGCGGCCGTCTCGTAGCGGTCGGCGCCGGCAATGCGATCGGTGTCGATGCCGAGCTCTCTGATCTCCTCTTCCACGGCGGCGGAGATGGCCGCCGTGCCGCCCAGGATCGTGACCGAGGAGACCGCCCGGTCTTCATCGGTCAGGAAGCGGCGTGCCTCGTCATGGAGCTCGTGAGGTGTGGTGAGGATGAGCGGGGTCTCCATGGTGACGCTGGGCGCCGCTGCCACCGCATCGGCGAAGTTGACGCCGGAGGCCAGATAGACGGTGTCGATCTCGTCGGGAGCGAAGGTGCGTGCGACCCGGCGGGCGGTTGCGTAGCGGTCGTCGCCTGCGAACCGGTCCACCCGGAAGCCCATGCCGCGCAAGGTCTCGGCCACGCCTTCCGACACCGCGGCGGGGCCGCCCAGGATGATCACTTTGGCCTTGGCGTGCGATGCGCACGGCTCGAGGTAGTCGCGGGTGGCCGCCGGCAGGAACGCCTGCTTGGTGAGCAGCAGCGGCCGGTCGAGCGCTGCGCCTGCGAGCGCGTCGGGCCAGTTCTCGCCCGATGCCAGCGCCACGCTGTGCGAGCCGATCTCGCTGTCGCAGCTGCCGCCGGCGACGTTGGCCGCCAGGGCGTACACGCTGGCGCCGCTCACCCGCAGCACCGTGGTGCTGGCCGACTGGGCGCCTGCGGGCTGGGGGGCGAACAGCACCGAGCCTGCCAGGGCCACGCTGAACATGGCGACGAACAACCGCCGTGGGCTGCGGCGGGGCCGACTGCTTGCTGGGCTCATGCCGACCTCACACTCCCCGGGATGTCGTCGCAGGGACACTACGCGGTGCACCGACAATTGCGGCACCGTCCGGCTGCGGTGGACAATCGGCCGTTAGGGGCGGGCGTTGATGTAGGCGTCGACTCGCCAGACGATGGTGTCGTCATCGCTGCCGAAGTCGTTCACGGCGATGGTGGCCATGAATCCGCCGGCCCCGTAGCCGTCGTCGGCCAGGCCCGCCACTGCGGCGCCGGCGAGGATCTCTGAGGGCTCGTCGGGGTGCGTGCCGTACAGCGAGCGCATCCACGATCCCGACCGCACCACGCTCATGCCGCGCAGCTCCCACCGGTCCGACACGAACTTGGCCTCGCCCTCGGCGATGCCCGACACCGTGCCCGACGCGGTTTCCACCGACCAGCGGGCGTTGAACGTGTGCGGGCGCCCGGCGCCGAACCCGCGGTCGATCTCCAGCGACACGAATGCCTCGGTGACCTGCTGGCGGTGCGGCGGCAGATGCGCGAACACGCCGGGGTCGCGGTTGCGGAAGGCCAGCCGGGTGTTCTCGCCGGTGGACGGGGGCTCATCGCTGGGCACACCGCCTGACACCGGCTCGGATGCCTCCACCACGTCGGTCAGGCGGAATCGCCGGTTGCCGTTGGCCACCACGGCCACCGAGCGCGATGTCCGCCCGTAGGGCCCCACCGCCCGCACATAGGTCGAATCAGACTCCGACAGCTCCATGGCGAGGCAGCCCGGGCTGGCCGGCTGCGGCTTGCGGCGCTCGCCGTCGACATCGCCCCGGTACCAGCCCAGCGTGGTTAGGTCGGCTTCGAGGTGGGGGGCACGATCGGGCGATGTCTCGGCCACCAGCCATCGTGCGTCGCCGTAGGTTCCCCGTGGCAGGCACACCCAGTCTCGGTCGGTGGCGGTCGACGTGCCGCCCGAACTGCGCCTGCCGATCGGCCCGTCGGCGTCGGCCCGGTGGAACACGGTGCCGTCGAAGGGCAGCCGGCTGGCGAACACCCCCAGGCCCCGCTTGGCGTCTGGCGCCTTCTCGATCCGGTCGGGGTCTTCGTGATGGGGCGTATAGGCCCCCACCAGGGTCGGTACTTCCGGTTCGGCGTCGGGCGCCAGGCGCCCGCTCACCAGCGATGAGGCCTGGCCGAGGACTTCGGAGGTGATCACCGCTTCCCCGCCGAACGCCAGCACCATGCCGGGGGCGAAGCACCGTCCCTCGTTCACCGCTGCGGCGTACGCCCCGGCGTCGTCGGCTCCCGTTCCGTCCGACTCGATGCCGCCCACGGCCTGCGAGCACAGCCGTCCTGGCACGAAGACGTCGCGCAGGAACTCTTCGACCGGCTCGGGCAGCTCGGTGGCTCCGGCGGGCACCAGCAGCATGGGCACGGCGGCACGCTTCGGACGGGGCAGCGCAGCCGACAGGGCCGCAGCCGACGGCCGGCGGGCCACGGTGACGAGGCCGGGCTCGTTGGCATCGACCGGCCCGGCGAGCCGCTCGACGGCGTAGGGGATCTCGTGGGGCGACTGCGCCGAGGCAGCGCCGCAGAACGCACCTGCGCCGAGCGCGTCGGGCCATCCCTGGGCGCCGTGCGCTCCGTCGCTCAAGGCCGCCAGGCACACCGACGAGCGGGCGAAGTGGTCGCCCGTGCGGGTGGGCCACCAGCCGCCGAAGATCTTGGCCATCTCCACGCTGGTCTCGTATCGGTCGGCGCCAGCCACCCGGCGCAGCTCGGCCCTGGCGATCTGTGCGGCCAGCTCCGCCACGTCTGCGGGAACCTGCGATGTGTCGCCCAGCACGATCAGGTTCTCCACGTCGAGCAGGCTGAGCGCCACGGCGGTCTCTTCGGGCAGCTCGTCGCTGCCGTCGTGCAGCACCACCGGCACCTGCCAGAAGCTCGTCCACCAGCCCGCAGCCAGGGCGTCGAGGCCCACCGCCAGCACCACCGTGCGGCCGAGCAGCTCGCACCGGCTGGCCCGCTCGCGCCACTCCACCACCGAGTTCGCATAGAACGCCAGCACGGCGTCGCCGTCGGCCGCAGACGAGTCTTTGCATCCGGTGGCGCTGCGAGGAATCGAGCGGGTGCCCAGCGACTGGGCCACCACGGCGGCGGTGCCGTAGCGGGTCTCGCCGCTCACCCGGAAGACCTCGTCGTAGCCGATCGAGACGAGTTCCCGTTCGATCTCGACGGGCACCGCAGCGGGACCGCCGACGATGATGGCCTGCCGCGCTGCGTTGCAGCCGCCTGCGCGCAGGTCTTGCGCGGCCAGGCGTGCGGCGTGGTTGAGCGAATCGGCCCCGTCTCGCACCGAGTCGGTGAGCAGGATGGGTGCGGCGTAGGTGTCGACCCGGGCGAAGCCGCCGATGGGGTCGAACAGGGGATCGCTGGCGGCCACACGGCGCAGGTAGGGCTCGCTCGAGCGGCCGGTGGAGTCGGACAGCGACGCGGCCGTCACCGCATCGGCCGGCACGTCGGATGCCACCACGATGATCGAGCGGGGGCACACGCCCAGCCCCCACCATCCATCGGCCGAGCCCAGGCTGCGTCCGGCGCCCGTGGTGGCGTCGGGAGAGTCGAAGGGGTAGCCGCCGGCGCCTCGCAGGGTCAGCGACACCGCCAGCGCGGTCTGGTGCCGGTCCGGCCCCCACATGCGCACGGCGTTCGGCCACGCCTCCAGCTCAGGTATCGCCAGGAACGAGCGAGGCCACTGGCGAGGCGAGATCGGGCCGTCTTCGGGGGCGCTCTGCCCGCCCGCACCGGGAATGGCCAGCAGCGAGGCCGCCACCATGGCCGCAGCCAACGCAGCCACCCATCGGAATGGCCGGCGCGGCCGAAGTGTCGTCACAGCTCAGCCTTCACAATCCGACAGTCTGTCGCAGCAGTGTCACCGGCTCGTGGCGCCTAGTGCCAGCCTGCTGCGGTTAGCCGAGCCATTGCCCAAAGTGCGCCACGTTGCATCGTCGAGCTAGCCCGCTGAGCCACGGTCGTCGATGCGTCGTCAAGCTGAGGTGCCATGACTCCAGTGCCGGGATCGGGGATCGACGGCGAGGGTACCGGTCTGGCCAACTGCGTCGTTCCCGACGGAGGACGGTCGCCCCAGCAGTGCGCAGCCCACGAGCCCAACAGATGGCCTGAGCCGACGATCCGAATCCTGGGGTTGCTGACAGCACGCCACCTAATCCGGAGGTAACGCTGCTCGCCGGAGCGGAGGACATTCCGAAGCCGGCCGATCCACCGGCTGCCACCGCTCAACCCAGCGACGGAGAACCGCTGGAGTCGCTGGCTCAACCAGGCCGAGCGCAAGGAATGGCAGTCTTTGGGTGAGTTCACTCTCGAAGGCAGAGTCCGCGTCGAAGTTCACGACACACGATCTACTGACGACTGGCGTGTCGATGGAGTCGTCAACTCAAGGCTCGCAGCTGATGCGATGCGGCTCATCGAGATTGTTGAACGTTGATTCAGTCCTTGGCTGCAGGAAGGGAAATACCGAATGTCACGGCAACCTGATGATGAGAAGCCTCAGTTTGCAGACCTCACACTTCGGAGGATTGGACACTCAGGCAATCGCTGGGAAGTCGTCGAGCACACTGTCGGAGTCGACGGCTTCTCGGTAACGGAGCGGGTCGAACCCGCCTTTCGTCATCGCCAAGCGATGGCCTTGGCCAAGAGAACCGCTCGCAAGTGACCGAGCGGAGGTCAGATTGGGTACGAGTACTCCAATTCGCCAGAAGCGCGTTCCGTCAGTTTCATCGTTCGTCCTCGGAAGCAGGCGAGCGGTTTCGGGAGGATCGACATCGTTCCCTTTGCCGTCGTACCTGCGATGACTGTCGTGGCGGCGCTTGCCAATCCCCTGTGGGTGCAAGAAGGCCTGAGCGACTCCCAAGACTTCCCGGGATGGCTGACGGCCGTCGTCAGCATCATTGTGGCCGCCGCACTGTTCATCGGCTCTGCCGCTCTCGCAGCGCCCGCTGCGGAGGTTGATCGGGCTGCTCGGGCCGTCTTTGGGTGACCCAGTGGCCGGTGCTGGCGTCTCGTCTGAGGCGCTGGCCTCGCTTGTGCAGGGTGTTGTGGCAGTCGTTGCACAGCGCAGCCAGATTCGGGACGTCGGTGGTGCCGTGGTCGGCGTCCCACTCGTCGACGTGGTGGTACCTGCAGCGGTGCATCGCCGCCCCGCACAACACGCAGCCGCGGTCGCGAATGGCGACGGCGAGCTGCTGAGCGGCGCTCGCGAGGCGGCGGCCGCGTCCCAGCCACAGCGGCTGGCCCGGCCCGGCGAACAGTGCCCCGGTAATGCGTGTGTCGGGCGAGAGATCGTTGAGGATCGACTTGGGCACGGGCCCCGCGCCGAGCACCTCGCAACGCCCGTCGGGTGCCGTTCCATCGATAACGCCAATGTCGGCCACGATCACCAACTGGTTCGGCGCCTGGCTGGGTGCCCACCGGTCGACCGATCGACCCCCGCCACCAGCGCCGGCGCCGCACCCGCACTCCCCGTCGCCCGCCCCGCCGTCGACATCTGCGCCGTTGGCGGCGCTGCTGGGCTGGTCGTTGGACACGGGGCCGAAAGCACCGTCTGCTGCGTGCTGCTGGCTTGCCAGAGCGTTGCGACCGGTGAGCATCTCGAAGACGCTGTCGGCGAGGCGCTGCCGGTTGCCGCGCACCTCTTCCGGCGTGCCGTCGCGGCCGCCGTCCAAACGCCACAGGGCGTCGTTGTAGTTCTCGACCGCCTGCAGCACCAATGCAAAACTGACCGGGTCGAACCGTGCGTTGAGCACGCCCATGCCGGTCTCGTCGTCGGTGAACAGTGCCGCACTGCGCTCGCGGCGCTGCCGGGCCAACTCGCTCTCGGCAGCGGCAGGATCGTGCTGCGCCACGAACCTCTGGGCATCACGACGCAGCACATCAGGCGACGACTGCGCCGCCGTCTCCAGCAGGTCCGCAGCGCTGTCGACAGCGTCGGGGCCGCAGCGCCGGGCCGTATCGGCAAGCACCTCGGCATGCTCGACCGTCAGCGCACCGCTCGCCAGGCCACGGGCGACGGCAGGCATCTGCGCCACCTGCCCGCTGACGGCCGCCTTGCGGGCGGCCCCGAGTCGGAGTTGTCCCATGTGCGGTGGCGGCGTGCTGTGGTGGT
>JAPPKD010000196.1 GCA_028820215.1 Spirochaetaceae bacterium | reverse complement strand
CGGCTTCAACTTGGTCCCGGAGACTGCCTGATTCTGCTTGTTTCTAAGGAGGAGCCGTCGGCATCGCCTCCTGGGAGGGACTGTGGGCCCGGTTTCCCGGTGACGATCCGAACCTGAAGGCGCTCCGGCGCCGGGCACCTGCCTACCGGCGCGAGGCATGGTCGCGCGCCCTCGCAGACTTCGGCGTACGGGACGCGCCGTTCGCCGAACGGCTGGCCTCCATCTTCCCGGCCGAGCGCAGGGCGCGCCACGTGGTGTTTCCGGATGTCGAGGACACGCTGGTGGCGTTGCACGGAAGCTGGCGGCTGGCCATCCTCACCAACGGGACCCCCGGCCTTCAGCGCGAGAAGATCGCGGGATCAGGTCTGGCGCACTACTTCGACGCGGTCACGGTCGCGGGTGAGGTGGGGGTCGGCAAGCCGGACCCCCGCGCGTTCTCCGCTGCCCTGGAAGCGGCCGGCGCGAGGCCCGGCCAGACGGTCATGGTCGGCGACAATCTGCGTCGCGACGTCCAGGGCGCTCAGCAGGCCGGCATGCGAGCGTTCTGGCTGAACCGCACCGGCCGGAAACCTGAGCTGGACGTGATGCCGGATGCCGAGATGACCGCCACAAGCGAGCTGCCGGCGTTGCTCAGGCGCGGATGATTCGGCGGCCGAGATCCTGCAGCTTCGGCGTCGAAGTGAGCTTCGCGTCCTGCCGCGCGTCGGGCTGAGAACACTGCCGTGCCCGTACTCGAAGTGAGACGCATGCGCCGGACGGAGTTGACTCGCGTGACCGACCTGTACGTCCGGAGCATCACCACCCTGTTGAGAACCATCCTCACGCCGGCCCAGATCCGGACCGACCACGAATACGGCAGCTACTTCGCCGACAGGATCGCCAACGACCACGAGCTGTGGGTGGCGGTTCGGGGTGGCAGACCGGTCGGGGTGATGGCGATGGCCGGCGAGTGGATCGAAGAGCTTTACATCGACCCGGTCGATCAGCGGCAGGGTGTCGGCTCCGCGTTGGTCGCGCATGCCAAGGCCTTGTCGCCGAACGCTCTGCGCGTGCTCACGCTGCGAAGCAACGCAGGCGCCTGCCGGTTCTACGAGCAGCATGGCTTCGTCGCCTACGACCGTGGCCGCAGCCCGCCGCCCGAAGATGAGCCGGATGTCAGGTACCTGTGGCGCCCAGTTAGAGAAACCGTCTGAACACGGCGGCCACCTGCAGACCGATCTCAGGCACTGAAGGCAGAAGTCTGGGGCGTTAGGTGCCCGTCTGCCCGCGGCCTACGCACCGTCGGCGCTGGTGGCCGCGGCGACCCGCCAGACGCCGCGGGCGTTGGGTGTGGTGCCGTCGCAGCCCTCGTAGACCATCCCGTAGCCCGTGGGCTGACCAGCGACGGTCGGCAGCGGAAACACGCACATCTCGGAAGACTTCGCCCGGTCCCATGCGCCGCCGGGGGAGAGCACCGGCTCCGCCGTCCGTTCCCAGTTGAGTCCGTCGGCGGACAGCGCGGTCATCAGGTGCTGCCCGCCCCCTTGCATCGTCGGCCGGTCGCCGACGTCGGCGACAAAGTAGATCCGGTATCGTCCGTCCGGAAGCACGACGAGGTCGGGCGCGAACGTGCTCGTGTCCCCCGGAAAGCGGGGACCCGGCTCCATCGCGAACGTCATCCCGTCATGGGAGATCGCGCTGACGATGCCGACCCCGCGCTGCGTCACGTACATGCGCAGGCGCCCGTCGCCCAGGAAGAGGATGCGCGGCGCCATGATGTTGCTGCCTTCCACCCGCAGCCGGTCGCCCGGCTCGACCTCCCAAGCGAGCCCGTCGTCGCTGACCGCGCTGCGGATCGAGTTCTGCACCTCCTGCGATCCGGGGCAGCACTCGAAATACATGCGTAGCCGGCCGCTGCCGTCGGCCGCCGGGCCGACCTCGCTCGACACGACCCGGAAGTCGCCGGCGCCGCCGTCGGCCGCCGACAGGCGCACGCCCGCGTCCGGGCTCCAGGTTGCGCCGTCGGCCGAGTTCGCGCTGAGGATGCGGGTGGTCGCGTTGCCGTAGTCGTTGGCGCCGGTGGGATTGCCCGCACGCGGCAGGATCTGCGTGTAGTACATCCGGTAGGTCCCGTCGCCCAGACGCATGACCCGCGGGCTGACCGATCCGCACAGCCCGGTCCGCGTCGCCTGCCGCGGCCACCGGGCGTCGGGAGCAGGGCTGAGGTCGTCGTCGGCCGGCGCGTCGATGGCCGGCTCGGGGCTCTTCCGCCACGTCGTGCCAGGATCGTGTTCGGCGACGTGCACGGCCGGCACCGGCTCCCTGGTTCGGGTCAGGTCGATCATGGCGGGGACTGTAGCAGGGAACCGACCGATGTCCGGCACAGCCCGCGGTGGTGGTATCCTGCCGCGGACGGCGGCCGACACGGGATGGGCCGCGCAGGAGGTGACGATGGAGTTTCGATTTGCCGCGTGCACGGCCGGTATGGACGACGTACCGCACGCCGAGTTGCAGCGCCTGTACTCGCAGGCCGGCTTCGACGCCGTGGAGCTCATGCACGGCATGCTCCGGCCGCTCACCGTCGAGCAGGCGGAGGGGCTGGGCGACGAGTACCGCGCCGCGGGGGTGCCGGTGGAGACCGTGCACCTGCCGTACGAAGGGCCGGCGTTCGACATCGCCGACTTCTACGAGAGCCGCAGGCGCAAGGCGGTCGCGCGCATCCGCCACGCCATGGAGCGGGCCGCGGCGGCCGGCGCGCAGGCGGGGATCCTCCATCCCTCCACCTCGCGCGAGCCGGTGGACGCGAACGGCTTCGAGCGCTACTTCGCGCAGATGGCGGTGAGCATGCGCGAGCTGTTGCGCGAGGCGGAGCGGGTGGACCTGGCGCTCGCGGTGGAGAACCTGCCGCCGGTGCCCGGCCGGCGCTACGGCTCGCCCCCCTATCTGTACCGCCCCTCCGCGGGGGACCACCCCAACCACCACCTCTGCTCCGGCCTCCACCCCGCCCACGCCCTGATGCCAAAGGGCCACGACGGGACCATCGAGTTGATGGAGGCGATGGGAGACCGGCTGCGCGCCTTCCACCTGTCCGACACCCCGGGCGACCGCGACCTGCACCTGGCGCCCGGCCACGGCGCCGTCGACTTTCCGCGCGTGTTCGCGCACGCCCGCGGCCTGGACCCGCTGGCCATGTGCATCGAGACCCCGCCGTTCGCGCCCGGCCCCGACTACGGGGACGACGCCTGGCGGACGATGGTGGACGAGGTGCGCGCCCTGGCCGCGAGCGCGACCGCGCCGTGATCGGCCTCGGCCTCGCCTCTCCCGGAGATCGGGTGCCGGCCTGCCGGCGGCGATGAGTCAGCAGGTGCGGACCGGCGTCGACTTGGTGGCGATCGAGTCGTTCGAGCGTTCGCTCCGCCGCGGCGGCGATCCGTTCCGCCGCCGGCTGTTTCATCCAAAGGAAGCCGAGGGGGCCTCGCCCGAGCGGCTCGCCGGCGTCTTCGCGGCCAAGGAGGCGGCCTTCAAGGCGCTGGAGCTGCCGGCCGGCCACTGGCACGTGGTCGAGGTCGCCCACCGGCCCGACGGCCGGCCGTGCCTGCGCTTCGCGCCCGAGTACGACGCGTCCCGGATCGACAGCGTGGACGTGAGCATCACCCACGACGACACGTACGCGTTCGCTTCCGTGGTCGCGCTGTTGCGGCGCGATGCGCAGGCGGAGTGACGAGACGGCGCAGACGATCGATCGCCGGGATTCTGACGCGGCTACGCCGGCATCATTGGCCCGGACGGCTCAACGGGGCGCCGCCAACAGATCCGGGAATCCGGCGATCATGGTCTTCTTGCCTTCGACGGAGATCGGTTCCGTGCCGAGATACACGTCGAAGAGCGCACGGCACAGGGCCGGTGAGTCGATCGACTCCTGTTCGTCCCCGCCGACCGTGGTCGTCAGCCGACCCGGCGGCGCGCACGCGAACACGATCTCTGTGCCGGTCGCGATTTCAGGCGCCTCGAAGTAGCTGCGAAACCGATCCAGCGCGCGAGAGGCAGCGCCGGCCCCGGCGTCGGCCGCCGTCATCCGCGGTCGCAGGGAGTCATCGAACGCGTTTGCCACGTCCCCACCGGCGATGGTCCGCACCATCACGAGCCGCAGCGACATCGCGATCTCCATGTCGAGCAGGCGCGCATAGAAGCTCCGGTCGCCAGCGAGCTCCCCCGGCGAGCGCCCCGCGAATCCCGACAGCGATGCGCGGGCTCCGCGCGCGTCCACGTACAACCCGAAGGCGTACACGTGCACTGGGAAGAACAGGACCGTCACCTCCCGGAGTCCGGTGCCCGTGAGCCGTTGCTCGCTCGCTCCACCGGGCGGAATGAGCGAAACCGGAAACGGCGTCTCGCTGAGCGGCTCCCGCACCGTCTCCACGGGCTGCGCGGCGACGACGCCGGCGAGACCTGCCAAAGCCACGATGAGAAGACCTCGTAATCGCATGACGTTCATCCTTCCGCTGCCGCGACCCGCACGTCGATCCGACATCGTATCCGGCGGCCGGTCTCGATCACCGCGGGCGCATCATCCATCATCGGGGACCGAGGTCACCAGCGATTCGACTACACTCTGACATACCCAACGCCGCAGGTCAGGGTTTGGGCGTTCGGTCGGCAAGCATGCGTCGTCTGCTTGTGCCGGTCCTGGCACTGCGGGGCGACGCGTAGAGGAGGGACCAGATGGTGCAGACGATCGATCGTTTCCTGGAGGACGCGGCGCACCGCTTCGAGGAGCGGCCGGCGCTGTCGTTCAAGCCGGGCTTCCGCTACCTGCACTGGAGTTACCGGGACGTCTGGGAGGGCGCCGGTCGCGTCGCGTCGCTGCTGCAGCAGCGCGGGGTCGACAAGGGCGACCGCGTGATCGTCTGGGGGCCGAACTCCCCGCACTGGGTGCTCGCCTACTTCGGCATGATCCGCGCCGGCGCCATCGTCGTGCCGCTGGACATGCGCTCCACGGCGGAGTTCGCCGAGCAGGTGCGCGCCAAGACCGATCCGACAGCCGCCTTCGTGTCGCGCCTCACGCCGCCGGAGCACGAGGCGATGGGGCTGCCCGCGATCTACTTCGAGGAGCTGGAGGAGCAGAGCTACCCCCTGGGCGAGCCGCGGCCGGTCGAGCTCGCCGGCGAGGACTTGGCCGAGATCATGTTCACCTCCGGCACCACCGGCGACGCCAAGGGGGTGATGCTCACCCACCGCAACCTGCTGTCCAACCTGGAGTCGGTCCTCGAGGTCATCCCCGGCGACCCGTCCCTGCGCCTGCTGTCGCTGTTGCCGCTCAGCCACATGTTCGAGCAGATGGGCTCGCTGTTCTCGGCGTTCAGCTTCGGGGCGAACATCACCTTCGCCACCAGCCGGCAGCCGTCGGTTCTGCTGAAGCTCATGCAGGAGCGCAGGATCACGATGATGCTGCTGGTGCCGCAGGCGCTCGACCTGTTCATGAAGGGCATCGAGCGGGAGGTGGTCAACCGCGGCAAGGAGCGGGTGTGGGAGCTGTCGCAGAAGCTGGCCCGCAACCTGCCGGTGGGGCTGCGCCGGCGCGTGTTCGGTCAGATCCACGCCCGCTTCGGCGGCAGCCTGCGGACCATCGTCTCCGGCGGCGCCGCCCTGGACCGCACGCTGGGCGAGAAGTGGAACCTGATCGGCATCAACGTCCTGCAGGGCTACGGCGCCACCGAGGCGTCGCCGGTGATCAGCACCCACCCGCTGGACGATCCCCGCTTCGACTCGGTGGGCAAGCCGGTGCCGGGGGTCGACGTGCGCATCGCCGACGACGGCGAGATCCTGGTGCGCGGGCCGAACATCACCCAGGGCTACTGGCAGGCGCCGGAGCAGACGGCGCGCGCGTTCGATGGGGAGTGGTACAAGACCGGCGACCAGGGCTTCCTGGACGCGGAGGGATACCTCCACATCAAGGGCCGCAAGAAGGACATGATCGTCCTGGCCGATGGCCGCAACGTCTATCCCGAGGACGTCGAGGAGGTGCTGAAGGCCGACCCGGCGGTCACCGACGCCACGGTGGTCGGGCTGGACGCCGACGGCGGACCGCAGGTGCACGCCGTCTTCCTGCTGGAAGAGCCGGAGGAGGCCGCCGCCATCGTCAGGCGCGCCAACGAGCGGCTGGGCGAGCACCAGCGCATCCGCGGCTTCACCGTGTGGCCGGAGGCCGACTTCCCGCGCACGCACACGCTCAAGGTCAAGAAGGTGGTGGTCATCGAGGCGCTGAGCGGGGGCGCGGGCGACGCCGGGGAGCCGTCGGGAGAGCGGTCCAAGGCCGCCGCGGACGGCGATCCCGGCGAGCGGCTGGTGCGGCTGGTGTCCGAGGTGAGCGGCGTACCGCAGGAGCAGCTCCTGCCGGAGAAGAGCCTTGGCGGCGACCTCGACCTCGACTCCCTCAAGCGCGTGGAGCTGCTGTCCGTGATCGAGCAGGAGCTGGGCGTCTACATCGACGAGTCGCTGGTCGGCTCCAACACCACGTTCGGCGAGCTGCTCAGGCTGTTGCGCTCGCAGGAGGAGGCGAAGGCGGCGCTGCCGCCGTTCTACACGTGGCCGCTCACCATCTGGTTCGCGGCCGTGCGCGAGGTGGTGTTCCGGCTGGTGCTCACGCCCGTGCTGAGCTTCGTCTACCGGGTCCGGGTGCAGGGCCGAGAGCACCTGAGCGACCTGTCCGGCGCGGTGCTGTTCGCGGCCAACCACAACGCCATCCGCATGGACAGCCTGGTCCTGATCAAGTCCACGCCGCGGCGCTGGCGGCGCCAGCTCGCCTTTGCCGCCGCCGCCGAGATCACCTTCGGCAACCGCTGGCGGGGGATCCTGGCCGCCCTGGTCGCCAACGCCTTTCCGCTCTCACGCGAGAGCGCCGTCCGCGCCAGCCTGCAGCACATGGGCCGGCTGATGGACGAGGGCTGGAGCGTCGTGCTCTTTCCCGAGGGCGAGCAGCG
>JAPPKD010000295.1 GCA_028820215.1 Spirochaetaceae bacterium | reverse complement strand
GTTTGCTCGGCGCACTCCGCACCTCCTGGCGAAAGCCCATGCCGGGCGCAGCAAAGAAACGCCCCACCCGGTGAGGGGTGGGGCGTCCATAGCGCGCTCAGCGCGGCGCGATCGGCAACGGGTCAGCGGGAGGCGGCCTCCACGTTGTCCTTGTCGTAGACCGTGAACGGTCCCATCAGGACGCGCAGGCCCTGGTCCCTGGTGGGATCCTTGTGGATCGTGTACGTGCCCATGCGGCCGGCCTCGAAGGACTCGCCCTCGGCGGCCTCCAACTGCCCAGTGGCGATCAGGTAGGTCACGTAGTAGGTCAGGTAGCCAAGGTCGACGAAGCTCCAGAGCGCGAACTCCGGCGCGCAGCCGTTCAGCGTGAAGGTCACCATCTCCGCCGGCAGGCCCAGGCCGCTCACCTTGATCTCGTCGCAGAGGTCCTCGTCCTGCAGCGCCTTCGAGGCGGCGGCGATGCCGACCGTGGTCGGCGCCATGAGCAGCTTCAGGTCCGGGTACTTGTCGATGAGCGCCAGCGCCTGGTTGTAGCTCTTCTCCGACTGGTCGTCGCCGTAGACGATGTCCACGAGGTTGAGGGCCGCGTACTTGTCGTCCTCAAGGGCGTTCTGCATGGCGGCGATCCAGGAGTTCTGGTTGGCGGCATCCGGGGTTGCCGACAGCACGGCGAAGTCGCCGCCGTCTTCGCCGAGGATGTTGAGCGCCATGTCGGCCATCACCACGCCGGTCTCGTCGAAGTCGACCTGGGCCACGAATACCTGCTCGCCTTCCGCCGACGGGATCTGCGAGTCCCAGGTCACCACCGTCAGCCCCGCTTCGCGGGCCGCGACGGCGGCGGGGGCGATCTGGTCGCCGGCGTTGTTGGAGATCATGATGCCGTCCTGCCCCTGCGTGGTGGCGGTGGTCACGATCTCGATCTGGCCTGCGACGCTGTTCTCCGGGGTCGGGCCGATGAACTCCAGCGTGCCCGGGTTGCCGAGCTCCTCGTGCGCCTCGCGCGCGCCGTCGTGCGCCTGGTCGAACACCAGGATGCCGATGAACTTCGGCATCAGGACCAGGTCGGCCTCCATGCCCTTGGTGGCCATGACCTGAGCCTGGGCGGCCCCCGCACCCAGGATCAGGGCGAGGGCCGATGCGGTAATCAGTCGTGTGATTTTCATGGCGCGGAGCCTCGTACGGCTCCGATCAGGAAGTCAAGATTGAACGTCCCGGACCTGCGGGCGGGCGCCGGCGACGCGGGCCAGGAAGCTGCGCACGTTCGGGATCATCGCGGACAGGATGAGGAGGATGCCGATGACGCCGGCCTGCAGGTGCCCGGTGATGTTGCTGAGCGACATCCCGTTGCGCAGGTAGAGCACGATCAGGATCGACAGCAGCACGCCGTAGATGGACCCGGCGCCGCCGAAGATGCTCACTCCGCCCAGCAGCACGATGGTGATGATGTCGAGCTCGAAGCCCAGCCCCATGTCCCCGCGCACGGTGCCGAGGCGCGCCGCGAACAGGATCCCCGCCAGCGCGGAGAGCAACCCGGAGGTCGTGAACAGCAGCATCTTGACCCGCGCGACGTTGATGCCGGAGTAGCGGGCCACCTCCTGGTTGATGCCGATGACCTGCACCTGCCGGCCGAACCCGCTATACCGCAGGACCACCACCGCGACCACCATGAGCGCGAAGAAAACGAGCATCGAGAGCGGGAACGGGCCGAGCAGCGGCTGCTGGCCGAGCGCCTCGAACCACGCCGGAAACTCCTTGATGGAGCGGTCCTCGACCAGCACGCGGGCCAAACCCCGGAAGCCGATCAGCATCGCCAGGGTCACCACCAGGGACGGCAGGCGCACCACGGTGATCCAGAACCCGTTGAACGCGCCGCCGGCGATCCCGATCAGGAGGCAGATGGTCAGAGCCGCCGGCATGGGGACGCCCTGCTGGATCAGCCAGCCGAGGGCGCAGGCGGACAGCCCCATCATCGACGCGACCGACAGGTCGATCTCCCCGTTGAGGATGATGAAGGCCATGATGAGGACGACGATCACCTTCTCGATCGAGAGGGCGAACAGGTTGATCTGATTGCCCATGGTGAGGAAGGACGGGGAGGTGAGGGCGTTCATCGCGACGATGCCGAGCAGCAGCCCGGCCAGGAATCCCTCCCAGGTCTTGAAGCGGGCGCCGATCGCGGCCGCCACTCCCACGGGGCCGCCGCCGCTCACGAGCTGCGCCTCCGCTTCATGAGCAGGCTGTCGACGGCCACCGAGACCAGGATCAGCAGGCCGAGCAGCGCGTCGCGCAGGAACTCGCTCACCTGCAGCGAGCGGATCAGGCTGTTCTCCAGCAGGTCGATCAGGATCGCTCCCAGCACGGCGCCGAGCACGCTGCCGGCGCCGCCGAAGATGTTGACGCCGCCCACCACCACCGCGGCCACCGACTTGAGCTCCAGACCGAGGCCGGCGACCACGGTGATGTTGCCGAAGCGGGCCAGGAACAGGAATCCGGCCAGCCCGGCCAGCGCCCCGCATAGCGTGAAGGCGGTGAACACCAGCCCGCGGGTGGGGAATCCGGCGTGGTGGGCGGCCTCCGGGTTCGAGCCGATGGCGTACAGCCTGCGGCCGAACGCCGAGTACTTGAGCAGGAGCTGGAACAACACCGCCACCCCCAGCATGACGACCACGACCACCCGCAGGTGCAGGCGTCCGAAGCTGACCACGTTGAGGCGGGGCAGATCGACCAGCCACTGCGGCAGGTTGACGGTAAGGATGGTCTGGGCGTCGGAAAACTCGACCAGCACGGTGCGGAAGAGGGCGAGGGTGCCGAGCGTGACGATGATGGCAGGCACCCGGCACCAGGCGACGATGGCGCCGTTGCAGGCGCCGAGCGCGGCCCCGATGCCGACGCACATCGCCACCGCCACCAGCGGGGGGATGTCGTTGGCGAGCGAGAGTTGCTGGCCCACGAAATAGGCGGTGAAGCCGACGACGGAGCCGACGGAGAGGTCGATGTTGCGGGTCAGCACCACCAGCGTCTGGCCGATGGCGAGGATCGCCAGGATCGTGACGCTCGCCGACACCCGGTTGAACAGGCGCGCGCTCAGGTAGTTCTGGATGATCACGGAGAAGCCGACCAGCACGATCACGATGAGCAGTACCAGCACGCCCTCGCGCCGGGTCTCGGCGCGCAGGCGGCCGGCGCGGAGTCTCACGGCTTCACGCCCCCCGCGGCGGCGTCCGCCGTCCGTTCCCGTTCCCCGGTCGCCAGGGACATGACCGCCTCCTGGGTGGCTTCCTCCCGCTCCAGGATGCCCATCTGCCGCCCCTCGCGCATGACCAGGATGCGGTCGCTCATCGCCAGCACCTCCGGCAGGTCGGAGGAGATGAAGAGGATGGCCATCCCCTGCTCGGCCAGCTCCCGCACCATGGCGTGCACCTCGGCCTTGGCGCCGACGTCGATCCCGCGGGTCGGCTCGTCCAGGACCAGGATCCGCGGCCGGGTGTTCAGCCACTTGCCGAACATGACCTTCTGCTGGTTGCCGCCGGACAGCTTGGCGACCACGTGCATGGTGGACGGCGCCTTGATCTGCAGGCGCTGCATGAATCCTTCCGCCGCCTCCTCTTCGGCGGCGCGGCGGATGAGGCCGAACCGCGACAGGTAGCGGCGCAGCACCGGCAGCGTGATGTTGGCCGTGATCGACAGCGGCATGGCCAGCCCGAACTTGCGGCGGTCCTCGGTCATGTAGGCCACGCCGGCCTGCTGGGCCGCCCGCGGCGAGGCGATGCGCCGTTCGCGGCCTTCGATCTCGATGGTGCCGTGGTCGGCCGGCTGCATGCCGAACAGCGCCAGGCCCACGTCCGTCCGGCGCGACCCCACCAGTCCGGCGAAGCCCAGCACCTCGCCTGAGTGCAGGTCGAAGTCGATCCCGGAGAACACCCCCTCCCGGCCCAGGCCGCGCACGCGGCACACCCGCTCGCCGACGGTCCGCTCGTGTCCGACCCCATAGAACTGGTCCACCTCCCGCCCCACCATGTCGCGGATGAGGAGCTCGCGCGTCACCTCCGGCGCCAGGCGGGTGGAGACGTGCTCGCCGTCGCGCAGCACGGCGATCCGGTCCGCGATCTGGAACACCTCCTCCAGCCGGTGGGTGATGAACAGCACGGTGACGCCCCGGTCGCGCAACTGGCGGGCCGCCCGGAAGAGCTGGCCGACCTCGTGCTCGGAGAGCGACGCGGTGGGCTCGTCCATGATCAGGACCTTCACCTCGAGCGAGATCGCCTTGGCAATCTCCACCGCCTGCTGCGCGGCCAGGGTGAGTCCTCGGGCAGGGGCACGCACGTCGAGCCGGACGCCCAGGCTCGCCAGGATCTCCTCGGCCTCCGCGTACATCCGCCGCCAGTTGGTCAGCAGTCCCTGCTCGCGGTGGGTGATGAAGATGTTCTCGGCCACGTCCAGGTCCGGGAACAGCAGCGGCTCCTGGTACACCGCGGCCAGCCCGGCCGCCTGCGCCTCCTGGGCGTTGTGCAGGTGGACCGCCTTCCCCTCGACGAAGACCTCCCCCGCGTCGCTCTGAACGACGCCGGTCAGTATCTTGATCAGCGTCGACTTGCCGGCGCCGTTCTCCCCGACCAGCGCGTGGATCTCGCCCGCGTGCAGCGACAGGGACACGTCGGCGAGAGCCTGCGTCATGTCGAAGCGCTTGGAGAGGTTGTGCACCTCCAGCACCGGCGCGCCGCCGGCTCCCTTCGTCATCGGGCTGGGCTCACGACCAGGAGCATAGCCCCGCTCCCGGCCGGCCGCCTACGCGACCCGCGGGAGTTGAGGCAGGTGGTCGAAGTGGCCGTCGCGCGAGTAGGCATCGATTGCATGCATCGCAAGCGGCCGGCAATTCGGAGCGGTCACTCCCAGGAGAACAGGACGCCCAGCGCCTGCTCCGGGTGTTCGTAGAGCAGGTCGTAGCCGGCCTTCAACTCCCTGCCGGGCAAGCGGTGGGTGACCAGCGGCTCCACCTGCACCTCGCCCGCGGCCATGGCCGCCATCGCGGTGCTGGCCATCGCGGCGCGGTCGGCGGTCGGCGGAAAGCTGACCAGCACGCGCTTGCCCTGGAAGCTGTCGACGTCGAGCGGCAGCGGCGCGTTCTGGTACTTGGCGTTCACCTGGATGAGCCCTCCGGGGGCGAGCATCTTCTGCGCCTGCTCGAAGGAGGCGATGCCGGGCGGGCCGCCGACGCAGTCGACGACGATGCTCGCCCCCTCGCCGCCGGTGAGCCGCCGCACCGCCTCCACCGGATCCTCCTCGCCCGCGTGCACGACCTCGGGCGCACCTACCTCGCGGGCGATCCGGCAGCGGATCTCCAGCGTATCGACGGCGATGAGCTGGGCCGGCCGGAAGCGCCGGGCGAACTGCATGACCAGGCTGCCCACCAGACCCTGGCCGAGCACGGCGACGCGGTCGTCCGCGGTGATCTCGAGCGCCTGCGCCCACCCGGCGCCGCTGCTGGCGAGCGGATGGAACGTCCCCTGCTCGAAGGAGAGCTCCGGATGCAGCCGGTGCAGGCGGTCGGCGCGCGCATCGGCTGCCAGCGAGCACAGCGAGTACTCGGCGTGCGGGGCGGTGGCCACGACCCGGTCCCCGGTTGCGAAGCCCCTTACGCTGTCACCGGCCGCCTCGACGATCCCGGTGGTGGAGTACCCCATGGAGCTCGGGCTCACCGGCCCCTCCATCACGTAGCGTCGCCACAGCTCCGAGCCGCGGCTGATCAGGCTGACGCGGGTCCGCGTCAGCACCTCCTCCGGTCCCGGCTCGGGTACCGGCACCTGCTCCAGGAAGACGTTTCCCACGCCCTCACCCTTCGCCGCTCGCCACATCGTCTCCGCCATCGCCGCTCCCTCCTTTGTCGGAATCCCAATGTTCATACATATCCGCGATCACGTCATCGATGCGCGAGCGGTGCGTCTCCACGTCGCGGATGGTGGTCTGTCCGGCCGCCAGTTGCAGGAGCGCCGGGATCGGCGTGCGCGCGGCGTCGAAGGTGAAGTGGTGCCGGTTGCCCTCGCTGCGGACGTGGCGCACGGCGCCGAGCCTGGGCGGCGCCGTGTCGGCGGTCTCCAGGACCAGGTGACGGCGGTCGCCGAACTCGCGGCGCAACGCTCCGAAGTCGCCGTCGAAGGCGATGCGGCCCCTGTCGATCATGACGATGCGGCCGGCGAGCTGCTCCAGCTCGTCCATGTCGTGGCTGGTGATCATCACGGTGACCCCTTTCTCGCGGTTGAGGTCCTTGACGAACTGCAGGATGTTGCGCTTTGCCAGCACGTCGACGCCGATGGTCGGCTCGTCCAGGAACAGGATCTCCGGCTCGTGCATGAGCATGAGCGCCAGGTCGGCGCGCATCTTCTGGCCCAGGCTGAGCTGCCGCGCCAGGGTGTGGAAGAACTCGCCGATGCCCAGCAGCTCCGTGACGAAGGCGAGCATGGACTCGTAGCGGTCGCGCGGGATGTTCCAGACCACGCGTTTCCACTCGAAGCTGGCCGCGACCGGCTGGTCCCACCAGAGTTCCGTGCGCTGCCCGAAGACCACGCCGATGCGTCCCACGTAGCGGACCCGGTCCTTCATCGGGTCCATGCCCAGGCAGCGGACCGTGCCGGCGGTCGGCGCCAGCACGCTGGAGAGGAGCTTGACCGTGGTGGACTTGCCCGCGCCGTTGGGGCCGGCGTAGGCGACGATCTCCCCGTGGCGGATGGCGAGGTCGACTCCCCGCAGCGCGTGGACCTCGCGGACGACCGGGCGGAAGAGGTTCCGGAAGACGTCGCGGACCTGCTCCGAGCGCTGCCGCTGATGGAAGGTCTTGTCGACGCCGGCCAGCCTAACCGCGATGTCCCCAGCCGACGTAGCGTTGCGATCCTGTCCGTGCATAGTGCTTCAGTCCTCTCCTGAAGACGAACGCCGCCACCAGCGACACGGCGAGCGCCGCCAGCGGCGTGTGCCAGAAGTCGGGCGGCGCGATGCCCAGAAGCTGCCGGCACGGATACCACGCGACGAAGCCGACCGGCAGGACGGTCAGCATGCCGGCCAGCAGGAAGGAGCTCAAGCCGTCCAGAGGGAACGACTTGAGCTGGTAGAGAAAGCCGAACGCCCGGCTCGAGACCTCCTCGGCCGCGACCGGGGCCCAGAAGGCCAGGCTCCCCCACAGCCAGGAGAAGGCGAGCACGACCGCGCACGACGCCGCGAGGCTGCCGGCCAGCGTCAGCCACCAGACGGCGGACGGCGCCGCGTCAAGCTGCAGGATCGCCCAGAGCGTGATGCCGGCGCCGGTGAGCAGTTGCCACAGCCCCGAGAACGGCATGAACCCCTCGGTCAGGAGTGCCATCCAGAGCGGCTGCGGCTGCACCAGCGTGTGATCGAGCTGGCCGCGGCCGATGCGGCGGCTGATGGCCAGCACGTTGTAGCCGAAGCCCACCTCCAGGATGCCGCGCACCAGGGCCGCGTAGCCGAGCATGAAGAGGATCTGGTCGCGCGACCACGGGCCGATGCCGCCGAACCGCTCGGCCAGCAGGAAGACGGCGGTGATGCCGGCCAGGTTGAGGACGATGTCGGAGACCACGTTGATGACGAAGAAGCGGAAGTCGCGGGTCATCCACATGAAGTCCAGCCGCGCCTGGGCCCGCCAGCGGGCGAGGAGCATCGTCAGCGTGCGCACCGCTCACCCTCCGTGCGAGACGAGCCGCTCGCGGTTGACGGTCCAGGTCAGGTGCGCGAGCGGCCAGAGCACCGCCACCCAGAACGCCTGCAGCGCGATCAGGAACGCCGGATCGCCGGTGCCGGTATAGATGCGCAGGGGCGCCGACGCCAGCGACGCGAACGGCAGGTAGCCCAGGACCTCGCCGATGCCCCACGGCATCAGCGCCAGCGGGATGACCGCCCCTGACAGCAGCGCGCTGACGGCGCTCCTGATCTGCATCAGGGCGTACACGTTCTGCTCCAGCACGACCATCAGGCCGGCGAAGATGAAGTCGAGCGCTGCGCCGATGCAGACGGCCAGGATCAGGCTGGCCACGAACAGCGCCGCCGCGGCGGCGCTTGCCGGCAGCGGATCGACCCCCAGCAGCGGCGCGATGCAGTACAGCGGCAGCGCGAACAGCAGCAGGCCGGTGACGCTGCCCCCGAACATCTCGGCCATGAACTGTCCGTAGATGCCGGCCGGCCGCAGGAAGCGGTTGGCGATGTCGCCGCGCCAGAGCGCCGCGTCCAGGCCTGAGCGGGACGCCAGCAGCCCGGAGAACGCCTCGGCGACCAGCGTGTAGGTGAGCACCGCGCCGCGCGTCATGCCGGACACCTCACCCGTCTCCGGCAGCAGCATCCGCCACAGCGACAGCAGGAACACCACCCGCAGCAGGCGCAGGCCGAAGTCCACTGCGATCGCCCACACCCGGTCGTCCAGGGAGCGGACCGCGACCATGGCGGCGGTCTTCAGGTGCTTGCGTGCGGTGAGGATCATGGGAAACGGCGGCACGCCGTGCCTGATCAGGATCAGGTCATCAGCAGATTGCGCGGCACTGCGCGCCGGAAACAGCTCAGGAAAGCAGGGCGAACAGCGTCGTCAACGAAGTGATGACGGCGAACCCGACACCGATCATCCACGTCAACATCCTGAAGCGGCTGTTGGTGTGCGCATGCGATTCCTCGAAGCGCCGGTCCACGGTATCGAAACGCGCGTTCATCTGACCGATCAACTCCTCGAAACGCGTGTTGGTGTGACCGATCAACTCCACGAAGCGCTTGTCGACGGCTTCGAAGCGAGTGTTCGTGTGACCGATCAGATCCTCGAAGCGCCTGTCCACCACGTCGAAGCGGCGCGCCATGAATGCGAAGCGCTCGTCCATCAACATGCGCTGCGCCTTGAGCTCTTCCTCGACTCTGACCATGCGCTCGATAAGCCGGGTGTCGGCGCCGACCGGCTCCAGGCTCGGAACCATCTCGTCCATCATCTGGCGCAGCCACGGCTTGACGTATTCTCCGATGCGGCCGACGTCTTCGTCCCTCAGGGTCATGGGCTCTGCCACTGCTACCTCCTGTCATTATCCAGAGACGGGCTCGGCGGCGCTACCGCTTCAGGCCCTCCGTCGTGGCGTCCGCACCGCGACGCCGATCGTGGCGGTCCCCGCGCAGCGAGTCATGTTGCGCGCGGGCTCCGATTCGGACCAAGGTGTGCACTGCCTGAGCGCCGCGGAATCCACGACCGGCGTACGGAGAGCAAATCCGTGGTGAGCTTTCACCATGTATCCAAGCATTACGGTGGCCATGATGTCTTGACGGGCGTCTCGTTCCAGATCAATCCCGGCGACCGGGTAGGGCTGATCGGGGCGAACGGCGCCGGCAAGTCCACGGTCTTGCACCTGCTGCTGGGCGCGCAGCGGCCCAGCGCGGGCAGCGTCGTGGTGGGCCCCGACCTCAAGATCGGGCACGTTCCGCAGCAGTTGGAAGCCCCGCCGGCGACGAAGGTGCGGGACTTCCTGCTGGGTCAGGTGGCGCCCGTGGAAGAGGCGCTGCGGGCTGCCGAGCGCGCCCTTGCGGAGGCCGCCGACCGGCACATGGCCGATGCCCTGCAGCGCTACCAGTCGGCCCGGGATCGCTATGACGCGGCCGGCGGCGACCAGGCAGGCTGGCAGGCCGATCGCGTCCTGCAGCACGTCGGACTGACCCGCGCGGGCGCGGCGACCGTGGGGCAGCTCTCCGGCGGCGAACGGAACCTGCTGGCGCTCGCCCGCGCGCTGATGATGGACCCGGGGCTGCTGGTCCTGGACGAGCCCGGCAACCACCTGGACTACGCCGGCCTGGAGTGGCTGGAGGAGGCGCTCGTCTCCTTTTCGGGAGCCGTGTTGCTGGTGTCGCACAACCGCCGCCTGCTCGACCGCACCGTCACGCGCATCCTGGAGCTCAAGGGAGGCCGCGTCCGCGAGTACGCGGGCAACTACTCCGACTACCAGTTGACCCGCCTGCAGGGGCTGGTGGCCCAGCGGGCCGACTACGTCGCATCGCAGAAGCGGCTCGCCCAGCTCGAGGCGCTGGTCGCCCGCCTGGCGGCGATCGCGTCGGTGCGCACCGACAAGGCGCACGGCAAGCGCCTGCGGGCGCGACGCACCCAGCTCGCGCGGGAAGAGAGCCGGGCCGTGGCGCGGCCCGACGTGAAGGACGCGGCCGTCTCCGTGGTGCTGCCGGAGGCCGAGAGCCGGGCGAACGTCGCGCTGCAGGTGATCGGCTACGACCGGAGCTTCGGCGACCGCGTGCTGTTCCGGGACGCCTACCTGGAGATCGCCTGCGGCGAGCGGCTCGCGCTGGTCGGTCCGAACGGGTGCGGCAAGAGCACCCTGCTGCGCGACATCGTCGCGCACGGAGACTGGGAGCACCCGGTGCTGCGGGTCGGACCGAGCCTGACGATCGGCTACTGCGCCCAGCACCAGGAGACACTGGAGGAGGAGCAGACGATCCTGGAGGCCTTCCTCGCCATGGGGTTGGGGAACCGGCAGTCGGTCCTGGCTGCGTTGAGCGGATACCTGTTCGGGTGGGACGACCTGGACAAGCCGGTAGGCGCCCTGTCCGGAGGAGAGCGCAACCGCCTCCAGCTCGCCGCCGCGGTCCAGCGCAAGGCCAGCTTCCTGATCCTGGACGAGCCGACCAACCACATGGACATCCCCTCATGCGAGGCGATCGAGGACGCGCTGGTCGACTACTCCGGCACCGTCCTGGTGGTCAGCCACGACCGCTACCTTCTGGACAAGGTCGCCACCGCCGTGGTCGAGGTGCGCGATCACGGGCTGCACCGCTTCGTGGGCGGGTTCTCCGAGTACTGGGCGTGGCGCAAACGGCGCGAGAGTCCGGCGGTCCCGGCCGGCGACGGGCGCAAGAGGAAGCCGATCGAACCCTCGACGGAGGCCCGCATCGAGCGCCTGGAGAGTGAGACGCAGGAACTTGAGCGTCAGGTCTCCGAGGCCCTGCAGTCCGGCGACCGCACCGCCGAGCGGCGCCACACCGCTCGCCTCCAACGCGTGGTCCGCCAGATCGACCGTCTGTATGAGGCATGGGCCGGCAGTTGACCTCTCGCCGACGAGCCTTCTGACTTGCCGCTCTCTCCCCACCGTTTCGGTCGAATGTTGGTTCGCCCCGGCACGGCGCAGCGCGGGCGTCGTTGCTATCTCTCTGGTCCGTCTCCGCGGACGGCGGGTCCTTCCATGGCGCGCGCGACGCGCGGCTCGGTGACGAGCGGTCCCCGCTCATGCGTGAGGCGCTCCCGTAGCGCGGTAGTCGCGGTCGCGTCGACGCCGCCGGCTTCATCCAGCACCACGCCGTAGGCGTCGCGCACGTGGGCAGCGGTGATCTTGCCCTGCGCTGCGTCCTCCCGCACCGCCTCGGGGTCGCGGTCCAGAGGGTCGCCGTAGCCGCCACCGCCCGGCTGGACCAGGCGGTAGACGTCGCCGCGCTTGAGGGTGCGCAGGAACTTGCCCGGCAGCCGTTCGCCGCCGTCGGCGCGGTCCGGGTTGAGCAGGTTGGCGCCGGCCGAGCCGGGCGATCCGCCCTGGGTGCCCCAGGGCAGGAAGCGGGCGCGGTCGGAGCGGATCTGCAGGGTCGCCTCGTCGTGCGTGACTTCGTACTCGCGCACCAGTCCCAGGCCGCCGCGGAAGCGGCCGGGGCCGCCGGTGTCGGGCACGAAGCCGTAGCGCCGGATGAACAGCGGCTGCGAGGCTTCGATGGTCTCGATCGGGGTGTTGGCCATGTTGTGCACGGGCGCGGTCAGGCCGTCGGCGCCGTCGGCGTGCGGCCCGCCGCCGCGCGGGCCGTCGTTGTTGAACTCCAGGAACACGAAGGCGCGGCCGTCCGGGTAGTAGCCGCCGAAGCTGACCCCGAACTCGCCGCCGCCCCAAGCGGCCGGCACGCGGTCGGGCAACGCCTTGGCCAGCGCCCCGAACACGGCCTGCGCGATGCGGAAGCCACCCAGCCCGCGGGCGGCGACCGCGGCGGGGTGCTGAGGATTGACGAAGCAGCCGGGCGGCGCGCTCACGGTGATGGGCCGGAAGAAGCCGGCGTTGGCGTCGATCGCGGGATCGGTGAGGGTCTTGAGCACGGCGTACACGGCCGAGGTGGTGTAGGGCAGGTTGGGGTTGATGGAGCCGGTCGCCTGCGGCGAGGTGCCGGCGAAGTCGGCGGCGAGCTCGTCGCCGGCGATGGTCACCCGCACGCGGATCTCGATCGGTTCCGGGCGGATGCCGTCGCCGTCGATGAAGTCGGAGAAGCTCCAGGAGCCGTCCGGCAGGGCGGCGATCTCGGCGCGGGTGCGCCGCTCGGTGTGCTCGATGATGTCGCCCATGTAGCCGTCGAGCCCCGCGGTGCCGTGGTCGGCGGCGAGCGCCAGCAGGTCCTGCTCGCCTTGCTCCAGCGCCGCCACCTGCGCCAGCAGGTCGCCGTGCACGAGCGACGGCACGCGGACGTTGCTGCCGATGATCCGCCACACGGCGTCGTTGCGCTGACCGGCGGCGATGAGCTTCAGCGGCGGCAGACGCAGCCCCTCCTGGTAGATCTCGGTGTTGTCGCAGGCGTTGCCGCCGGCCACGCGGCCGCCGATGTCGGTGTGGTGGGCGATCACGCACAGCCACGCAATGAGGGTGCGTTCGGCGAACACGGGCTTGAACAGGAAGATGTCGGGCAGGTGGCTGGCGCCGGAGTAGGGGTCGTTGCTGGCGAGGATGTCCCCCGGCTCGACGTTTCCCTCGAATACGGCGAGGACGCCGTCCAGAGCCGGCTGCATGGCTCCCATGTGGAACGGCAGGGTCAGCCCCTGGGCCACCTGCCCGCCGGCGGCGTTGAACACGGCAGTGGAGAAGTCCATGCCGTCCTTGACGACGGCCGAGCGGGCGGTGCGCACCACGGTCACGGCCATGCTGTCGGCGGCGGACACCAGCGAGCTGCGGATGACCTCACGGGTGACCGAATCGCGGGCCGTGGATTGCTCTGCCATCAGTCCGCCTCCAGGGTCATGCAGCCTTGGTCGGCCGCGGCCGCGCGCCAGCCGGGCGGCACTACCGTGGTCGAGTCGTACTCCTCGACGATCAGCGGGCCGGCGATGGCTCCGGAGCGCAGCGCGGGACGGTCCACCACGGGCGTGTCCAGCCAGCCGTGGCCGGGGCCGAAGTAGACGCGGCGGTCGGCCGGCGGGCGCGCCGGTCCCGAGGCGGTCAGACCGTCGCCGGGGTCGGGGTCGTCCGGCGAGCCGTTCCGGTCCCCGACGCCGCGGCCGATCACCCGCAGGCTCGCGACCTGCACCGGCTCCGGGACGCTGTAGCCGTAGGTGCGCCGGTGCTCGCGCGTGAACGCGGACTCGATCGCCGGCAGCTCCGCAGCGCCGAAGCGCTCGACCGGCAGGTCGACGGTGAGCTCCGAGGTCTGGCCCTCGTACTTCGCGTCCATCTGGATCTGCAACTGCTGCCGTGCCCCGTCGAACCCTTCGCGGGCCAGCAGCGCCCGGCACTCGCCGCCGATGCGGTCCAGGATCGCGTTGGCCCGCTCCACGTCGATCGCCGCCAGCGGTTGGTTGAGAGTCTGCACGAAGTGGTGCTCGACCTCCGCGAACAGCAGTCCGAAGGCGCTGAACACGCCGGGCGACCGCGGGACGATCACACGGCCGATGCCAAGGCTCGACGCTAGGCCGGCCGCGTGCACGGGACCGCTGCCGCCGAAGGCGATCATCGCGAAGCGCCGCGGGTCGCGGCCGCGCTCGCTGGACACCGCGCGCAGCGCGCCGCCCATCTTCACGTTGGCCAGGGTGTGCACGCCCCAGGCCGCCTCGGTCTCCGTCAGGCCGGCCGGCTCCGCCAGCCGCTCGCGTAGCGCCGCCCTCGCCCGCTCGACGTCGATCGGGAAGGTGCCGCCGAGCAGGTGCTCGGGATTCAGGAGACCCAGCGCCACGTCGGCGTCGGAGACGGTCGGCTCGGTGCCGCCCGTGCCGTAGCAGACCGGTCCGGGCACCGCGCCGGCGGAGTGGGGCCCGATCTGCAGGCCTCCCGCACGGTCCACCCAGGCGATGCTGCCGCCGCCGGCGGACACCTCGGCGATGTCGATGGTCGGCACGCGCAGCACGTAGCCGGCGCCGCGCAGCAGGCGGTGGCCGGCGTTCATGCCGCCGCCGACCTCGCACTCGGGCGCCAGCAGTACCTGGTTGCCCTCGACGATCGACGCCTTGGCCGTGGTGCCGCCCATGTCGAAGGTGATCAGGTCGGCCTGGCCGAGGCGGGCGCCCATCTCGGCGGCGCCGATCACCCCGGCGGCCGGCCCCGACTCGATGCAGTACATGGGCTTGCGCGCGGCCAGCTCGACCGGCATCAGCCCGCCGTTGGACTGCATCACGGTCACCGGCGCGTGCGTGCCGGCGCGGCGCAGCTCGGCGACCAGCCGCTGCAGGTAGCGCTCCACGACCGGTCGGATGTAGCCGTTGATGACGGTCGTGCTGGTGCGCTCGTACTCGCGCGCTTCCGGCAGCAGCTCGCTGGACAGGGAGACATCCATGGCGGGCAACGCGGCGCGGAGCGCCTCGCCCATGCGCTGCTCGTGCTCGGGATTGGCGTAGGAGTGCAGCAGGGACACCGCCACGGAGGAGACGCCCGAGTCCCGTACCGCAGCCACCGCGCGCTCCACGTCACCGGCGTCGAGCGGTGCGAGCACCCGGCCGTGCGCATCGACGCGCTCGCGCACCTCCAGGCGCAGGCGCCGCTCCACCAGCGGCGGCGGCTTGCGGTAGTAGAGGTCGTAGAGCCGGGGCGTGCGCAGCCGGGCGATCTCCAGCACGTCGCGGAACCCCTCGGTGGTGATCAGCGCCAGCGCCGCGCCCTTGCCCTCCAGGATGGCGTTGGTCGCGACCGTGAAGCCGTGCACGATCTCGGCCACGCCGGCGGCGGGCAGGTCCAGCTCGGCCAGCGCGTCCGCGAGGCCGCGCAGCACGCCACGGCCGTAGTCGTCCGGGGTGCTCGCCACCTTGACCACGGCGGACCGGCCGCCCTCGGTCAGGGCGACGACGTCGGTGAAGGTCCCGCCGATGTCGACGCCGACGCGGCATGCTGGTCTCGACTCAGTCATCGATCGCCACTCGGCTCCTTCGGTCACTGTAGCAACCGATCCGGCTCCGTGCCTCGGCGCGCCCGGCCGCGGCCGGAGGTTTGGAGCGGCTGCCGGTCACGACGTAGGATGGCGCGGTGACCAGGCGCAGACTGCCGATCGGGATGCAGACGTTCAGCAAGCTGCGGGAGCAGGACTGCTACTACGTGGACAAGACCCCGTACATAGCTCAACTCCTCGCAGGAGGCACCCACTATTTCCTGTCGCGTCCGCGGCGGTTCGGCAAGAGCCTGTTCCTGGATACGCTGAAGGAGTTGTTCGAGGGCAACCAGGAGCTGTTCGAGGGCCTGTACATCCACGACGGCCACGACTGGTCGCAGCGCCACCCGGTGGTCCATCTGGACTTCGGCCGCGGGAACTTCAGGGATCCCGGTCTGCTGGAAGCCAACGTCATGGAGCAACTCGCCGCCGCCGAGCGTCGCACGGGCGTGGCGACCGAGTACCTGACGGCGCCCGGACGCTTCGCGTACTTGCTGGAAGCGCTGCATGAGCGGACCGGGCAGCGGGTCGTGGTGCTGGTCGACGAGTACGACAAGCCGATCCTGGACGCCCTGGAGGACGCGGAGGCGGCGCGGACCAACCGCGACTACCTGCGCGGCCTGTACGGCGTGATCAAGTCGTGCGACGCACACGTGCGCTTCACGTTCCTCACCGGCATCAGCAAGTTCTCCAAGGTCAACCTGTTCTCGCAATTGAACAACCTCACCGACATCACCCTCGATCGGCGCTACTCGGCGATCTGCGGCTACACCGAACGGGACCTGGACACGGTGTTCACGCCGGAACTTGCCGGGCTGGACCGCGAGCGGGTGCGCGAGTGGTACAACGGCTACGGCTGGCGCGGCGCGGAGAAGGTGTACAACCCGTACGACGCGCTGCTGTTGTTCGATAGCCGCGAATTCAAGGGCCACTGGTTCGAGACCGGGACGCCGGCGTTTCTGGTGGAGACGATGTTCGACCGCGGGGTCTCCTCGGTATCACTGGATCGGACGGTGAGCACGGAGGAGTTGCTGTCGGCGTTCGACGTGGATCGCATCGGCACGGAGGCGCTGCTGTTCCAGACCGGCTATCTGACGATCACGGGAGAGGAGGAGCTGGGCGGCGAGGCGCTGTACCGCCTGGGCTATCCGAACCGGGAAGTTCGGCAAAGCCTCAATCGGGTTCTGCTGCGCCATCTGGTCCAGGACACCACGCAGCAGACGGCGAACAGCATCCGCCTGGAGCGGCTGCTGGCGGCGCACGATTGCGAGGGATTGCGGGAGCTGTTCCACGCGTTCTTCTCGAGCATCCCGTACGAGTGGTACACCAACAATGATATCGCGAGGTACGAGGGCTACTACGCGAGCGTGTTCTATTCCTACTTCGTGGCGCTGGGATACGAGGTCGCGGTGGAGGAGTCGAGCAGCCACGGCCGGCTGGATATGGCGGTGCGCGCCGGTGGGCACGTCTATCTGTTCGAGTTCAAGGTGGCGGAGATGGCCTCGCCGGGCTCCGCCCTGGCGCAGTTGCAGGCGCGGGGATACGCAGACAAGTACCGTGCTCGCGGCGAGCCGATCCACCTGATCGGGGTCGAGTTCAGCCGCGACACGCGCAACGTGACGGCGTTCGAGGTGGCGGATGCCTGACCCGGACGCTCCCGTAGCGGCCTGAGCCCGCAGCCGCCGAGGAATTCCTACTCCGTATCCAGGAAGGTCTCGGCCAGGGCGTAGACGCAGGAGCTGCGGTCGCCGCCGATGGAGCTGCGCCAGATGTCGCGGGTGAATGGCTCGCCCGGCACGCGGCGTCCGTTCAGGTGGATCTCCGCCTCTTCGGCGAAGTACAGCACGGTGAAGCACCAGTCGCCGGGGCGCAGGTGGCCGTGCGCGACGACCGGCGGCTCCGCCACGAACCAGCGCGCGGATACCTCCGTGCCGGCGAACCGGTAGCGCCAGCCGGACCCCGGCTGTCCCTCACCGGTTCGCTCGAAGGTGGCCTGCCGCACCGGCAGGTCGCCGTGGTGGTAGTCCGACCGGCCGGCGAAGAACCGCTCCCTGGCGAACGTGGCCGCGTCGTCGTTGTCGGTCGCGATCACGTGGGCGCCGTCCACACCCGGCACGTGAATCACCGCCACGTTGCCCGGACCGGCCGGGGAGACGCGCAGGTGGTAGTGGCTGACCACCGACGTTTCGTCCGAGCCCGGCTCGCGGATCATGCAGATCCAGTGCTCGCCGCTCCACGACAGGTCGCCCTGGACGATCTCCAGCGCCATGGTTCGGCCGCTATCCGTGAGCGTCCAGGAAGCGCTCGGCTTCGAGGGCGGCCATGCAGCCGGTGCCGGCGGCGGTGACCGCCTGGCGGTAGACCTTGTCCTGGACGTCCCCGCAGGCGAACACGCCGGCCACGCTGGTGGCGGTGCTGTCGGCGGCGGTGAGCACGTAGCCGGTGTCGTCGGTGTCGAGCTGGCCTTCCAGGAACTCGGTGTTTGGCTGGTGACCGATGGCGAAGAAGAGGCCGCCGGCCTCCATCTCGCGCTCCTGGCCCGCGGCCTTGTCGTGCACGCGCACCCCGGCCAGCAACTGGTCGCCGAGCACCTCGACCAGCTCCGTCTGCCAGGAGATGCTGATCTTGTCGTTCGCAAGCACCCGCTGCTGCATGGTCTTGGAGGCGCGCATCATGTCGCGCCGCACCAGGATGGTCACCGAGGAACCGTAGCGGGTCAGGAACAGCGACTCCTCGCAGGCGGTGTCTCCGCCGCCGATCACGACCAGCGGCTTGTCGCGGAACACCGGCAGCGCGCCGTCACACACCGCGCACGCGGAGATCCCCTTCTGCCACAGCCGCTCGGTGCCCGGCACCTCCAGCCGTTTGGCAGTGGCGCCGGTGGCGATGATGAGCGTGCGCGCGCGCACGCTCTCGTCGCCGGCGACCACCGTGAACGGGCGCTGGCTCAGGTCCACGCGGTCGACGGTGACCGTCTCGATGCGGGCGCCGCAGTTCACCGACTGCTGGCGGTAGAGCTCGGTGAGCTCGATGCCGCCGACACCGGTCGGGAAGCCGGGATAGTTCTCGACGTCGGTGGTGGTGGTGAGCTGGCCGCCGGCCGCCACGCCGCCGGCCATGAAGCCCTCGTACAGTAACGGGTCCAGCAGGGCGCGGCCGGCGTAGATGGCCGCCGTGTGCCCGGCCGGACCCGAGCCGACGATGACGACGTTTTCCATGCGGCCGTTCCCGGAGGCGCCGTTCCCGGCCGCGTTGTCGGACTTGCTCAGGGGTTGCCTCAGCTCGCCGCGGCGTAGCGCTCCGCGACCGCCGCCCAGTCGATCACGTTGTAGAACGCGGTGATGTAGTCGGGGCGCCGGTTCTGGTAGTTCAGGTAGTAGGCGTGCTCCCAGACGTCGATGCCCAGGATCGGGGTGTCGCCCTGGGACAGGGGGCTGTCCTGATTGCCGGTGCTGTAGACGGCCAGGCCGCCGCCGCTCTTGACCACCAGCCATGCCCAGCCGGAGCCGAAGCGAGTGGTGGCCGCGTCCGTGAACGCCTCCTTGAAGCCGTCGAAGCTGCCGAAGGCCGCGTCGATCGCGCCGGCCAGGTCGCCGGAGGGGGCACCGCCGCCGTTGGGGCCGATCACGGTCCAGAACAGCGTGTGGTTGGCGTGCCCGCCACCCTGGTTCTGCACCGCGGCGCGCTTGCCGTCGGGCACCGAGCCCAGGTTGCTGAGGATCGACTCGATCGACTGGCTCTCCAGGTCGGTGCCGGCGACCGCGTCGTTCAGCTTGCCGACGTAGGCGTCGTGGTGCTTGTCGTGGTGAATCCGCATCGTCTGCTCGTCGATGTGCGGCTCGAGGGCGTCGTATGCGTAGGTGAGGGGTGGGACCGAGAAGGCCATGGATAGACTCCTGTTTCGGGTCTGGATTTGGCCGTGAGGATACTAACCGGCCGTTTTCACCGTCAACTCGACGGCGCCGTTTCGGCGGGTCGCCCAGGCATCGGCCGAGGCCAGCTCATGCGCCCGATCGTGGGCACGCCGCACCGATGACGCGCCGATCACGGGGGCGACGATCGGCTCCACGTCGGCCACCGAGCGCGTCTCCATCAGCTCCATACGCAGCCGCCTGGCGCCGGGAAAGCCGCCGACGTAGGCCTTGAAGTGGCGCCGCATGTCGACGAAGTTCTTTCGGCCCGCGAACAGCCGGTCGTAGAGCAGCGCGTGCGCGAGCATCGTCTCCACCGCCACGCGCAGATCGCCCGGACCGCCGGCCGCGGAGAACAGCCAGGGGTTGCCGAACACGCCACGGCCGATCATCACGCCGTCGGCGCCGGACTCGGCGGCCAGCGCGTGGCCCTGCTCCAGCGAGCGCACGTCGCCGTTGCCGACGATCGGGACTCCGGTGCCGTGTGCCAGCTCGCACGCCCGCCGCACCGCGTCCCAGTGGGCGGGCACCTCGGAACGCTCCTTGATCGTGCGGGCGTGGATGGCGATCGCCGCCGGGCGCGCGCCCAGGAGCCGGCCGATCCACTCCTCGACGATGTCGGAGGCGTCCCCGATGCGGGTCTTCACCGACACCGGCAGATCCCCGGCGCCGGCGCGCGTCGCGTCGATGATCTCCACCGCCAGGTCGGGATCGCGGATCAGCGCCGCGCCCGCCTTCTGGCGCAGGACGGAGCGATCCGGGCAGCCCATGTTGATGTCCACCCCGTCGAAGCCGAGCTCGACGGCCAGCTCCGCACAGCGCCGGAACTGCTCCGGGACCGATCCGAAGAACTGCGCGATCACCGGCCGCTCGCACTCTGCGAACTCCAGGTCGACCATCAGCCGCGGCGCTCCCGGCGAGCACAGGCCGGCCACCGACGTGAACTCCGTGTAGACGGCGTGCGGGCTTGAGCACTCGGTGATGATGCGGCGGAAGGCGGTGTCGGTGGCGTTGGCCATCGGCGCCAGCACGAAAAACGGCCGCGGCAGGTCGTCCCAGAAGGAACGGGCCTGGACGGCCGGCCGGTCGCCCGCGTGTAGTATGGTGCCGCTCATGACGCCGAAGCCGGAGTGGCTGCGGGTGCGGCTGTCATCCGACCCGCGCTATTTCCAGGTCCGCGAAATCGTCCGTTCACAGAAGCTCCATACCGTATGCGAGGAGGCGCGCTGCCCCAACATCCACGAGTGCTGGGGCACGCACGGCACCGCCACCTTCATGATACTGGGCAATGTATGCACGCGGCGCTGCCGCTTCTGCTCCGTGGAGACCGGCCTGCCCGGCAGCGTGGACGCCGATGAGCCGCGGCGCGTCGCCGAGTCCGTGGTGCAGATGGGGCTCCGGCACGTGGTCATCACCATGGTGGCGCGCGACGACCTGCCGGACGGCGGCGCTCTGGTGATGGCGGACACCGTGCTGGCGATCCGCGCCGCCGCGCCCGGCTGCCGGGTCGAGGTGCTGCCCTCGGACCTGGCCGGCCCCGACCTCGTCGTCGATCCCTCTTCGGTGGAGACGCTCGTCGACAGCGGCCCGGACATCATCGCCCACAACCTGGAGACGATCCGGAGGCTGACGCCGGCGGTGCGCTCGCACTCCGACTACGACCGCTCGCTCGGCTTCCTGCGCACGGTCAAGGAGCTGTCCCCCGATGCGGTCACCAAGTCCAGCCTGATGCTGGGGCTGGGCGAGGAGGCAGGCGAGGTGGTCGAGGCCATGGACGACCTGCGCGCGAACGGCGTGGACATCCTCAACCTGGGCCAGTACCTGCAGCCGGGGCGCACGCAACTGCGCGTCAAGCGCTTCTGGCGGCCCGACGAATTCGACCGGCTGAAGCGCATCGCCCTGGACCGGGGATTCCGCCACTGCGACGCGGGGCCGTTCGTCCGCTCCAGCTACCACGCCGAGGAACAGGCCGTCGCTGCGGCCTGTCCGGCCTGAGGAGTCCGGCGCCGCGCGGCTATCCCCGCAGCGAGGGCGTCCAGTACGCCTGGCCGGCCTCCGCTTTCTCGCGGTCCATACGGGCCAGGATCGCCAGGCCGCGCAGGGCCATTCGGCGTGCCGTGTCGTGGCCGGCGCCGGCGGTGAACTTCTCGCCGGTCACCAGGTTGTCTGCCACCGAGCAGATCGAGCCGCCGCGCTTGCCGAACAGCAGCGGCAGGGTGACCAGCGCCGCAGACTCGCGATCGCCGTTGAGAACGCCGGCGCGCCGGTAGTAATCGATCACCTCCAGGTGCTCGGGCTGCATGTAGCCGCCGACCGACGGACGCCCGACGCCGCAGAAGTCGCTGTCGCTGGAACGGGTGATTCCTATGTGGTAGCGGACGCCCAGGTCTTCGCCGGCCTGCGCCAGGGCCATCACGATCTCCGGGCTGGCGGCGGCGGGGAAGGAGGGGCGCACGTAGGCCTGCGTCATGCCCTCGTCGCGCACCACGCCGTGGCTGATCACGACGTCCCCGGGACGCACCGATTCGTGCATGCCGCCGGAGCCGCCCAGGCGCAGGTAGGCGGTGGCAGCGGTGTTCTCCAGGAACTCGTGCAGAACGAGCTCCGCTTCCGGTGAGCCGCTGCCGCCGGAGACCACGGTGACGTGGGCGTCCTCGTAGCGACCGCTGTAGGTGGTGAACATGCCGGTGCGGGCGACCAGCTCGCCGTCGTCCAGATGGCGGGCGACCTGCTGCGCCGGGTCTTCCTCGTAGGCGCACAGGGGGTCGCGCACGGTGATGATGACGTAGTCGCCGATGCGCTTCGGGTCGATGCCGGTCAGCGCCGGCCGGCCGTCGATCAGGAGGCCCCGGCGCGGCACGTTGGCGGCGTACTCGTAGCGCCGGTAGAGCTTGTCGACTGCGTCGCTCACGTTCTTTTCTCCTCTTCGCTCACGGACGCGGCCGGCAGAAGCTGCACGTGGAGCTGACGGTCGCGCGGGCCGTCGAACTCCATGAAGTAGACCGCTTGGGAGTGGCCGAGCACGAGCTCGCCGTCCTCGACGATCAGGCTGAGCGACACGCCCACCAGGGCGGACTTGATGTGGCCGGCCGCATCCTGCGGGGTGTCGTGCTGGTGCTTGAAGTCGATCCGCGTCGGCACCAGCCGCGCCAGCTCGTCGGCGACGTCCTCCAGTCCCAGCGGGTCGGGGAACGACAGCACCGCGAGTCCGGCGGTGGTGTGCGGGATGGTGGCGACCAGGGCGCCTGCGCGCATGCCGCTCTGCGCGACCGCAGCGTGGAGCGCCTCGGTGACCTCGTGCGGACCGTTGCCGGGTGTGCGAAATCGGTGAACGTGCATGGGTCTCCTGTCAATCTGCCGGGAGCGGCAGCCGCTGCGAGTTGCGGGTCGTGGCGCCGTCGCGGCAGTCCTGCCAGCGCCCACGCGCGCCGCGGCCGTACTCGGCGCCAAGCTCGGCGCTCAGCCGGGCGGCGAACAGCGCAAGCGCCGCGGCGTACACGAGCACAGCGAACAGGGGATCGGGCGGCGCCGGAAGCGCGATCGTCCGGCCGGGCTCCGCGGGTCGCGGCGCGTCGGTCAGGATGCGATAGGGTCGACCCAGGCGCTGCAGGAAGGGCTCGATCTCGCGCACGCGGCTCTGGTCGCGGGCGCTCTCCGGGCACAGCACCCAGGTGGCGCAGGTGTCCGGGTCGCGCGCGAAGTAGTCCAGGTGCACCCACTCCTCGACGTCCTGGTCCACCGCCGGCACCCCCGCAGCCTCCAGCACCTTGGCCCTGCCGTAGGCGGCCGCAGCCCGGGCCGGGCCTGAGGCCAGCAATTCGTACCGTCCGTGCCCGCGCCACTCCCGCGCCAGCGCGGCCAGCTCCTCGTCGAGCGCGGGCAGCATCCGGCCGAGCGCATCCGCGGTCGCGGAAAGCTGTGTGCGCAGCCGCTCCGCCTCCTGCTGCGTCAGGCGGCCGCGCACCTCGCCGATGCGGATGGCGAGCAGGTACAGCGCCTGCGCGGAGAGAAAGAACGAGCGCACGCCCGGGGCGGCGGCGAACGGGGGCAGCGAGAGCGGCAGGCAGTGCTCGGCGGCTCGCGCCAGGCGGCTTTGCGGATCGGCGGTCACCGCGACCGTCAGCGCACCGCGCCGCCGCCACTGCTCGACCGCCTCCAGCGTGCGCGCGACTGTGCCGGAAGAGCTGACCGCGACTACCAGCGGGTCGTGAGGGAGGCTCCGCCGTGGGAGCTGCGTCTCGTAGCGCGCCGCCTGCATGGCGGGCAGCGGCCGGCAGGGGATGCCCGTGAGCCGCACCCAGGGCTCCGCCAGCAGCTCGCCGGCGACGTGCGAGTCGCCGCAGCCGGTGAGGATGACCTCCCGCACCGCGAAGATGGCGGGCGTGCGAAGCAGAGCACGCGTGGCCGCCTCCAGCGCGTCATGTTGTGTTGCCAGGAGCTCCGGCAGGCTGAACACCTGCGCCCGCATCGGGTTGTCCGCGGTAGGCGCCGGCGTGCTCATGCGGTCGCTCCCGCCGGGGTCGCCGATCGGACGCGGGCAAGCAGCAGGTCGCGCCGCCGGCGCCACTCGCCGTGATCCAACTGCTCCGGGGGACCGTGCTGCTCCAGCATCAGCGATGCCGCGGCCGCCGCGCCGCAGCCGCTCTCCAGCCAGTCCTGCCCCGCTCCGAGCCCGGCCAGCAACGCGCCGCCGAACGCGTTGCCGGCGCCGGTCACGTCGACCACCGCGGCGGGCCAGGCCGGGATGCGGAGCAGCTTCGCCGACCGGCGGCCGAGCAGCGCGCCGTCCGCCCCCAGCCTCAGCGCGACGCCGCCGACGCCGGTGTCCAGCAGGCGGCGGACGATCTCGCGCGGGGCGTCCCTTCCGCACAGGCGGCGTCCCTCCGCGAGGTTCAGCGATACCACGTCGACGCAGGCGAGCCGGGCGGCGACCTGCGGCCAGCAGGCCGGCTCCGTGGACGCCGCGTGCAGCTCCCAGAGCACCACGGCGCCAGAGGCGGCTGGGAGCGCTGCGGGCGAGTGACACGCCGGCGGTGTCGATCGCACTGCGCCGCTGTCCCACCCGCATCGGCGTGACGCGCGCAGCGCGGCGGCTTCATCCCAGAACGCCGCGTCGTGGTCACGAAAGAGGTAGTAGCCGGTCGCAATGCGGTAAGCCGCGGGCATCCGGTCGATCGCAGGCGACATCCGCGCGAAGTGCGCGGGACCGAGCAGCGGCGTCTCCGTGCGCGCGTCCTCGGCGTGGTAGACCACGGCGCTACGCGGCGTGCGCGGACCGCGCGGCTCGAGCCCCGCCGTGTCGATGCCGTTCGCGCGGAACCACGCCGCGTGTTCCGAAGCGCGGAAGTTCTCGCCCACGCCGCAGGCGATGCCGACGCGATCGGCCGCCAGGCGCGCTCCGGCGGCGGCGTAGCTGCCGGCGCCGCCGAGCACGCCGCGCCGCTCGGCGCCCGACGGGAAGCGCAGGTCGTCCACGATCACGTGCGACAGCACGACGTAGTCGATTGCGTTCACCGGAGTACCTCGGATTTGCCTGGCGCAGGCCGAGCCGATAGCGTTGCGCACCGGTGCAACGAGGAGTCAGCCATCGATAGTGGATCAGCGACCCGCGAGGGCGAGAGTGGGGATGCCGCCGCCACGCCGGTGTTCATCGACTGCGACCCGGGCATGGACGATGCGCTCGCGCTCATCGTCGCGCTGAAGAGCGCGTCCGTCCGCGTGTGCGGCATCACGAGCGTCTCCGGCAACCTGCCGGCCGACCGCTGCTACCGGAACATCCACACGGTCCTGAACCTGATGGGGGTGCCGGAGACGGGCGAAGCGGGCCCGCCGACCGGCCGGGGCGGGCCGCGGGCGCTGGTTCGGGAGCTCGCGCATGACCCATTCTCGCACGGTGCGGACGGCCTGGGAGAGACCGGCCTGCCCGCGGCGCCGGTGCCGGCCGAGCCCGCGTGGGCACCCGTCCTGCTGGTGGAGCAGGCCCGCCGGCACGCGGCGGATGGCGACCCGCTCACCGTGGTGACGCTCGGGCCGCTGACCAACGTCGCGCTGGCGCTGCACATGGAGCCGCGGCTGCCGGAGCTGATCGACCGCCTGGTCGTGCTGGGCGGCGCGTTCGGGCTGCAGCGCGAGGCGGCCCTCAACGCGACCGGCGACAACCCGATGAGCGAGTGGAACTTCTACGTCGATCCCGAGGCGGCGCGGCTGGTCCTGCACGGCGGCTTCGACCTGGTCGCGGTCGGGCTGGACGTGGCCACGCACCGGGATCTGCGGCTCACCGACGCGGACGGTCAGGCGCTGCGCGCCTCCCGCCGCGCCGAGGCGCGCCTCGCCGCCGGCATGCTGGACTTCGTCACCGGGCGCGGCTTCGGCAGCTACTGCGTGCTGATCGACTCCTGCGCGATCGCGGCGGCGGCGCGGCCGGAGCTCATCGACACCGTCGCCCTGCACTGCGACGTGGAGACGCGCGACGGGCTGACGCGCGGGCAGACGGTGGTCGACGTCCGCCAGAACTTCCGCTGGCAGCATCTGCCGCAGGTGCAGGCGGCCCGCGACGCGGATTTTCCCGGCCTGCGCCGCTTCATCGTCGAGACCCTGCTGGCCGGCTGAGCCTCTCCCCGCGCGAGCGGACGCGGCCGGGTGCGCCGGTTGCATCCGTGCCGTGGCTCGTGTAGACGTTAGCCCATGAGCAATACCCAGGAGGTAATCGTGAAACGCTCTCCTATCGCAAGAAGTCTGATGCTCGTGCTCGCGATCGGTCTGCTTGCCGTCGCGCCGCTCGCAGCGCAGGAACGGACGCAGATCCAGTTCTGGATGTGGGGCGCCGGCCCGCACCTGCAGGACGTGATCAAGGCCGTGCTGGTCGATCCCTACAACGAGTCGCAGGACCAGTTCGAGCTGGTCATGGAGTTCCGCAACGACGTGGACTCGGTCATCGCATCCGTGCTGCCTGCCGGGGGCGGTCCCGACCTCGTCTACGGCTCCGGTCCGGCGTTCGTCCGTCCGTTCGCCGCCGCCGGGCACCTGGCCTCGATGGAGCCCTACTCCGAGAAGTACGGGTGGCGCGACCGCATCCTCACGCCGATCTACGAATCGGGCACGGTCGACGGCGACCTGTATGCCCTGCCCAACTCGCTGAACACCATGGGCGTCTTCTACAACAAGGTCCTGTTCGAGGAGAACGGCTGGGAGATCCCGACCACCTTCGAGGAGCTGGAAGCGATCATGGATGACGCCCTCGACCAGGGCCTCTATGCCTCGGTGACCGGCAACAAGGGCTGGCGCCCGGTGAACGAGAACTACACTCAGCTCTTCCTCACCCACTGGGCGGGGCCGCAGGCCACCTACGACGCGATCACCGGCGCAATCCCCTGGACCGACGCGTCGATCGCCGAGGCGATGCAGAAGAGCGCGGAGTGGTTCCAGGCCGACTACCTGGCCGGCGAGGACTACTTCAACCTCAACTTCCTGGACGCGGTGTCGCTGCTGTCCTCGAACGACGCGCCGTTCTTCTTCGGCCCGTCGCTGGTGTTCCAGTTCGCGACCAGCTTCTATTCCGAGGAGGACGGCAACCTGGACGAGCTCGGCTTCTTCCCGCTGCCGAGCCGCGAGGGGCTGCCGTCGCCGATCTTCCTGCTCGGCACGACCGCATCGCTGTCGATCAACGCCTACTCGCCGCCCGAGGTGCAGGACGCCGTGGGCGAGATCATCGACCGGATGATGACCCAGGAGTTCCTGGTCGGCATGACCGAGGGATGGCCCGGCTACTGGGGCGTTCCGATCAGCCAGCTCGACATCGACCTGGACGACTTCAGCGGGCTCTCGCACGGCTTCCTGAGCGCCATCCAGGACGCCATCTCGGCCGTGAACGCCGGCAACTTCGGCTATTCGCCCTCGACCTTCTTCCCGCCGGCCACGCAGACCGCCTTCTTCGACATCGACTCGGTCTGGCTGGGCGAGCTGACCGTCGACGAGTTCCTGGCCAACGTGCAGACCGCCTACGAGGAGGACAAGGCGGCCGGACTGGTGGCGCCGGTGCCGGCGCCCGGCATGGGCGGCTGATCGCGCCCCCGACCCTCGCGCCGAGGACCGCGCCACCCGGGCCTCGCACGGCGATGCCCGGGCCGGCGCGGCCCGCCGCGGCGCCCCACCCCGACCGCTGATGCACAGCCGGTCCTTCCAGTACTACCTGCTGCTCGCGCCCGCCGTGCTGCTGAGCGTGACGGTGGTGCTCGCGCCCGGTCTGATGACCGCCTACGTCGCCTTCACCGACTGGAACGGCGTGTCCCTGAGCATGAACTGGATCGGGACGGTCAACTTCGAGAAGATCTTCGCCGACCGGGTGTTCTGGAAGGCGCTGGGCAACAACGTCCGCTGGACCCTGCTGTTCCTGACCGTGCCGGTCGGCATCGGCTTGCTCACCGCGATGCTGCTGCTCAAGCGCGGCCGCATGCGCACCCTCTACCAGATGATCTACCTCGGCCCCTACGTGCTGGCGCCGGTCACCAACGCCATCCTCTGGCTGAACATCATCCTCAACCCCGTCTCCGGCCTGCTGCGCCACGTCCGCCACGTGTTTCCGCGCAACTCGCCGCTCGCGCCGCTACGCTCACCCCTGGGAAGCCCGGACACGGCGCTCTACTTCGTGGCGATGGTCGACATCTGGCACTACTGGGGGTTCCTGACGGTCGTGTACCTGGCGGCGCTGCGCCAGACGCCGCAGGAACTGGTCGAGGCCTCCACCGTCGAGGGGGCGGGGGTGCTGCAGCTCTTCCGGTTCCTCTACCTGCCGACGATCCTGCCCACCATGCTGCTGATGTTCGTGATCATCACCATCTTCTCGTTCCTGACCTTCGAGTACGTCTACATCATGACCGGGGGCGGGCCGGCGCACGGCTCGGAGATGCTGAGCACCTACGCCTACACGCTGGCGTTCAACGCGCTGCAGTACGGCAAGGCGGCGGCCACCGGGCTGGTGATGAGCTTCTTCGGCCTGGCGGCGTCGGTGTTCTACGTGTGGATGAGCCGGCGGGAGGTGGGCTCATGAGCGCGCAGTCGATGAGCGCACCGGGTGTGAGGTCGGCGGCGGCGTCCTGGCGCTCGCCGCGCTCCCGGCGGCTGATCGGCTCGGCCGGCTCGCACCTGGTCCTGATCCTGTTCGCGTTCACGGCCCTGGCGCCGCTGGCGCTGGTGGCGATCAACAGCCTCAAGACCCACCGCGAGGTGGTGCGGAGTCCCCTCGCCATGCCCACCACCCTGCACTGGAAGAACTTCGAGCAGGCGTGGCGCTACGGGCAGTTCTCGCGCGGGTTCGTCAACAGCATCCTGCTGAGTGGCACCGCGGTGGTGACCGTGCTCATCTGCGCGACGCTGGCCGGCTACGTGCTGGCCCGGCGACGGATCCGGCAGTGGCGGATGGTGACCGTCTACTTCATGGTGGCGATGACCGTCCCCATCCAGTTGTTCCTGTTCCCGCTTTACTACATCTTCGCGCGCGTGCTAGGGCTGCTCGGGAGCCTGTACGGGGTCGGCGTGGTGCTGGCGGCGCTGAACATGCCGCTGGCGGTGTTCCTGATGCGCTCCTTCTTCCTGGCGGTGCCGGAGCAGCTCGAAGAGGCGGCGCGCATCGACGGCGCCAACACCGCGCGCGTGCTGTGGTCGGTGCTGATACCACCGGTGCGCCCGGGCCTGATCACGGTGGCCGTGATCGTCGGCCTGCAGGCGTGGAACGAGTTCCTGATCACGCGCACCTTCCTGGGCCAGGAGAGCATCACCGCCACGCTCGGGCTGCTGTCCATGAACGGCACGTTCACGGACAACATGAGCGTGATGATGGCCGGGACCCTGCTCATGATCGGCCCGCCCCTGGTGTTCTTCGCGCTGGTGCAGCGCTACTTCATCGAGGGGCTGATCTCGGGCGCCCTCAAGGGGTAGGGCACTCCGTCATGGCCGGGTTGAGCGGGGAGGTCCGCGAGCGTGTCTACGCCGGCGTGCTCGGCAAGCTGATCGGCGTCTACCTGGGGCGCGCGGTGGAGGGCTGGAGCTACCCGGCGATCCGGGAACGTTTCGGCGAGATCGCCAACTTCGTCCACCACGAGGTGGGCATGCCGCTGATCGTGCCGGACGACGACCTGTCGGGCACGTTCGTTTTCTTCCGGGCGCTGGAGGACCACGGTTACGATCCGGCCCTGAGCGCGCGCCAGATCGGCGAGACCTGGCTCAATTACATCATCGAGGACAAGACCATCCTGTGGTGGGGCGGCATGAGCCGCTCCACCGAGCACACCGCCTGGCTGCGGCTGCGGCAGGGACACGCGGCGCCGGCCAGCGGTTCGATCGCCCTGAACGGCCGCGCGATGGCGGAGCAGATTGGCGCGCAGATCTTCGCCGACGGGTGGGCGCTGGCCAATCCCGGAGCGCCGGCGCGCGCCGCGCGGCTGGCGCGCGAGGCCGCCAGCGTCAGCCACGACGGCATCGCCGTCGACTGCGCGGAGTTCCTGGCGGTGCTGGAGGCGCTGGCCTTCGAGGAGGCGGACGCCGGGCGCCTGCTGGAGCAGGGGTTGGGATTCGTCGGGAACGCGATGCTGCGCGGGCTGGTGGCGGCGGTGCGCGACCGCTGTGCGGCGGCCGGGGACTGGCGCGAGGTGCGCGACTGGATCGAGCGCGAGCACGGCTACCACCGCTACCCCGGCAACTGCCCGATGGTGACCAACCACCTGTCGGTGCTGATGGCGCTGCTGATGAGCGGCGCCGACTTCCAGCGCAGCCTGACCATCGCGGCGAGCGCGGGCTGGGACACGGACTGCAACGCCGGCAACGTCGGCTGCCTGAACGGCGTGCGGCTCGGGCTGGCGGCGCTGTCGGCGGGGGTGGACCTGCGCGCGCCGGTGGCCGACCGGCTGTACGCGGTCAGCGCCGACGGCGGCGAGTGCGTGACCGACGCCGTGCTGGAGACGCGGCGGATCCTGCGCGCGGCGGCCGCACTGCGCGGCGAGGAGCAGCCGCCGCGGCAGCCGCGCTTCGGCTTCGAGTATCCCGGCTCCGTGCAGGGCTTCCAGATCGACCGCGAGCCGCACCACCTGCAGGCGGTCGCCGGGTTGCGCAACGCCGGCGGCGGGCTGCGGATCTCCTACCGGAGGCTGGCGCCGGGCCGTTGCGGGCGGCTGCGCGTGCAGACCTGCTTCGCTCCCGAGCCGAGCGGCGTGCGCGACACCAGCTACTTCGAGGTGCTGGCCAGCCCGACCCTGTACGGCACGCAGACGGTCAAGGCGCTGGTCGAGTGCGGCGCCGGGCCGCAGCCGAGCTGGCGCTTTTTTGTCCGGCATTATCGCGGCGACGGCTCGCTGGACACCCGCTACGGCCAGGTCGTCGCGCTGCAGCCGGGCGCCAACCGGCTGTCTTGGCAGGTGCCGCACTGCGACGGCCTTCCGATCTATGAGTTGGGCATCGAGCTGACCGCGCCGCAGCGGCTGGACGGCGAGGTGATCCTCCGCCACCTCGACTGGCACGGCGCGCCGGAGCGCCTGGTGATGGGCAGGGCCGACGAGCTGTCCCCCGAGCTCACGCCCTGGACGACCAACACGCCGTGGCTGAAGGCCTTCCTCAGCTCGGCGCGCAACCTGGCACCGGACTACACGACCACCTTCTCGATCTCCCATCCGGACGACAACGGCGTGCTCACCATCGGCACGCGCGACTGGGACGACTACACCGTGAGCTCGGAGCTGACCCTCGTGCATCAGCGCGCCGCGGGGCTGGTGGCGCGAGCGCGCGGCCATCGGCGCTACTACGCCGGCGTGCTGGGCGCCGGCACGGCGCGCGGCGGCGAGGCGCGACTGGTGAAACGCCGCGACGGAACGGTGGAAGTGCTGGCCTGCTGCCCGTACGACGCGCCCCACGACCGGCCTCTGGCGGTTGCCCTGACCGTGGCGGGCGACGAGCTGCGCTTCGCGGTCGCCGGCCGCGCGCTGCTGACCGCGTGGGACGGCGAGTACGCGTGCGGCGGCGCCGGGTTCCTGGTGGAAGAGGGCGGCTACCTGGCGTGCGGATTCCAGGTGGAGCGTGCGGCGCGTGACGGCGGTGACGGGCTGTGAGTGCTCAGGAGCAACGGCTCGCCGAGGCGACCTACGCCGGGGTGCTCGGCAAGATGGTCGGCGTCTACCTTGGACGGCCGGTCGAGGGGTGGGCGTACGATGCCATCCAGGGACGGTTCGGCGAGGTCGATCGCTACGTGCACGAGCCGCTCGGGCAGCCGCTGGTGGTGGCCGACGACGATCTGTCCGGCAGCTTCGGCTTCTTCCGCGCCGTGGAGGAGGCCGGGGATGACGAGGTCACGGCGGCGGACTTCGGCGACACGTGGCTCAACACCATCATCGAGGACAAGACCATCCTCTGGTGGGGCGGACTCGGCCGCTCCACCGAGCACACGGCCTATCTGCGCCTGAAGACGGGCTGCCGCGCCCCGCAGAGCGGGAGCTGCGCGCTCAACGGGCCGATGCTCTCCACCCAGATCGGCGCCCAGATCTTCACCGACCCGCTGGCGTTGATGTCGCCGGGCGACCCCGGGCAGGCCGCTGCGCTGATCCGCAAGGCGGCGTCGGTCAGTCACGACGGAACGGCGCTCGACTGCGCCGCCTACCTGGGCGCGCTGCAGGCGCTGGCCTTCGAGCACCGCTCGCTGGAGGCGTTGCTGGACGCGGCCGAGCCGTTCGCGGCCGGCGACCAGCTCCGCCGGCTGCTGGACGACGTGCGCGGCATCTGCGCCCGCCAGGACGACTGGCGCCGGGTACGGGAGTGGCTGGATCCCCGCTACGGTTACGGCGTCTTCGCCGGGCCGTGTCCGATCCAGACCAACCACGCGATGGTGCTGGCCGCCCTGCTGCTCGGCGGTGACGACTTCCGCCGCGCCGTGACCATCGCAGCCTCTGCCGGCTACGACACCGACTGCAACGCCGGCAGCGTGGGCTGCCTGAACGGCGTGCGGTTGGGACTGGCGTCGATTCCCGCCGATCTGCGGGAGCCGGTTGCGGACCGCCTGCTCGTGGTCACGGCCGAGGGCGGCCGCTGCGTGAGCGATGCGGTTCTGGAGACGCGCCGAATCCTGCGCGCCGGCGCGGCCGGCCGGGGAGATCGGGCGCCGGCGCCGCAGCCCCGTTTCGCGTTCGAGATGCCGGGCGCCCAACAGGGCTTCGCACCCTGCCCGCACGCCCCTCCCGGCGGCGCGCCGGTCGGCGTGGGCGGCAGCGATGAGGCCGGCGTCCTGCTGCACTACCGCGATCTCGCCGGGTCGGCCGCGGGCCGCGTCTCCACGCCGGTCTTCCTGGACTTCGACGAGGTGGCGGACAACTTCTCGACCCATGCCAGCCCCACGCTCTACGCCACGCAGGAGGTGGTAGCCTGCGTGCAGGCCCCGGACCCTGCCGCCGGACCTCTTCCGAACGCGGCCCTGTACGCGCTCTCCTACGACGCAGCCGACCGCGTGCAGGAGCTGCGCTCGCCCGCGCAGCCGCTGCGCGCCGGCGCCAACACGCTGCGCTGGCGGGTGCCCGCGAACGGCGGCATGCCGCTGTTTCGTCTCGGCGTGGAGTTGGCGGCGCCGTCCGGGACGCGGAGCCCGTTGGCCGGGTCGCTGAGGTTGCTGAGCGTGGACTGGGACGGTGCCCCGCACGACTTCCGGCAGAGCGGCATGCTGATGTCCTCGATCTGGAACCTGCGCCCCTACTGGCTGCGCGCGTGGGTGAGCGCGGCGCGCGAGTTTGCGCCCGACTTCGATCTCACCTACTGCGTGTCGCATAGCGCCGGCAATGGGTTGGTGACCCTCGGTACGCGCGCGTGGCGCGACTATGCCGTGGAGACCGGACTCCGCTTCAGCCTGCACCGCTCGGGCGGCGTGGTGCTGCGCGCCCGAGGCCTGCGGCGCTACTACGCCGCCCTGTTCTCAGGCGGCGACCAGCTCGCCCTCGTCGCCCGGCAGGACGGTGCCGTGCACACGCTCGCGCGGACCGCCTTTCCCTACGAGATGGAGCGTCTGTACGCGCTGCGCTTCGCCGCCGTCGGCGACCGCCTCTCGCTCACCGTGGACGGCGCCCCCCTGCTCGAAGCGCGTGACGACCGCTACGCGAGCGGCGGCGCCGGCTTCGTCATCGACGAGGGCACGATGATCGCCGACGGCTTCCGGGTTTGCCGCGGTGATCCGCAGCCCGCGGCCGCGATCAACCCCTCGGAGACGACTTCAGCAGCCGGTCGATGAGGACGAAGGCGAGCGCGGCGCACTCGTTGCGTGACAGGTCCTGCTCAAGCCCCTCCAGGGCAGCTCGGATCCGGGGGCCGCTTTCGGGGTCGGCGTCGGCCAACTGGAACGCCCGCTCGAGCTGGGCCTGGTTGATGCAGTAGACGGACTCGCCGCCGGTCAGGTCGACCGGCTGCACTGCCATGCCGTGCCGATCCCCGCGTCAGCCGCTACAGGGCGAAGCTGGCCCCGCAACCGCACGCCTTGGTGGCGTTCGGATTGCTGAAGCGGAAGCCCATGCTCACCAAGTCGTCGGAGTAGTCGACGTCGAGATGGTGCAGGTACCCAGCGCTGTTGCGGTCCGCCAGGAGGGTGACCCCGTCCTGGTCGTAGACCACGACGTCGAACGGCGTGCGGGTCTCGTCCATGGACGCCTGGTAGGTCATGCCGGAGCAGCCGCCCTCGGTGACCCAGAGGCGCAGAAACCCGTTGTCCGACGCGAGCCTGCAGATCTCTTCCCTGGCCCGTTCGCTGATGGAGACCGAGTAGGGCGCGGTGGCCGTAACGTCACTCATCGTCTCTCAGGATACGATGAGCACGCGGAAAAGATCAACGCGCGCTGTCCATCCCTTGGCCACGATCGCAACGCGCGAACTCCATTGCCGGACGTCCTTCCCTTCTCGTACCCTTGAGGCCCATGGCTGAGCCGACCACGACCACCAGGCCGAGGCCGGCCACCGAGCCGCGCCCGCCGCCGGCGCCCGAGTTCCCGGGCTGCCGGCCGATGCGCATACCGCGCGACCGGATCGCCGACTGCGACATCCGCTTCGAGTACTGGGACGCGGACACCGAGATCGCGATGATCTGCGAACCCGTCAGCTACTACCACGAACGCCCGGCATCGCGCCTGGCCCGGCTGGCCGACCGGATCGCGGCGGCGCGAGGCGCGCCGATCGAGGCCGTCGGGCATACCGACCTGCTGGTGCGCAACGCGCGCGGCGAGCGGCAACGCATCATGCAGGCCGACCAGATTCTGTTCCTGCGTCCCGCGCAGGCGATACCGCGGGGGAAGGTGATCGAGGTGGGCGACGACTCGTTGCCGGACGTGGTGCTGGAGGTGGACAACACCACGGACGTACGCCGCGGCAAGCTCGGCCTGTACGAGTCGTGGGGCTTTCCTGAAGTGTGGGTCGAGGTCCCGGACGAACCGGATGAGAGCCGTCCGGCTTCGGCGCGACCGGGCTTGACGATCCACCTGCAGGAGGCCGGACGCCTACGTCCCGCTCTCGTGAGCCGCGCATTTCCGGGCTGGACCGCGGACGAGATACATCGTGCGCTGAACGAGCCGGAGCTGTCCCAGAAGACGACCGCAGCGCTGCGCCGCGTCGGCCGATCGCTGGGCGCGACGGAGGGTACCGGCCCGGGTGACGACCCGTTCCTGCGCGAAGAGCGCAGGGAGAGCCACGCCGCGGGTTGGTCACAAGGCCGCACGGAGGCGCAGCGCGCGAATGCGCTGAAGGTACTCAAGGCGCGCGGAGTTTCGGTGTCAGCATCACTGGCCGAGCAGTTGGCGCAGATGCAGGGACCCGGCGAGCGTCTGGTCGATGCGGCGTTGGCGTGCCGCGACGAGGAAGACTTCCTGCGCTTGGTGTCTGCCTCGCCGTAGCGCTGGCTGCATAGGCGGCTCACGAGTCGGAAAAGCCTTTTCTGTGTGAGAGGTCCGGTGCCAGACGCACCGACCCGGCCAGTCGCTTGAGTCGCCGCGCCTGCGAATCCTCACGGCTCGCGTTCTCCAACTGATCACGGATCAACCGCTCCTTCGAAACGCCCATCGCCTTGGCCGTCTCTTCGATCCACTCCGCAAGATCATCCTGAAGCCGGATGGTCAATGTGCGTCCCATCTGGCCGATGGTAGCCAGACGGGAACGGCACGGCCAGGATCCGCTCGCCCGGAGCCCGGAACGCTGCAGCTTCTCAACGCCCGCGCGCGTGCGTATGATCTGAGCACAACCTACGAACCATCCACGGTGAGGGACCGATGATCAGCAACGCAGACCTGAGCAAGGCACAGACGATCGAGAACCCCGAGGGCATCTTCCGCACCACCCTGTCGTTCGGGGACGAATCGATGCTCTGCCACTTCAAGATGACCAAGGGCTCGCGCATCCCGCTGCACAACCACGTGGCGGTGCAGAACGGTTTCGTCATCCGCGGCAAGCTGAAGTTCCACAAGGGGCAGGAGGGCAACACGTTCATCGCCGAAGGTGGCTCCAGCTATTTCTTCGCATCCGAGGAGTTCCACGGCTGCGAGGTGCTGGAGGACACCGAGGCGGTGGAGTGCTTCTCGCCGATGCGCCCGGAGTACGCTCCGGACGCGAGCTGAGCCCGCGGTGGCGGTGGAGCGGCCATGCCGTGCAGCGACCAGACCGAGCTGCTGACCCTGGAGCTCGATAGCCGGGATCGCATCCGCAGCTTCGCGCTCGACAAGCGCACCTGCCACCAGCCGGTCGGCGGCGCCGCGTTGCTGCCGGTCATCCGCGACATGCCGGCCCGCGCGCTGCTCTCCGCGCCAGCCGACGACCTGATCGATCCCCGGGTGGATGACGTGCAGGCGTTCATGCTGACCAAGCAGCTCTTCGCGCTGCAGGGGGCGATCGAGGTCCTGTACGGCCTGCCCGAGAACGGCCATCCGCAGGCGTTCGAGCTGCACGAGCTGGAACATGACGCTGACGGGACCCGGCTCGCCGGCGAGATCGCGATCAACATCATCGCGGAGCAGATCAGCTCCTGCGGCGGCTGCCGCTGCTCGTTGTAACGCCCCAAGACCGTCGCCCAGGGGCTCCGCTCTTGGCCCATCCCCACCTTTCGCTTCGGAGTCTGTCGGACCTCCCGCTGGCGCGGCAGTTCCGAAAGACTCCTCGCGTGTCTCGCTCGTGGTCATGGGCGACCTGGAACTGATCCGAGACGCCGCGGGGCGGGTCGGGGTGGACCTGCTCGGGATCACCGAGCCGCGCGGCTCGAAGGCGGCCCAGCGCCGCTTCGAGCGCTGGATCGAACTCGACCGGCACGGCGAGATGCGCTACCTGGAGCGCCACGCGCCGGCCAAGACCGACGCCACCACGCTGCTTGCCGACTGCGCCTCCGTGATCGTGGTCGGGCTGAGCTACAACCGCCGACGGTCGTGCGCGTCGCACCCGGAGGCGCTCGCGGCGATGGAGCCGGCAACCGCGTCCGTGCCGGGCGGCCCGCGTGCCGCTGCCGGCCGCGTCGGCATGTATGCGTGGGGGCGCGACTACCACCGCGTGCTGCGCGGCAAGCTGCGCGATCTGATCCGGACGCTGCAGGAGGAACTGCCGGGCGAGCGCTTCCTGTGGGGCGCCGACGCCACGCCGCTGCTGGAGACCCACTACGCCGCCCGCGCCGGCCTGGGCTTCCAGGGCAAGCACACGCTGCTGATCCATCGCACGCTCGGGAGCTGGTTCGTGATCGGCGAGGTGCTGACCACGGCGTCGTTGCCGGCGACGGCCCCGGAGCCGGCGGCCGGCCGGCGGTCGCGCTGCGGCACGGCCTGCAACCACTGCCGCGACGTCTGCCCGACGGGCGCGCTGGACGACGAGTGGCAGATCGACGCGCGCCGCTGCATCTCCTATCTGACCATCGAGCACCAGGGATCGATCCCGGTCGAGCTGCGGCCGCTGATCGGCGACTGGCTGTTCGGCTGCGATCTCTGTCAGGAGGCATGTCCGTGGAACGTGCGCGCCGCGCCGACCACGGAGCCGGACTTCACTGCCGACCGTGCCGGGCCGACGGTCGACGTGGCCGAGGTGCTGGGCATCGAGGATCACGACCAGCTCGCCGCCCGGTTCGCCGGCACGCCGTTGATGCGCGCCGGCCGCCGCGGCCTGGTGCGCAACGCCTGCGTGGTCGCAGCCAACCTGGGTGCGCACCACCTTCTGGACAGGCTGCAGACCCTGACCGCCGACGGCGACGCGGTGGTCGCCGAGCACGCGCGCTGGGCGTGTGACCGCCTGCGCGCGGCTCCGGCCGCGGGAGCGTCCTCGTGAGCGCCGCCGTGGCCGCCCGGGACACCGTGGTCGCGGTCGCCACCCCGCCCGGCACCGGGGCGCTGGCGATCGTCCGGCTGACCGGTCCGCAGGCGATTGCGGCGGTGGCCGCCTGCTTCCGCGGCGCGGGTCTCCGGCAGGCCGCCTCGCACACCGCCCACCACGGCTACATCGTCGCCGGCGACGAACCGGTGGACGACGTGGTGGTAACCGTGTTCCGCGCGCCGCGCTCCTACACCGGCGAGGACTGCGTGGAGATCACCTGTCACGGCAACCCGCTGCTGGCCGCGCGCATCGTCGACACGCTGATGGCCGGCGATCCGTCCGTCGCAGCCGCCGGCCCGGGCGAATTCACCAGGCGCGCCTTTCTCTCAGGCAAGCTCGACCTCTCGCAGGCGGAGGCCGTGGCCGACCTGATCCGAGGCTCGGCCGACACCGCCTTGCGCGGCGCGCGCGCCCGCCTGGACGGCGCCGTGGCGGCGTCGGTCGAGCCGATCCGCGAGGGGTTGCTGGACGCGCTGAGCGAGCTCGAGGTGGAGCTGGACTTCGCGGAAGAGGAGGGCGACCTGGTCGATCGCAAGGCGGTACGCGCCCATCTGGAGACGGTGGCCGAGCTATTGGCGCGCGCGGCGGAGGACCCGCTGCACGCCGAGTTGCCGTACGACGGTATCAACGCCGCCATTCTCGGGCCGCCCAACGTGGGCAAGTCGTCGATTCTCAACCGGCTGGCCGGCAGCGAGCGGGCCATCGTCGACGCCGCCCCCGGCACCACCCGCGATGTGATCAGGGAGGACCTGTCCATCGCCGGCATGCACGTCCGGCTGGTCGACACCGCCGGTATCCGCGCGGGGACGAGCGGCGTCGAGCGGACCGGCATCGAGCGCACACGGGAGGCGGCGGCGCAGGCCGACGTCGCGATCCTGGTCGGTGACGCCCGCACCGGCGTGTCGTCCGAGGTGAGGGCGGAAGTGGAGGCGCTGATCCCCGCCGCGCGACTGATCCCGGTGCTCAACAAGGCCGACCTGCTGAACGGGACGCCGCCCGCTCCGCCGCTCGACGGCGCGCTGCTGGTATCGGCGCGCACCGGCGCCGGCGTCCCGGAGCTGGCGTCGGCCGTGCGCGAACGGGCGGCCGGCGTGGACTACACCGAGCGCGGCGCCGCGGTGGCCGGCGCCCGCCATCGCCGTGCCCTGCGCGATGCGCTGGCCGAGGTCGAAGCCGCGCGGCGGCTGCTCGCCGCCCGCACGGAAGCGGAGCTGGTCGCCGTGCACCTGCGCAACGCGACTCTCTGTCTGGACGAGATCGTGGGCGTGGTGACCACCGACGATATCCTGAACCGCATCTTCTCGCGGTTCTGCATCGGCAAGTGAACGGCACGTGCGCGGCCGGCCGCGCCACGCTGGACCCGGTCGACGTGGTCGTGCTCGGCGGCGGCCACGCCGGGATCGAGGCGGCCAGCGCCGCGGCGCGCATGGGCTCGACGGTAGCGCTGGTCACCATGGACCCCGCCGCGATCGGTCGCATGTCGTGCAACCCCGCGATCGGGGGCACCGCCAAGGCGCACCTCGTGCACGAGGTGGACGCCCTCGGCGGCGTGATGGGCGAGCTGGCCGACCGCACCGGCATCCAGTTCCGGATCCTCAACCGCTCCAAGGGTCCGGCGGTCTGGTCGACCCGCTGCCAGTCGGACCGCGACTCCTACGCGCGTTGCGCGCGCGAGCACGTGCAGTCGCTCGACGCGGTGTGCATCGTCACCGGCACCATCGTCGCCGCCGATCGCGACGCGGCCGGTGGCGGCGTGTCCGCCGTGCTGCTCGACGACGGCCGGCGGATCGCCTGCGGGGCGCTGGTGATCGCCTCCGGCACCTTCCTCGACGCGGTCATGTATACCGGCCTGGAGCCCACTGCGGGGGGCCGCGCGGGCGAGGCGGCGGCGGTGGGCCTTGGCGGCTGGCTGGCCCGCGCCGGCATGGTGACCCACCGCCTCAAGACCGGCACGCCGCCGCGCCTGTACCGCGACTCGATCGACTTCTCCGTCTGCGACGAGCAGCCGGGCGATCCCGATCCGCAGCCGTTCTCGGGGCGCACCGATCGCGCCTCCTTCCCCGCCATGCCGCAGGTGAGCTGCCACATCACCCACACCACCGCCACCACCCACGAGGTGCTGCGCACCGGCTTCGACCGCTCGCCGATCTTCACCGGCGCGATCGCCGGCCGCGGCCCGCGCTACTGCCCGTCGATCGAGGACAAACTGGTGCGCTTCGCCGACCGCGACCGACATCAGCTCTTCATCGAGCCGGACGGCCTGGACAGCGACATGATCTACCTCAACGGCTTCTCCACCTCGCTGCCGCGAGAGGTGCAGGCCGCGGCGCTGGCCACGATCCCTGGCCTGGAGCGCGCGCGTGTGGCGCGGCCCGGTTACGCCGTCGAGTACGAGAGCGTGCCGGCGTACCAGTTGGGGCCGACGCTCGAGACGCGCGCCGTGCCGGGCCTGTTCCTGGCCGGTCAGGTGTGCGGGACCTCCGGCTACGAGGAGGCGGCCGCGCTCGGCCTGATGGCCGGCATCAACGCCGCGTGCCGGGTGCAGGGCCGGCCGCCCTTCACGCTGGGCCGCAGCCAAGCGTACATCGGCGTGATGATCGACGACCTGACCACCCGCGAGTGGCGCGAGCCCTACCGCATGTTCACCTCGCGCGCCGAGCACCGCCTGGTGCTGCGCCAGGACAACGCGGAGCGGCGCCTTGCCCACCACGGCCACCGGTTCGGGCTGGTCGGGGACGCCCATTACCGCCGCGTGAAGGATCGGGAGGGGGCGCTGGAACGAGCCGTGGTCGCGCTGGACGCCGGCCGCGCCGCGCCCGCGGCGGTGGAGAAGCTGCTGCGCGCCGCCGGCACCGCGCCGATCGCTGCCCCGGCTTCGCTGGCAAGCCTGGCGCGCCGTCCGGAGGTGCCATTCCCGGACCTGCTTGTGGCCGGCGGAGCGGCGGACATCCCGGATTTACGCGCGCTGCTGACCGACGCACCGCTTCGCGCCCAGGTGGCTGCCGAGGTGCGCTACGCCGGCTACATCCAGCGCGAGCTCAGGCTCATCGCGCGCCAGGCGAAGCACGAGGCGGTCCGGATTCCCGAAGCGTTCGACTTTGCGGCCGTGCGCGCGCTGTCGGCGGAGGCGGCCGAGACGCTTGAGCGCATCCGGCCGGTCAGCATCGGCCAGGCATCGCGCGTCGCCGGCGTCACCCCGGCCGACCTCAACGTGCTGAGCGTCGCGCTCCACCGATAACGCAGTCTTCCCATCGTGGCGAACCATGAGCTGATCGCCCGCCGCGACCTTTCGCCGAGCGCTTACGTGCTGCGCATCGAGCGCGGGGAGATGCGGTTCACTCCCGGGCAATACATCACCGTGGGCGCGGCCGGCGACGTCGAGTCGCGGGAGTACTCCGTGTACTCCGGCGCCGGAGACCCCTACCTGGAGGTGCTGATAAAGGAGGTCTCGGGCGGCTCCGTCTCCCGCCAACTGCGGCGCCTGCCGCCCGGCAGCCCGCTGGCCGTGGAAGGGCCGTTCGGCTTCTTCACCATCGCCGCCGAGCACGCGCGCGGCCCCGTCCTGTTCGTGGCGTCCGGCACCGGCATCGCTCCGTTCCGGGCCATGGTGCGCAGCGATCCCGCTCTGGACTACCTGCTGCTGCACGGGGTGCGCACGCTCGACGACTGCTACGAGACCGAGGCGTATGCGGCCGACCGGTACGTTCCGTGCGTGAGCCGCGGCTCGGGCGGGTACCAGGGCCGCGTCACCGACTACCTGCGCGAGCACCCGGTCGCGGCGTCCACCCCCTGCTTTCTGTGCGGCAACAGCGCCATGATCTTCGCCGCCTTCGACCTCCTCAAGCGGCAGGGCGTCCCCAGCGAGCACCTGTTCGCGGAGGTGTATTTCTAAGCTGGGGCTACTGAACGCCGGGGAGACACGCTATTGGTACCTCTTGTCCATCTGCCGGCATGAGCAGTAGTGACAATCAGCCACTCATCGAGAATAGTGTTTGATCCGTGGCCCGCTCCGAACGGCTGCTCGCCCGAGTACTTCGGGGACGGTCCGATGCGAACATTCCGTTCCGGGAGCTGTGCCGGCTGCTGGAAGGCCTCGGCTTCTCGTGTCGTGTCCGAGGCGACCATCATATCTTCACGCGTGATGAAGTTGAGGAGATTCTGAACTTGCAGCCGAAGTCGGGGAAGGCGAAGGTGTATCAAGTCAAGCAGGTTCGTGCCATCATCCTGAAGTACCGCCTGGGGAGTTAGACATGGTCAAGTACGAGATCATCATCTACTGGAGCCGGGACGATGAAGCATTCATCGCCGAGGTCCCGGAGTTGCCGGGCTGTGCTGCTGACGGCGAGACCTACCACGAAGCTCTCGAAAACGTACAAGTGATCATCCGTGAGTGGATCGAGACCGCAACGGAGCTGGGCAGGGAGATCCCGGAGCCGAAAGGGCGGCTCATCTTCGCCTGAGCAGGACAAAGCCTACTGTCGCTCGCGGGACGACCCGACGTCCAAAGCGTGCCAGTCGGTGACCGGGTAGGTGTAGTTCTCGTCCAGTTTCAGCCGCTGCACGCGGCCGGCGTCGTCGACCTCGAATACCGCCAGCTCGCCGCGGGAACGAAGGCCGTTGTCGGATTCGTAGCGGAAGGTGTGCTCGGCGACGGGGGTCAGCGTAGCTCGCGTGTCGAGCGGGTCGTCCGCCGACGGATCGACGATCACCAGCTCTCCGTTGTGGACCAGCACCTGCGTATCGCTCCAGGCATCCCGGTACCTGCCGACGTAGCGCTGCCAGCCGGGATCGGGCGCCGCCGGTCGAGGCTTCCGCGCGGCGCGTGCCACGACCGCCGGCAGCACCCACCGGAAGGCGCGGTCGCAGTAGCGCACGGGGTCGCAGTCATGGGCGTTGCCGAGCACGACCACGCCGGTCTTGTCGGCGGGGCAGAGGAGCATCTGCGTGCGGTACCCCGGCGCCCACCCGCCGTGTCCGATCCGGGTAGCGTCGCGCTCGCGCATCACGCGGAAGCCCAGGCCCCAGCCCTGCTTCCAGTCCGGATCCAGCCAGTGCACGCGCTGCATCTCCCGCAACGTGCTGCCGCGGAGCACCTGGGCGCCGCCGGCCGGTCCGTCCCGGAACTGGAGCATCGCGAACTTCGCCAGGTCGCCCACGGTGGACGTCATGTTGGCCGCCGGGGCGATCCCCTTGAAGTCGGCGGCGGAGCCGAGCACCGCGCGGCCGGAACCGGGCAGCCGCCGTCCATACCCGACGGCCAGCCTGGGGTCTTCTGGATCGGGTGCCTTGACCAGTGTGTCCCTCATGCCGAGAGGATCCAGGATGCGCTGCCGTACGAAGTCCTCGTAGCTCTGACCGGACACCGCGGCAACAATCTCGCCCGCCACGGCGAGCGCGAGGTTGGAGTACTTCCAGCGGGTCTCGGTGGGGTAGACCGGCTCCTGGCGTGGGAGCGCCTCCCTGACCTGATCGCGGGTCGGGAAGGTGTCGTCCGTCCAGTAGGGAAACGCCGCCTCGCGGGGCAGCCCGGCGGTGTGGGTCAGCAGGTGGCGGATGGTGATGGGCGGCGCATCGGGATGGCGCTGCCGGATGTCGAACCAGGGCAGGTGCCGGTCGACGGGGTCGTCGAGCTGGAGCCGGCCGGCATCGCGCAGAATCAGGATGGCGGTGGCGGTGAACAGCTTGGTGACGGACGCAATCCGGTACCGGGTGTCGGCGGTCGCCGCGACCCGGTTGTCCAGGTCGGCGTGGCCGAATCCGCGTGCCCACACCAGCGCCTGGTCATGGACGACTCCGATGGAGAGGCCCGGCTCGGCCCGGTGCGCCATCTGGGCTTCGATCCAGGCGCTCAGCAACTCGATGTTGGAAGCGACATCGGCATGGGTGGGCGTGATCATGAGTGACGATCATATCGAGTTGCATGATTGTGTTTTGCATGTGATATTCAAGTAGAGATGCCGGAATACGCGCGATTGCTGCAGTTGCGGACCGATCCACCGGCAACGTTCTTCCTCTGGGGACCGCGGCAGACGGGCAAGAGCACCTTGCTCGGGACCGAGTTTCCCGACGTGCCCTGGGTCGATCTGCTGCGCCCGGAGACCTACCGGCGCTATCTGCAGAACCCGGAGTTGCTGGTCGACGAACAGCGCCGGCACGGCAGGGACTTCATCGTGATCGACGAGGTGCAGAAGGTGCCGGCACTCCTCGACGCCGTGCACTGGCTCATCGAGCACCGCGGCGTCCGCTTCGCCCTCTGCGGATCCAGTGCCCGCAAGGTTCGCCGGGGTCAGGCCAATCTCCTCGGGGGTCGCGGCGAACGGCGTGAGCTGCACGGCCTCTCGGCGATGGAAGTCGGGTCCGGCATGGATCTGGTCAGACTGCTGAATCACGGCTACCTGCCCCCCATCCACGACGCGGACCGTCCGCTTCCGTTGCTGGATGCCTACGTTTCCCAGTACCTGAAGGAGGAGATCGCCGCCGAGGGGCTGACGCGGCGGCTGCCCGCCTACGCCGACTTCCTCGGTCTGGCAGCGCTGTCCGACGGCGACGTGGTCAACTACACGACCGTCGCCCGCGACACCGGCGTTTCCAGCCAGACGGTCCGCGGCTACTTCGAGCTCCTTGAGGACACGCTGCTGGGGAGGTTCCTCCCGGCGTACCGGAGGCGCCCGAAGCGGAGGGTCGTGGCCTCGCCGAAGTTCTACTTCGGCGATGTCGGCGTCGTGAACTTCCTGGCCAAGCGGGGGACGGTGCAGCCCGGCAGCGAGCTGTTCGGCAAGGCGTTCGAGAACTGGGTGTTCCACGAGCTGTGCTGCTACAACTCGTACCGCGCGCGCTACGCGGATTTCTTCTACTGGCGTCTGAGCTCGGGCATTGAGGTCGACTTCGTGGTCAACCACATCGACTGCGCCGTGGAGGCCAAGGCGGTCACGCGGGTCCGGGGCGAGCACGCCAAGGGGCTGCGGGAGTTGAAGCTCGACCATCCGGAAACCAGGCGCCGTGTCGTCGTGTCGCTGGACCCCCACGATCGCACCACCGAGGACGGCATCGAGCTGCTTCATCACACCACCTTCCTGACGCAGCTCTGGAACGGGACGCTGTTCTGAGCGGTCCGTCGGTTGTCGATGGCGGGGGCGAGCTATTATGCTCGGCAGCGGCATGACATACCATCTGGTGTCGTTCGGCTGCCAGATGAACCTCTCCGACACCGAACGGATCGCCACGGTGCTGGACTCCGCGGGGTTCGTGAGGACCGGTCGCGAGGAAGATGCGGACCTGATCGGCGCGATCGCCTGCTCGGTCCGGCAGCGGGCGATCGACCGCGTGGATGCCCGTATCGAGCGCTGGAATGCCTGGAAGGCGCAGCGACCCCTGCTCACCTTCGTCTCGGGCTGCGTATTGCCGCACGACGAGCCGCGGCTTGCCGGAAAGTTCGACTTCCTGGTGCGCACCGCCGACGTGCCGTCGCTCCCCGATCTGATCCGCCAGGACGGGGTGGTGACCCCCGCCTCGGGCGCCGGCTACCTGGGCACCGACGACGCCTTCTGGAAGATCATCCCGCGCTACTCCTCCGACCACGCCGCCTTCGTGCCGATTCAGAACGGCTGCGACAAGCTCTGCACCTTCTGCGCTGTGCCCTATACCCGTGGGCGTGAGGTGTCGCGGCCGTCCGCCGGGATTCTGGACGAGGTGGGGCGCCTGGTCGGCCGCGGCTACAACTCGATCACCCTGCTCGGCCAGAACGTCAACTCCTACGGCACCGACACGTCGGGCGAGTGCAGCTTCGCCGAGCTGCTCCACCGGGTCGCCTGTCTGTGCGAGAAGGCCGGGCGCACGATATGGGTCTACTACACCTCTCCGCACCCACAGGACATGTCGACCGAAGTGCTGGAGACCATGGCCGCCCACCCGTCGATCGCCAAGCAGGTGCACCTGCCGCTGCAGTCCGGGGACGACAAGGTCCTGATCCGCATGAACCGCAACTACCGGCTTGATCGCTACCGCCGAATCGTCGACGACATCCGGCGCATCCTGCCGCAGGCAACGCTGTCCACGGACATCATCGTCGGCTTCACGGGCGAGACCGGCGAGCAGTTCGAGCAGACCCGCCGCGCGATGCGCGAGTTCCGGTTCAACATGGCCTACATCGCCGCCTACTCGCCGCGTCCCGGCGCCGCCAGCTCCCGCTGGGCGGACGACGTGCCGGCCGCGGTGAAGAAGGAGCGCGTGCAGATCCTCTCCGACGAGCTGCAGCGTTCGGCCGGCGCCTACAACGCCGCCCTGGTCGGCAGCACGCTGCCGGTCCTGGTCGAGGGGCCGGCCCGCCGCGCCGGTCATCTGACGGGCCGTACCGAGGGACGGGTGATCGTCCGCTTCCCCGAGCGGGCCGGCGTCCTGCCCGGCCACATCGTGCCGGTGCGGATCACGGGCGCCGCGCCGCTCTCCGTGGAAGGGGAGGCCGCTGCCGCGCCCAGCGAAGCCGACACGCCCGCCTGCGAGCTTGCCTCATGAGCGCCGCCGCCAGGACGGCCGTCGGCATCGGCGACATCGCTCTCTACCTGCCGTCGCTGCAGGTCGACATCGGCGCGCTGATCCGCCGCCGGGTCGAGGAGAACCCGTTGCTGCGCAAGGCGCTCAAGCGGGCATTCGAATACACGCAGCAGGAGAAGGTGCGCTTCCCGGCATGGTGGGAGGATTGCGCGACCATGGCGGCGCAGGCAGCCCTGCGGTTGCTGACGCGCGGGACCCTGTCGCTGGCCGACCTGCGCTACCTGGCCGTGGGCACGGAGACCACCGTCGACCACAGCAAGCCGGTCGCAGCCTACGTCGAGGGGATGCTGCAGGATGCCGGTTGCGAGGTGCCCGAGGGCATCTCCACCTTCCAGATCCAGCATGCCTGCGCGGGCGGGATGATCTCGCTGCTGGCCGTGCTGGCGCTGTTGGCGCTGACCAACCGGCCGGCCGAGAGCGGCGTGGTGGTCTGCTCGGACGTCGCCCGCTACGACCCCGCTTCGACCGCGGAGCTCACCCAGGGCGCGGGCGCCGTCGCCATGAGCGCCTGCGTCGACCCCAAGCTGCTGGAGATCGACGTGGCCACCGCCGGCTACTCGTCGAGCGACGTCGACGACTTCTTCCGGCCGCTCGGCTCCGACACGGCGCGCGTGAAGGGCGGCTACTCGCTGAAGTGCTACAAGCAGGCGGTCAGCCAGGCGCTGCTCGACCACTGCGCACGCGCCGGGCGGGAGCCGCGCGAGGTCCTGGCCGCCACCGACGCGTTCGCCCTGCACAGTCCGTTCATGACGCTTCCGGTGGAGGCGATGAGCGAGCTGATCAGCCGCCACCTGGGGCTCGACAAGGCCGCCAGCCGGGCATTCCTGGCCGAACGTGACCTGGACGCGGCCGTCGAACCCGTCGGCGTGATCGGCAACATCTACTCGGGCGCGCTGTTCCTGGGCCTGGCGTCCGTGCTCTGGAGACGCTACCAGCGCCTGGGCGACGATATCGTCGGCCGGCAGGTGCTGCTGTTCTCCTACGGCTCCGGCAACACCGCGGTGGTGGTCGCCGGCCGTGTGGCGGCGGGAGCGCCCGAGGTGATCCGGTCCTGGACCCTGGACGAGGAACTCGACCATGCGGTTCCGGCTACCTTCGGGCAATACGACCGGTGGATGGGCAGTCCCGGCGTGCCCGAGTCGGACGGCGGAACCGTCGCTGACGACGAAGTCGTACCGGCCAAGCGGTTCTACCTGAGCGGCATTCGCGAGGACGGCTACCGACTCTACGACTACCAGAGAGACACGCGCCCGTAGCTCACGCCCGCGGGCGCGGTGATGACGCGATGACAGACGGCATCGGTCGGCGCCGCCTGAACGGCACACCGTGACCCTGCCCGACCGTTTCCGTTACGCAACCGTCGCGGAGCGGCGCGCCATGCTGCGGAGCGCCGCCGCTGCCGGCGGCCATCCGCTCGGCGACGTCGAGCACGCCGCCACCGGCGCGCCGGACGACGCGCTGGACTTGGCCGACCTTATGGTCGAATCGGCGGTCGGCGTGCTGTCGGTGCCCTTGGGGATCGCCGCCGGGTTCCTGATCGACGGCCGCGAGCTTGCCGTGCCGATGGCGACCGAGGAGCCGTCGGTGATCGCCGCCGCCACCCACGCCGCCCGGCTGCTGCGCCGCGGCGGGGGAATCGCAACGAGCGGCGGGGTGCCGATGGCGACGGTGCAGGTATTCGTCGACGGTGCGGCGGCCGCCGCTGAAACGGTGCGTGCAGCCGAGCCCGAGATTCGCGACCAGGTGGACGCGGCGGTGCCGACGCTGGTGGCGCGCGGCGGCGGCTACCGCGGCCTGCGGGCGCTCCCTCTGCCGGCCAGCGGCGTGCTCAAGGTGGAGGTGGACCTTGACGCCCGCGACGCGATGGGCGCCAACAAGGTCAACACCGCGGGCGAGGCGCTCCGCCCGTTGCTGGAGCGGGCCGGCGGCGGGACGGTGCTGATGTCGATCGTCACCAACGCGTCGCGGCACAACCTCTGCACGGCCCGGTTCTCCTGCCCTGAACATCGGCTGGCGCGTGCCGGGCGCAGCGGCGCGCAGATGGCCGAGCGGGTGGTGCGGGCAACCGCGGTGGCCGCCGACGATCCCGACCGTGCGGTCACCCACAACAAGGGGATCATGAACGGCATATCCGCGGTGGCGCTGGCGACCGGCAACGACACGCGGGCCGTGGAGGCGGCAGCCCACCTGCACGCCGGCCGCTCGGGAAGATATGGGCCGCTGTCCGCCTATCGCCGCCAGGATGGCGAGCTCGTCGGAGAGCTGTCGGTGCCGATCCCGCTCGGCTCGGTGGGCGGGGCAACGAGCGTTCATCCCGGCGCACGGTTCGCCCTGCAGGTGCTGGGCAATCCCGGCGCGCGGCCGCTCGCCCGGATCGCGTGCGCGGTGGGGCTCGCACAGAACCTGGCGGCGCTGATGGCGCTGGTCGGAGAGGGGATCCAGCGCGGCCATCTGCGCCTGCACGCGCGCCGGCTGGCGTTTCAGGCCGGCGCGCGCGGCCCGGAGGTGGAGCGGGTCGCCGACCGCATCGCCGGCGCCGGCACAGTCGACGGCGCCGCCGCCGCCGCGGCGCTGGCCGCGCTGCGCCCCGGCGTCCCGCGATGGCGCCCGAGGAGGCGGGAGTGGCCACCGCGGTCGCCCACCCGAACCTGGCGCTGGTCAAGTACTGGGGCAAGGCGGACGCGGAGCGCAACCTGCCGGCCACGCCCAGCCTGGGCATCTCGCTCGCGGCGCTCCGCAGCCGCGTGCTGGTGCGGCTCGACGGCGACGGCGACACCGTGGACCTGGACGGCCGCCGCCTCGACCCGGCCCGCTACCGGCCGTTCCTGGACGCGGTTCGCGTCCGGTGCGGGACCCGCAACGGCTTTCGCATCCACGCGCGCAACGACTTCCCGAGTGCGGCCGGCCTGGCCAGCTCCTCCTCCGGGTTCGCGGCGCTGGCGGCAGCGTGCAGCGCGGCGTGCGGCGCGGAGCTCCCGGACGGCGAGCTCTCCGCGCTGGCGCGGGTGGGCTCGGCGTCCGCGGCGCGGGCCGTGTTCGGCGGCTTCGTATCGCTGCCGGCCGGCGCCGAGGAGGCGCGGCCGCTGGTCCCGGCGGAGGCGTGGCCGGAGTTGCGGGTGGTGGTCGCCGTGGTCACCGCCGCCGCCAAGCCGATCGGCTCGCGCGAGGCGATGGAGCGGGTGCGGCTTACCTCGCCGGCGTATGCGGGATGGGTGGCCGACAGTCCCGGGCTGTACCGGGAGGCGGTGGCCGCGGTGCGGGACCGTGATCTGCCGCGGCTCGGCGTGGCGATTCGCAAGAGCTACTCCCGCATGTTCGCGACCATGCTCGCGGCCGATCCGCCGATCCGCTACTGGCTGCCGGAGACGCTCGTGCTGCTCGCGGCGGTGGAGGAGCTGCGGGAACAGGGCGTGGCCGCGTGGGAGACGATGGACGCGGGCCCGCAGGTCAAGGTGCTGTGCCTCGACGGCGACGCGCGGCGGGTGGCAGCGGCGCTGGCTGCGGCGTGCCCGGCTGCGCCGCCGCCGCTCGTGTCGGCAGTCGGGGCGGGAGTGGTCCGTGGCGGCTGAGGCATGGGTGTGCAGCGCGCCGGGCAGCGTGCTGCTGCTGGGCGAATACGCGGTGCTGCAGCCCGGCGGACTGGGGGTGGCGGCCGCGGTGGAGCCGCGCGTATGCGTGCGCGTGCGCCCGGCGGCGGACGCGTTGCGCATCGAGGGCACCGACGGCGTCGACCGGTTCGCGTGGCGTGCCGGCGCGGGCGGCCTGCTGGATGCGGTGGTCGACGCGTGCGCGACCGAGCTCGGGCGGGCGCCGGATCCGGCGGCGGTGGCGGTGGACTCCGGCGCACTGACCGGGGACGGACGCAAGCTGGGCCTGGGGGCGAGCGCCGCGGTGGCGGTGGCGGTGACCCGCGCGCTGCTCGATCGCCCTGATCGCGAGGTAAGGCTCGACACGGTGTTCCGCACCGCACTGAGCGCGCATCGCGCCGCGCAGGGAGGACGCGGCAGCGGCTACGACGTGGCCGTGTCCACCTACGGCGGCACGGGGCTGTTCCACGGCGGCGGGGAGCCGCGTTTCGAGCCTCTTCCGGCCGCCCCCGCGGACCTGTTCCTGGTGCTCGGCGATCGGCCGCTGGCGACGCCGCCGGCGGTGTCCCGCTATCTGGCGTGGGCTCGCGAGCAGCCCGTCGACTGCCGGCGCCATCGCCGGGTCTCCGATGCCATCGTCCGCCACGC